>NZ_JADBQM010000014.1:133268-196702 GCF_014895895.1 Enterobacter cloacae complex sp. P14RS
CCAACTGAGCTACGTAGCCAGTACTGCAGTCTTCGATGGCTGGGGTACCTGGATTCGAACCAGGGAATGCCGGTATCAAAAACCGGTGCCTTACCGCTTGGCGATACCCCAATACCGCGGAGAACCGCAAAATCGAAGAAATATGGCTGGGGTACCTGGATTCGAACCAGGGAATGCCGGTATCAAAAACCGGTGCCTTACCGCTTGGCGATACCCCATCCGTGCAACGCTTACCCGGGAATGGTGCGGGAGGCGAGACTTGAACTCGCACACCTTGCGGCGCCAGAACCTAAATCTGGTGCGTCTACCAATTTCGCCACTCCCGCAAAAAGATGGTGGCTACGACGGGATTCGAACCTGTGACCCCATCATTATGAGTGATGTGCTCTAACCAACTGAGCTACGTAGCCATCTTTTTTTCGCGTTACCTTATCGGCGTTGCGGGGCGCATTATGCGTATAGACCCTTGCAGCGTCAACACCTTTTTCAACGAAAATAGCCGGAATGTGACTGTTTGGTTAGGTTGCGAACAGCGTGGCCGAATATTCGGCAATTATTGGTTATTAATCGGTTTTTGGTGGTGAAATGTGAGGCAAAAAAAACAGGCCCCTGAGGGGCCTGTTTGAAATCGTTGTGATTATTTGTAGGCGGACTGGTGAACGCCTACCGCACGCCCCGATGGATCGTTCATCGCCTTGAAAGATTCATCCCATTCAATGGCTTTTGCGGATGAACAGGCCACTGACGGACCGCCAGGAACACACTCGGCAGCGCTCGGCACCGGGAACAGCTCTTCAAAGATCTCACGGTAGAGGTACGCTTCTTTCGAGCCCGGCGTGTTGTACGGGAAGCGGAAGCTTGCGGTTTCCAGCTGTTGGTCAGAAACCTGCTTCGCTGCCACCTCTTTCAGGGTGTCGATCCAGCTGTAGCCAACGCCATCAGAGAACTGCTCTTTCTGACGCCATGCCACGCTCGCCGGCAGGTAAGATTCAAAACATTCACGCAGGATATGTTTTTCCATTTTGCCGTTGCCGCACATTTTATCCTGCGGGTTGATGCGCATCGCCACGTCGAGGAATTTCTTATCCAGGAACGGCACGCGCGCTTCCACGCCCCAGGCCGACATCGCTTTGTTGGCACGGGCACAGTCGAACATATGCAGCGCCTGCAGCTTACGCACGGTCTCTTCATGCAGCTCTTTGGCGTTTGGCGCTTTATGGAAGTACAGGTAGCCGCCAAACACTTCGTCAGAACCTTCGCCGGAGAGCACCATCTTGATGCCCATCGCCTTGATCTTACGCGACATCAGGTACATCGGCGTGGAGGCGCGAATGGTGGTCACGTCATAGGTTTCAATGTGATAGATCACATCGCGGATCGCATCCAGGCCTTCCTGCACGGTGAAGTGAATTTCATGGTGCACGGTGCCGAGGTGGTTTGCCACTTCCTGCGCGGCTTTCAGATCCGGTGCCCCTTCCAGGCCCACGGCAAAGGAGTGCAGCTGCGGCCACCAGGCCTCGGAGCGCTCCTGATCTTCCACGCGACGAGCCGCGAACTTCTTGGTGATCGCGGAGATCACGGAGGAGTCCAGACCGCCGGAGAGCAGTACGCCGTAAGGCACGTCTGACATCAGGTGGCTTTTCACGGAATCTTCCAGCGCCTGACGCAGCTCGGCTTTATCCGTCACGTTGTCTTTCACCGCGTCATAGTCAAACCAGTCGCGCTGGTAGTACGGACGAATTTCACCGTCTTTGCTCCACAGATAGCTGCCCGCCGGGAACTCTTTAATGGTGCGGCAGACCGGAACCAGGGCTTTCATTTCGGACGCGACATAGAAGTTGCCGTGTTCATCGTGCCCCATGTACAGCGGGATAATACCGATATGGTCACGGCCAATCAGGTAAGCGTCTTTTTCGCTGTCGTACAGGGCGAAGGCAAACATGCCCTGCAGGTCGTCGAGAAACTCGGGACCTTTCTCCTGATACAGCGCCAGGATCACTTCACAGTCAGAGCCGGTCTGGAAGGCGTAGCGGTCGCCGTACTCGGCGCGCAGCGCCTGATGGTTATAAATTTCACCGTTGACAGCCAGCGCGTGCGTTTTTTTCTCGTTATACAGCGGCTGTGCACCGGCGTTGACGTCAACAATAGACAGACGTTCGTGAGCCAGAATCGCTTTGTCACTGGCGTAAACGCCTGACCAGTCCGGTCCGCGATGGCGCATCAGGCGGGACAATTCGAGTGCTTTTTTACGCAGTTCGCCCGCGTCAGTTTTAATATCCAGTACGCCAAAAATTGAACACATAACCTTCTCCGTTAACTCTGTTGCATTGTGATGTTGCTTGCTTATGAAAATGCCGCAAAAGAGGGGAGGGGCGCAAGGGTTTTACGGGCCAAAACGGAAATAGTGCAATAGTGATTGCGGAATAGTGAAAAAAGAGTACGTCACACATCCTTTTATTGATGATAATGCAATGAAAAGGGTTTTTTGTTAGATAGTGTTTTGTTTGTATAAGCTGAAAATGAAAAACCACGCCCTGGGACGTGGTTCAGAATCAAATAACGTCGATTTCGTCGACAGAGGGGTAAATCCAGCTAGGTCGGAAGGGCATCGTATCGATGTCATCAAGCTGCGAGACGCCAGAAAGTACCAGGATGGTTTCAAGCCCTGCCTGGAAGCCAGCCAGAATATCGGTGCGCAGGTTGTCGCCAACAATGACGGTTTCTTCTGAGTGTGCCTGCATCGTATTCAGCGCGGCGCGGATGATCCACGGGCTCGGTTTGCCGACAACAAAAGGCTTACGGCCGGAGATTTTTTCAATACCGGCGCACAGCGCGCCGCAGGCCGGATAGAAACCACGGCCGTGCGTATCCGGGTTGGTGGCAATAAAGCGCGCACCGTTGGCGACAAAGTAGGCTGCTTTATGCATCATCTCCCAGTTAAAGGAACGCGTTTCTCCCACGATCACAAAGTCCGGGTTCACATCGGTAATGGTAAAGCCTGCTTTATACAGCTCGTGGATCAGCGCGCCTTCACCGACCACGTAGGCTTTTTTTCCTTCCTGACGCTTCAGGAAATCCGCCGTTGCCATTGCGGAGGTATAAAACACGCTGTCCGGCACGTTGACGCCTGCGGTGGCAAAGCGGTTCGCCAGATCCTGACCGGTTTGGGAAGGGTAGTTCGTGAGTAGAACCAGTGGCATTCCTTTGTCGATGATGCGGTGAAGAAACTCCGCAGCACCCGGCACGGCAACGTTGTCGTGCATCAGCACGCCGTCGATATCACAAATTACATTCTTAATGGTCATGGACATTCCGACATCAAAAAAAGAAGGCGTTACTATAAGGTCCGATCAGGATTCCAGCAAATGCTGGAGCAGGATCCCGTTGAGCATGGCGCGCTTGACCAGCGCAAACGCGCCAATCGCCGAGCGATGGTCAAGCTTCGAACGAACCACCGGGAGGTTCTGTCGGAATGCTTTCAGCGCCTGGGTGTTGATACAGCCTTCGATGGCGGGCAGCAGCACCTTTTCCGCTTCAACAATCTCTCCGGCGATCACCACTTTCTGCGGGTTAAACAGGTTAATGGCGATGGCGATGGTTTTCCCCAGATGGCGACCTACCTGCTCGATCACCTCACAGGCCAGCGCGTCGCCTTTATTGGCGGCTTTGCAGATGGTGCCTATCTTGCAATCGTCCAGCGTGACGCGGCTTTGATAGCCCTGCTCAAGCAGGTGGCGAACGCGCTGCTCGATGGCCGTGTTGGCGGCGATGGTTTCAAGGCAGCCGAAGTTGCCGCAGTGGCAGCGTTCGCCGAGCGGTTCAACCTGGATGTGGCCGATCTCGCCAACGTTACCGTTACGACCAATAAAAATACGGCCATTGGAGATAATGCCTGCGCCCGTACCGCGGTGTACGCGCACCAGAATAGAGTCTTCACAGTCCTGACTCGCACCAAAGTAGTGCTCAGCCAGCGCTAAAGATCGAATATCATGGCCGACAAAGCAGGTCACCTTAAAGCGTTTTTCCAGCGCGTCGACCAGCGCCCAGTTCTCAACCTGAATATGCGGCATGTATCGGATCACACCGCTTTCCGGGTCGACCAGGCCCGGCAGAATGACGGAGATGGCGATCAGTTCGCGGATCTTGCGCTGACAGCTTTCAATAAAGTGCGCGATAGTATTCAGCAGCGCGTGTTCCAGCGTCTCCTGAGTGCGCTCGGGCAGCGGATAGTGCTCTTCCGCAATGGCTTTGCTGCTCAAATCGTACAGCGTGAGCGTGGTGTCATGACGACCAAGCCGGACGCCAATGGCCTGAAAGTTGCGGGTTTCGGTAATGATGGAGATGGCGCGGCGGCCCCCGGTGGAGGCCTGCTGATCGACTTCTTTGATCAAACCGCGCTCAATGAGCTGGCGGGTAATTTTTGTCACGCTGGCGGGAGCAAGCTGGCTTTGTTCGGCTATCTGGATCCGCGAGATTGGACCATGTTGGTCAATCAGGCGATAAACCGCCGCACTGTTAAGTTGTTTAACGAGATCGACATTACCGATTTGAGCTTGTCCGCCTGGTGTCATACTTTTACTTACTCAGTGACGACCTCGTTACCATTAACGATGGTCTTAATAATTTTATAATCGTGTGTGAATGCCGTCAGGTTTGCAACCATACCTGGTGCAATTCCGCCGAGCTGTTTATCCACGCCGATAGCGCGAGCTGGATAAAGGGTGGCCATACGCAGGACTTCATCAAGCGCAATCCCACAATGCTCCACCAGATTACGCACCCCTTCAATCATGGTCAAAGAGGAGCCACTCAGCGTACCGTTTTCATCCACACACAGTCCATTGCGGTAGTATATTGTTTTACCAGCAAAAATGAACTGCTCAATATTTGCACCTGCTGGCGCGGTGGCATCGGTGACCAGGCAGAGCTTGTCACCTTTCAGCCGTTTGGCGTTGCGAATGTTGGTGTAATCAACGTGCATGCCATCAGCGATAACGCCGCAGTAGACGTCTGGTTCGTCGAGAATCGCCCCGACCAGACCCGGTTCACGGCCGGTAATATACGGCATGGCGTTGTAAAGGTGGGTCGCAAAGGTAATGCCGGCACGGAAGCCCGCTTTGGCTTCTTTCAGTGTGGCGTTTGAGTGACCTGCTGAAACCACAATCCCGGCGGCAGCCAGTTTGCTGATGACCTCAGTACCGGTCATTTCTGGCGCCAGCGTCACTTTAGCGATCACATCAGCATTGGCACACATGTAGTCGACCAGTTCAGCATCCGGCTTGCGCACGTAATCCGGGTTATGCGTGCCTTTTTTCACTATGTTCAGCCATGGCCCTTCCAGATGCAGACCCAGCGCCTGATTCGGGTGTTTGGCCAGGTATTCGCGCATCACGCGGATACCCTGTTTCATCAGGTCATCACTGCTGGTGATGAGCGTCGGCAGATAGCTGGTGCAGCCTGATTTCTCGTTAGCTTTCTGCATGATTTCCAGCGTTTCAACCGTCACCGCCTCGGCGGAGTCATTGAACTGCACACCGCCGCAGCCGTTAAGCTGTACGTCGATGAAACCGGGGGAGATTACTGCTCCATTGAGTGAGCGCTGTTCTATCTCCGGCGGCAGTTCCGCCAGCGGGCAAACACGTTCAATCAGGCCATTGGCGATAACAATCGCATGGTCATCCAGAATTTCATGGCCGGTATAAATCCGACCGTGGGTTAAAGCGTACATATCGACCCCCGGTTAAAAAAAGCGACCGCCTCTGACAGAAGAGGCGGTTATTCAATTACAGACCTTTGATGTTCTCAGCTTCTAAC
This sequence comes from Enterobacter cloacae complex sp. P14RS, assembly GCF_014895895.1. Lineage (NCBI taxonomy): Bacteria > Pseudomonadati > Pseudomonadota > Gammaproteobacteria > Enterobacterales > Enterobacteriaceae > Enterobacter > Enterobacter cloacae complex sp. P14RS. The sequence continues at coordinate 139,083 of NZ_JADBQM010000014.1, forward strand.
TCGTTGAAGTATTTCAGCGTTTTCACCTTCAGCTCCATCGTGGACGGTTCGTCGCAGACGATGACTGATTTTGGATGCAGCTGCAGGCAGCTGATGGTCCACATGTGGTTAACGTTGCCTTCAACGGCTGCCTGGAGCGCCTGCGCTTTCACGCCGCCCAGTACCAGAATCATCACCTCTTCGGCATCCAGCAGGGTGCCTACGCCAACGGTCAGGGCGTATTTTGGAACCTGGTTCACATCACCGTCAAAGAAGCGGGAGTTTGCCACGCGGGTGTCATGGGTCAGCGTTTTAATACGGGTACGGGAAGCCAGAGAAGAGGCTGGTTCGTTGAACGCGATATGACCATCGTTGCCCACGCCACCCATGAACAGGTGGATTTTACCGTAAGAACGGATTTTTTCTTCGTACTGACGGCATTCTGCGTCAATATCAGGCGCATTTCCATTCAGCAGGTTAATATTTTCAGCTGGGATATCAACGTGATCAAAGAAATTGCGGTGCATGAAGCTATGGTAGCTTTCAGGATGCTCCTTTGGCAGGCCGACATATTCGTCCATGTTGAAGGTCACAACGTGTTTAAAGCTAACCTGGCCCGCTTTATGCATTTCAACCAGCGCTTTGTACGCGGTCAGTGGGGTACCACCCGTTGGAAGGCCAAGAACGAAGGGACGATCGGCAGTAGGCTTGAAGGCATTAATACGGTTAACGATATGGCGAGCGGCCCATTTACCGACTTGTTCAGCAGTTGCCAGGGGAATCAGTCTCATTGTTCACCTCAAAGTTTAAGTAGAAGAGTGGGCGGATGGGTATCGGAACCTGATGCTTAAGCGTAACCTGGAACCTTTCAGGCCGGATCAATCCGTCTTGATTTTTTGAATGATAAAATAAGTTTTGGCTGTTAGCCAGTGAAAGGGAGGAGGGAATACGATATTTGGTGACAATAATCACAAAAAATAGGTGTTTAATTTGCGATACGAATTAATTTTTCACACACTCACACTGCCAGTGAATCATCAACTGTATCTATCGTTCGTGACACAATAAAAACATAGTTTATGCGCGAGTCTTAATAATGGGTCTCGTAGGGGGAATAGGATGAATATTTTAGGTTTTTTCCAGCGCCTCGGTAGGGCTTTGCAGCTCCCTATCGCCGTGCTACCGGTTGCAGCGTTGCTGCTGCGATTCGGGCAACCCGATCTTCTTAACGTGCCGTTTATTGCCCAGGCAGGCGGCGCCATTTTTGACAACCTTGCGCTGATTTTCGCCATCGGCGTGGCGTCAAGCTGGTCAAAAGACAGCGCCGGTGCTGCGGCACTGGCAGGGGCGGTAGGTTACTTCATCCTCACGAAAGCGATGGTAACCATCAACCCGGAAATCAACATGGGTGTACTGGCGGGTATCATTACCGGTCTGGTCGGTGGTGCCGTGTACAACCGCTGGGCGGGTATCAAACTGCCTGACTTCCTGAGCTTCTTCGGCGGTAAACGTTTTGTGCCAATTGCGACGGGCTTTTTCTGTCTGATCCTGGCAGCTATCTTTGGCTACGTCTGGCCGCCGGTGCAGCATGCTATCCATGCGGGCGGCGAGTGGATTGTTTCAGCGGGTGCAGTGGGCTCAGGTATCTTTGGTTTTATCAACCGTCTGCTGATCCCAACCGGTCTGCATCAGGTGCTGAACACCATCGCCTGGTTCCAGATTGGTGAGTTCACCAATGCTGCGGGCACCGTATTCCACGGCGACATCAACCGCTTCTATGCGGGTGACGGCACCGCGGGTATGTTCATGTCTGGCTTCTTCCCAATCATGATGTTTGGTCTGCCGGGCGCTGCACTGGCAATGTACCTGGCTGCGCCAAAAGCGCGTCGCCCAATGGTTGGCGGCATGCTGCTGTCCGTTGCGATTACCGCGTTCCTGACCGGTGTAACCGAGCCGCTGGAATTCCTGTTCATGTTCCTGGCGCCAGTGCTGTACCTCATGCATGCGGTGCTTACCGGTATCAGCCTGTTTGTGGCGACCCTGCTGGGCATCCATGCTGGCTTCTCCTTCTCTGCAGGCGCGATCGACTACGTGTTGATGTACAACCTGCCGGCGGCAAGCAAGAACGTCTGGATGCTGGTGGTAATGGGTCTGGTCTTCTTCGTCATCTACTTCGTGCTGTTCACTGCGGTTATTCGTATGTTTAACCTCAAAACACCAGGCCGCGAAGATACCAAAGACGAAGTGGTCACCAACGAAGCCAACAGCAATACCGAAGAGGGTCTGACTCAGCTGGCGACCAGCTATATCGCTGCCGTCGGTGGGACTGACAACCTGAAAGCGATTGACGCCTGTATCACCCGTCTGCGTCTGACGGTGGGTGACTCGGCGCGCGTAAGCGACGCAATGTGTAAACGCCTTGGTGCATCGGGCGTGGTTAAACTGAACAAACAAACTATCCAGGTTATCGTAGGCGCCAAAGCGGAATCCATTGGCGACGAAATGAAGAAAGTGGTTGCCCGTGGCCCGGTCGCGGCGGCATCAGCCGACAGCGCACCTGCGTCGACGGCTGCCCCGGTAGCGAAGCCGCAGGCCGTGCCTAACGCCGTGACGGTGGCCGCGCTGGTCTCTCCGGTAACGGGTGACGTGGTTGACCTTGAGCAGGTGCCTGACGAAGCGTTCGCCAGCAAAGCGGTCGGTGACGGCGTGGCGGTGAAACCAACGGACAAAACCGTTGTGTCTCCGGCGGCAGGCACCATCGTGAAAATCTTCAACACCAATCACGCGTTCTGCCTCGAAACCGAAAAAGGCGCGGAGATCGTTGTCCATATGGGGATCGATACCGTAGCGCTGAACGGTCAGGGCTTTACTCGCCTGGTGGAAGAGGGGGCCGAAGTGGTGGCAGGTCAGCCGATTCTGGAAATGGATCTGGACTTCCTGAACGCTAACGCGCGCTCGATGATTAGTCCGGTCGTGTGCAGCAACATCGACGACTTTAGCGGTCTGGTACTCCAGGCGAAAGGTCAGGTGGTTGCGGGTCAGACACCGCTGTATGAGATTAAAGGCAAGTAATCGCTCCTGAGTAGAGTCATGCCTTAAGCGGCGGGGGATATCCTCCGCCGCTTTTTTTTGCAGCAAACGCCCCCATTATTTTCATCTGATACGTATTTTCCGTAACTAAGGGTTGTCACTACGTCCGGCTTATAAGATCATACGCCGTTATACGTTGTTTACGCTTTGAGGAATCCACGATGAGTGAGGCAGAAGCCCGCCCGAGTAACTTTATTCGTCAGATCATCGATGAAGATCTGGCCAGTGGTAAGCACACCACGGTACATACGCGTTTCCCGCCGGAGCCGAACGGCTACCTGCACATTGGTCACGCGAAATCGATCTGCCTGAACTTTGGCATTGCGCAAGACTACCAGGGGCAGTGCAACCTGCGTTTCGATGACACCAACCCAGTAAAAGAAGACATCGAATACGTTGAGTCCATTAAAAACGACGTGCAATGGCTGGGCTTCAACTGGTCTGGCGATATCTGCTACTCCTCTGACTATTTTGATCAGCTGTATGCCTACGCGGTGGAGCTGATCAACAAAGGTCTGGCCTACGTTGACGAGCTGTCTGCGGACGAAATCCGCGAGTATCGCGGTACGCTGACTGCACCAGGCAAAAACAGCCCGTTCCGCGATCGCAGCGTGGAAGAGAACCTGGCCCTGTTTGAAAAAATGCGTGCCGGTGGCTTCGAAGAAGGCAAAGCGTGTCTGCGTGCCAAAATCGATATGGCGTCGCCGTTTATCGTGATGCGCGATCCGGTGCTGTACCGCATTAAGTTCGCAGAACACCACCAGACCGGCAACAAGTGGTGCATCTACCCGATGTACGACTTCACCCACTGCATCAGCGATGCGCTGGAAGGCATTACCCACTCGCTGTGTACGTTGGAGTTCCAGGATAACCGTCGTCTGTACGACTGGGTGCTGGATAACATCACCATTCCTGTGCATCCGCGTCAGTACGAGTTCTCTCGTCTGAATCTGGAATACACCGTGATGTCCAAGCGTAAGCTGAACCTGCTGGTGACCGACAAGCACGTTGAAGGCTGGGACGACCCGCGCATGCCGACCATCTCTGGCCTGCGTCGTCGTGGTTACACTGCCGCTTCTATTCGTGAGTTCTGCAAACGTATCGGCGTGACCAAGCAGGACAACACCATCGAAATGGCGTCTCTGGAATCCTGCATTCGTGAAGATCTTAACGAAAACGCCCCGCGCGCGATGGCTGTTATCGATCCGGTGAAACTGGTGATTGAAAATTACCCGCAGGGTGGAAGCGAGCTGGTCTCTATGCCTAACCATCCGAATAAACCGGAAATGGGAAGCCGCGACGTGCCGTTCAGCGGTGAGATCTGGATCGACCGTGCTGACTTCCGTGAAGAAGCCAATAAGCAGTACAAGCGTCTGGTGTTGGGTAAAGAAGTTCGTCTGCGTAACGCCTACGTCATCAAAGCCGAGCGCGTAGAGAAAGATGCTGAAGGTAACATTACCACCATCTTCTGTTCGTACGATGCTGAGACGCTGAGCAAAGATCCGGCAGACGGCCGCAAGGTGAAAGGCGTGATCCACTGGGTGAGCGCTTCCCACGCGCTGCCGGTAGAAATTCGTCTGTACGATCGTCTGTTTAGCGTACCTAACCCGGGTGCGGCGGAAGACTTCCTGGCGACCATCAACCCGGAATCTTTGGTGATCAAGCAGGGTTATGCGGAGCCATCGCTGAAAGCCGCTGAAGCGGGCAAAGCGTTCCAGTTCGAGCGTGAAGGTTACTTCTGCCTGGACAGCCGTTACAGCACGGCAGAAAAACCGGTATTTAACCGTACCGTAGGTCTGCGTGATACCTGGACCAAGATCGGCGAATAATAACGTTGCACTGGTCAATGAGAAACAAACGCCGCTTTTTGCGGCGTTTTTTTATTTAATGATCATATCGTTAAAGTAGGCCCGTAATTAGGCCAGATAAAATTTTTGGTCAATGCGGTGCTACTTATTTTTCTAAAAAAAGTTTGTCTGTTTCATAAAATGAAGAATAAAGACAAATACGGGTTTTATTACAATCTAAGACGCCGAAATTACCTGCTCTACCCCCGCCACACCTCGCATCCGGCCAAATGTTACAAAGCACTACCAATTATGTGCACTTCGTCATAATCCTGACTTTTGCCCACTGAAAAGCATTGATAATTCGCGTCGCGAAAAATAACCTAAAGACGGTAGTTAATTCGAGGGTATTTATAACTACCCCTGGCCTTTTGGTCTTTTATATTTTCGCCGTTTAAGGCGTTTTAATTCGTCAAAGAGGAATAATCTATGCGTACGTTCAGTGGCAAACGTAGTGCGCTGGCGCTGGCTATTGCCGGTGTGACAGCAATGTCGGGCCTGGTGGTGACACCAGAGGCAAAAGCAGCAGGTTTCATCGAAGATTCTACCCTCACTGGCGGTATTTATTACTGGCAGCGTGAACGTGACCGTAAAGATGTCACAGAAGATAAATACAAAACCAACCTCTCTCACTCCACCTGGAACGCCAACCTGGACTTCCAGTCAGGCTACGCCGCCGATATGTTCGGTCTGGATATTGCCGCGTTTACGGCGATTGAAATGGCTGAAAATGGCGACAGCGGCCACCCGAACGAAATTGCCTTCTCCTCCAGCAATAAAGCCTATGACGAAGACTGGTCAGGGGATAAAAGCGGTATCAGCCTTTATAAGGCCGCAGCGAAATTCAAATACGGCCCGGTATGGGCGCGTGGGGGCTATATTCAGCCAACCGGCCAGACGCTGTTAGCGCCGCACTGGAGCTTTATGCCTGGTACCTATCAGGGGGCAGAAGCCGGGGCTAACTTTGACTATGGTGATGCAGGTGCGTTGAGCTTCTCCTATATGTGGACCAACGAGTACAAAGCGCCGTGGCACATTGAGATGGACAAGTTCTACCAGAACGATAAGAAAACCAAAGTCGATTACCTCCACTCGCTGGGCGCGAAGTACGATTTCAAAAACGATCTGGTTCTGGAAGCCGCATTTGGTCAGGCGGAAGGCTATATCGATCAGTATTTTGCTAAAGCCAGCTACAAATTTGATATCGCCGGTAGTCCGCTGAGCACCAGCTACCAGTTCTACGGTACGCGCGATAAGGTCAGCGATGGCAGCGTAAATGACATTTATAACGGTACCGCGTGGCTGCAGGCGTTAACCTTCGGCTACAAGGTTGGCCAGGTTGATTTGCGCCTGGAAGGGACATGGGTGAAGGCGGAAGGGCAGCAGGGCTACTTCCTGCAGCGTATGACGCCGACCTATGCCTCATCCAACGGTCGTCTGGATATCTGGTGGGATAACCGCTCAGACTTCAACGCCGACGGCGAGAAAGCGGTCTTCTTCGGCGCCATGTATGACCTGAAAAACTGGAACCTGCCGGGCTGGGCGGTGGGCGCTTCTTACGCTTACGCCTGGGATGCAAAACCAGCAGACATGGCGACGCCGGATGCGTACTACGATCCAAACTATCGCCTGAAAGAGTCCTCCTACAGCCTGGATGCTATCTACACCCTGCAGGATGGCCGCGCAAAAGGCACGATGTTCAAGCTGCACTTCACGCAGTATGACAACCACTCCGATATCCCAAGCTATGCGGGCGGTTACGGCAACATCTTCCAGGATGAACGTGACGTCAAATTCATGGTTATCGCCCCATTCACCATCTTCTGATGAGCACACCGGCGGGCTGAGTCCCGCCGGTCTGGAGACTGCATATGATGAAAAAAATCGTAATCGTCGCGCTGATGGCATCAGGGCTGGTGGCGTGTGTTCAGACTCAGGCGCCGAAAGAGGACGCCCGTCTGAAGGAGGCGTATAGCGCCTGTATTAATACCGCGGAAGGATCGCCTGAGAAAATTGAAGCCTGCCAGAGTGTGCTAAATGTGTTAAAGAAAGAGAAAGCGCATGAGGCGTTCGCGACGCAGGAGAATGTTCGCGTGATGGATTATCAGGCCTGCATCCAGGCACGTAAAACCGGTAACGATCAGGAAGTGGCGAAGCGTTGCGATAAAATCTGGAACGAGATACGCAATAACAACAAATAAGTTGCTCTACGCCCGGTGGCACTTTGCTGACCGGGCTTTTTTCAGGCAAAAAAAAGCCAACCTTACGGCTGGCTCAGAGTATGAACGCTAACTTATTTTGTGTCGTGAGCGTGTTCATTCTCGCGGCAATCACCTTCAGCGCAGTGACCGTAAAGGTACAGGCTGTGGTTGGTCAGACGGATACCGTGACGAGCTGCGATTTCACGCTGACGCGCTTCGATGGAATCATCGCTAAATTCAATGACCTTGCCGCAATCGAGGCAGATCAGGTGATCGTGGTGATGCTGCTGGGTCAGTTCGAATACAGATTTACCGCCTTCGAAATTATGACGGGTAACAATGCCCGCGTCATCAAACTGGTTCAGCACGCGATATACGGTGGCCAGCCCAATCTCTTCACCCATGTCGATAAGACGTTTATAAAGGTCTTCCGCACTGACATGGTGATTGTCTGGACCCTGAAGCACTTCCAGGATTTTTAACCGAGGAAGCGTTACTTTCAGGCCAGCCTTCTTTAATGCGGTATTGTTGTCAGTCATGCGGAATCTGTCCTGTTGCTAAACGATTCACTTCTCTGGGAAGTGACAGAAAATGCACCTGGGATAATGCGTCTCATTATAGAACTGCCATGCCTAAATGAAAACTGCAAGTCTCAGGCAAAGTATGCTTATAAAAACGTGGTATCACCTACAAACTTGCTCAAAGGAAACCACATTTTGCCAGGGAGACATTGTACAGGTCTGGGCGAAAAAGTTAAAAGTTTGTAGCAATTAATTTAATCGGTTTTACCTGGAAAAGGGCGCAACCCGCGTTGCGCCGTAAAAAATCAGGCGTTGAGAATATCGTCCAGATGCAGTTCTTCGCGGATCTGCTTAACCCACTTCTCTACACGCTCTGCGGTCAGTTCTGGCTGACGGTCTTCGTCAATGGCAAGTCCGACAAAATGATCGTCATCTGCCAGGCCTTTAGAGGCTTCGAAGTGGTAACCGGCAGTCGGCCAGTGGCCCACAATAACCGCGCCATTAGGCTCAATGATGTCGCGAATCGTCCCCAGCGCATCACAGAAGTACTCGGCGTAATCTTCCTGATCGCCACAACCGAACAGGGCAACCAGCTTGCCGTTGAAGTCCACCTCTTCCAGCGTCGGGAAGAAATCGTCCCAGTCGCACTGGGCTTCACCATAGTACCAGGTTGGAATACCCAGCAGCAGAATGTCATAGCCCTCGAGATCTTCTTTGCTGCTCTTGGCGATGTCATGCACATCAGCAACGTCTTTACCGAGCTGTTTCTGAATGTTTTTTGCGATATTTTCGGTATTGCCGGTATCACTGCCGAAGAAAATGCCGATGATTGCCATGAGTAAAATAACCTCTTGAAACTTAATGGTATGGTGGCGCAATTCGGCCACGGATAAGGGCAATAATAGCAGAACTGGCAACCCTGCGGAAACCGCTATCGCGCAGGACTGCACTCTGTGCTACATGAAAAGGGCGATAAAGGGGTTTTTCAGACTTATGCCTGGCTGCGCAGCGTCTCTAGTTGGGCGATGAGCATCTCTTCAATAAGCTCGCTGCGGCTGATATTACGCGCCTCTGCCAGCTCGTTAAGCGCATCGACCGCGTCGGCGTTGAGCTTCAATTCGACACGCTTAAGCCCACGATTTTTATCGCGTTTAAGCTGATTGCGTTTATTGATACGCAGCTGTTCATCGCGCGAAAGCGGATTCGTTTTCGGTCGTCCCGGTCGACGCTCATTCGCGAACAGATCTAGTGTCGTACGGTCCGTTTGTTCTTTGGCCATGATTATGAGACTTCGGGGGAAACACGCCGCCCTGCTAAAGCCCGGGCGATAAGCGCGCCATCATACATCACCAAAAACGGCACGCCAACGACTGGAAGCCCGTCATCTTCCAGTCGCTCTCTTTTTAATCAATTTGCAGTATCAGCGAGATAGCGGCGAATGGCGCGCAGTACAGCATCCGGTTTTTCCGCATGCACCCAGTGTCCGGCACCGGCAATGACGTGGGCGCGCGCCTGCGGGAATTGTGCCAGCAGCGTGTCGCGGTACGCGTCGGTAATATAAGGAGAGTTACCGCCGCGAATAAAGAGGGCAGGGTGCGGCCAGGCGGGAACGGTTTCCCAGCCCACGATGTTGTTGTACTGGTCCCACAGCACCGGCACGTTAAAACGCCACTGCCCGTCAACAAACGACTTCAAAAGGAACTGCACCACGCCTTCTTCATCAAGATGCTCACGCATAACCGCTGCCGCCTGCTGACGAGTGGAAACGCCAGCTTCGGTTACGGCATTGATCGCCGCGAAAATCTCATCGTGACGGCGAACGTCGTAATCCACAGGCGCAACGTCAATCACGACAAGCCCGGAAATTCGCTCTGGCGCCAGCGCGGTGAGCGCCATAACCGCTTTACCGCCCATTGAATGCCCGATGAGGGTCACCTTCTGCAGGTTGTGCGCGTCTAGCGTATCCAGCAGATCCTTCGCCATTGCCGCATAGGTCATCTCGTCTGAGCGGCCGGAAAGCCCGTGGTTGCGCATATCGACCTGTAAAATATCGTGATCGGTAACCAAATCGCGGGCCAGCACGCCCAGGTTATCCAGGCTGCCAAAAAGTCCATGAACCAGCACGATGGGGGAATTATTGTTCGGCGATTGTGCAGTTTGCGCTCGGGTATTCAATTTCATGGCAAAGTTCTTTTTTTACGTATGTCAGGTTAGGGTATCATGTTGACCATTCTGCCGCCCGGCTGCAAGGTTCCAGTTTAATCTGACTTTTGCCGCCAACCTGGTTTGACGCTATCCGCTGTTGGGATTTGACCTTATAATCCCAATGACTTGTATTCAGATAAGATATCGCACTGGATTAAGATGAAAACAATCGAAGTTGATGACGAACTCTATCAGTATATTGCCAGCCAGACGCGGCATATCGGGGAGAGCGCGTCCGACATTTTACGGCGCATGCTTAAAATTTCCGCCGCTTCACAGCCTGCCACCCCAGTAACCAAAGATGTCGTGTCTCAGCCGAGCGTTGCTGTACAAGCAAAACCTGCCGTGACGCCGGTAAAAGATAAAGTGCGCGCGATGCGCGAACTGCTGCTCTCCGACGAATATGCGGAGCAGAAAAAGGCGGTTAACCGTTTTATGCTGGTGCTGTCTACACTTTACTCCCTGGATAACAAAGCGTTTGCTGAAGCGACCGAGTCGCTGCACGGCCGTACCCGCGTCTATTTCGCGGGCGACGAGCAGACGCTGTTGCAAAATGGCAATCAAACCAAACCTAAACATGTCCCTGGCACTCCGTACTGGGTGATCACCAATACCAATACGGGCCGCAAGTGCAGCATGATTGAACACATCATGCAGTCCATGCAGTTCCCGGCGGAATTGATTGAAAAGGTTTGCGGTACAATTTAACCCTTGCATCATAAGGACCCGGTAATGGCAAATCACAGCCGTGCAGGCCAACCTGCACAACAAAGCGATTTGATTAACGTCGCTCAGCTGACCGCGCAGTATTACGTGCTGAAACCGGTCGTGGGCAACGCAGAACACGCAGTGAAGTTTGGTACATCTGGTCACCGCGGCAGCGCGGCGCGCCACAGCTTTAACGAACCGCACATTCTGGCCATTGCTCAGGCCATTGCGGAAGAGCGCGCTAAAAACGGCGTTACCGGTCCGTGCTACGTGGGCAAAGATACCCATGCGCTGTCTGAACCGGCGTTTATTTCCGTGCTGGAAGTGCTGGCGGCGAACGGTGTGGACGTGATTGTTCAGGAGAACAATGGGTTTACTCCAACACCGGCGGTATCAAACGCGATCCTTGTGCACAACAAAAAAGGTGGCGCGCAGGCTGACGGTATCGTCATTACGCCATCCCACAACCCGCCGGAAGACGGTGGTATCAAATACAACCCGCCTAACGGCGGCCCGGCTGACACTAACGTCACCAAAGTGGTGGAAGATCGTGCAAACGCGCTGCTGGCCGAAGGTCTGAAAGGCGTTAAACGTATTTCTCTTGATGAGGCGATGGCCTCCGGTCACGTGAAAGAGCAGGATCTGGTTCAGCCGTTTGTGGAAGGGCTGGCGGATATCGTCGATATGGCGGCGATTCAGAAAGCTGGCCTGAAGCTGGGCGTGGATCCGCTGGGCGGCTCCGGTATTGAGTACTGGAAGCGCATCGCCGAGCACTACAAGCTGGATCTGACCATCGTGAACGATCACGTCGATCAGACCTTCCGCTTTATGCACCTGGACAAAGACGGCGCGATCCGTATGGACTGCTCCTCCGAATGCGCGATGGCGGGCCTGCTGGCGCTGCGCGATAAATTCGACCTGGCGTTTGCTAACGACCCGGACTATGACCGTCACGGCATCGTCACCCCTGCCGGGCTGATGAACCCGAACCACTATCTGGCTGTTGCGATCAACTACCTGTTCCAGCACCGTCCGCAGTGGGGCAAAGAGGTGGCTGTCGGTAAAACGCTGGTCTCTTCTGCGATGATCGACCGCGTGGTGGACGCGCTGGGCCGCAAGCTGGTGGAAGTGCCGGTAGGCTTCAAGTGGTTCGTTGACGGTCTGCACGACGGCAGCTTTGGCTTCGGCGGCGAAGAGAGCGCAGGCGCGTCCTTCCTGCGTTTCGACGGCACCCCGTGGTCAACCGATAAAGACGGCATCATCATGTGCCTGCTGGCGGCGGAGATTACCGCGGTCACCGGTAAAAACCCGCAGGAACATTACAACGAGCTGGCTGCACGCTTTGGTGCACCAAGCTATAACCGTATTCAGGCTGGCGCGACCTCTGCCCAGAAAGCGGCTCTGTCCAAACTCTCTCCGGAGATGGTCAGCGCAAGCACCCTGGCAGGCGATCCGATCACCGCGCGTCTGACGGCGGCACCGGGTAACGGTGCGTCTATCGGCGGCCTGAAAGTGATGACCGAAAATGGCTGGTTCGCCGCGCGTCCGTCCGGTACGGAAGATGCGTACAAGATCTATTGCGAAAGCTTCCTCGGCGCTGAGCATCGCCAGCAGATTGAGAAAGAAGCGGTAGAGATTGTCAGCGAAGTGCTGAAAAACGCATAAGTCGTGTTCTGGTGCGGGCTGATGCCCTCACCCCGGCCCTCTCCCACGGGGAGAGGGAGAAAACACTAAAAACGGCAACCTCAGGGTTGCCGTTTTGCTTTTACCTAACTGTGTTTGTTCTTCAATTCAAATCTCGGCGACACCAGACCGTACAGCGTCCAGCCCATAAAGGTCACTATCGCCCCGTACAGCATCGCCTCCTGGCCAGACGAGTAGAGCGCATAGAAGCTGTATATCGCCCCAACCAGCGCCACGATATTCGCTACTCGCGCTTTGTGCGGATCCACCTTCGCCACCTTCTGAATGATCGCCAGCGCCGCCATCGACAGAATATACGGGATGATGTTCGTCACCACCGCCAGGTTGACCAGCACGTTGAACTGGCTGTTCAGCGACGGGCTGATGGTCATTAGCGATAATCCGCTCTGGAAGATGACAATTGCCAGCATCCCCTGCACCGGCGCATCGGCTTTGGTCACGCGGGAGAAGATTTTCGGGAAATAGCCTTCATCTGCCGAAGATTTAAAAACCTGTGCAATGGTGAACTGCCAGCCAAGCAGCGATCCGCAGCAGGACATCACCATCAGCCCCATGATCACTTTCCCGACTTCCGGGGTGAACATCTGCGCAAAGGCCAGTCCGAACGGTGCCGTGGAGTTAGCCAGATCCATGTTTGGCACGATCCCCGCTATCACGTTGGTTGAAACGATATAGATCACCGCCGCGCCCAGCGTCCCGCCGAGAACCGCAATCGGCACGTTCTTCTCCGGATTTTCCACCACTTCCGCATTCGCGCAGGCGGATTCCAGGCCCAGGAAAGCCCAGAGCGTCATGGCGATAGACGAGCCCACGGCGGTGAAGAACGGCACATGGTGCGGGTTCCAGGAGTTGGCGTACAGCGTCGGGCTAAACCAGAACCAGCCGATAATGCACAGACCGACCACCGGGATGATCACGCCCCAGACGGTGATGCTGCTGAGTTGGCCGGTGATGCGCGCGCCGCCAAAGTTGGCGACGGTACAGATCCACAGCACGCCGATCGTCGCCAGCCCAATTTGCACCGGGCTGAGCGTCGCGCCAAACAGCTCCGTACCGTAGCCCACGGCGGAGATGGCAATCGCCACGTTGGCGATCAGCAGCGACACCCCATAGGTATAGTTCGCCATAAAGTTGCCGGACTTGCCGAAGGCGTACTCGGCATAGCCGCCCATGCCGCCTGACTTGCGGCTGAACATCCCGCACTTGGCAAACGCCCACGCCAGCGCCATCGATCCGACAGCCGTCACCAGCCAGGAGATGATAGAGATGGTCCCCACCTCGGCAAGCTTGGTGGGCAGCATGATAATCCCGGAGCCCATCATGTTAACCATGGTGAGGATAGTCAGCTGCACCACGCCCATCTTATTGGACTTGCTCATAATTTTTCTCCTTTCAGCAGCGATGGCTGAGCAGCGGATTGTTTGATGACGTAGCAGCGAACCTGTTTGCGACCGTCACACTCCTCGACGTACACGCCCTGCAGCTCCGGCGCGAAGCCCGGCAGCAGGTTGATGCCTTCTTCCAGCGCGGCAAAGTAGCGCAGCACGGAACCGCCCCAGACTTCCCCTGGAACCACGCACAGTACCCCCGGTGGGTAAGGGAGAGCGCCTTCGGCGGCGATGCGGCCTTCCGCGTCGCGCAGGGAGACCAGCTCGACCTCACCGCGCAGGTAGGCGTAGTTCGCCTCTTGCGGGTTCATCATCACGCGCGGGAAGTGAGACTTGCGGAACATCTCTTTTTGCAGCTGCTTCACGTTATGGCGGGCGTACAGATCGTGCATTTCCTGGCAGATCTGGCGCAGGGTGTAACCCGCGTAACGTTCCGGATGCTGTTTGTAGAGGGAGGGCAGGACGTCTTTCAGCGGCACATCGCTCTCAAGCAGTTTTTCGAAGCGCACCAGTTGGGCGACCAGCTGCTGCAGCTTGCCCATGTCCTCCGCAGGGGTGAGCAGGAACAGGATCGAGTTGAGATCGCATTTTTCCGGCACGATGCCGTTTTCACGCAGGAAGTTGGCGAGAATGGTGGCGGGCACGCCGAAGTCGTCATACTCCCCGGTGCGGGCGTTAATGCCCGGCGTGGTCAGCAGCAGCTTGCACGGGTCGATAAAATACTGGTGCTCAGCATAACCTTCAAAGGCGTGCCAGCGTTCACCCGGTACAAAATGGAAGAAGCGCAGATCGGTTGCAATCTCTGCCGTGTCCCAGCTTTCCCACGCGCGGCCATCCACCGTCTCGGGCACAAATGGACGAATAAATCGGCAGTTCTCCAGGATCAGCTTGCGCGCCTCAATGCCCGTCACCACGCAGTCCATCCACATGTTGCGGCCGCTTTGCCCCTCATGCATGCGGGCGTTAATGTCCAGCGCGGCAAACAGCGGATAAAACGGGCTGGTGGAGGCGTGCATCATAAAGGCATTGTTGAGCCGCTTATGTGGGACATAGCGCTGCTGGCCTTTGATGTGGCTGTCCTTCTTGTGAATTTGCGAGGTCTGCGAGAAGCCAGCCTGCTGTTTGTGCACGGACTGGGTGACCAGGATCCCCGGATCGTTCTCGTTCAGCTCCAGCAGCAGCGGCGAGCAGTCGGCCATCATCGGAATAAACTGCTCGTAACCCACCCAGGCCGAGTCAAACAGGATGTAATCACACAGGTGCCCAATCTTATCCACCACCTGACGGGCGTTGTAGATGGTGCCATCGTAGGTGCCCAGCTGGATCACCGCCAGACGGAACGGACGCGCATCGCGTGCACGGCCAGGCGCCACCTCTGCCACCCGTTCACGCAGGTAGTTCTCCTCAAAGCAGTGCGCGTCAATGCCGCCGATAAAGCCGTACGGGTTGCGCGCGGTTTCCAGATAGACCGGCGTTGCGCCAGCCTGAAGGAGGGCACCGTGGTGGTTAGATTTGTGGTTGTTACGGTCAAACAGCACCAGGTCGCCTGGGGTGAGCAGGGCGTTAAGCACCACTTTGTTGGACGACGAGGTGCCATTCAGCACGAAGTAGGTCTTATCGGCGTTAAAGACTTTTGCCGCATGCTGCTGGGCAATGCATGGCGCGCCCTCATGGATCAGCAGATCCCCCATCGCCACGTCGGCGTTGCACAGATCGGAGCGGAATAACGTCTCGCCAAAGAAATCGACAAACTGATTGCCGGCAGGATGACGGCGGAAAAACTGCCCGCCCTGATGCCCCGGGCAGTCAAACGCGCTGTTGCCCTGCTTCACGTAGTCGACAAGGGCGCGGAAAAACGGCGGGCGCAGCTGGGTTTCATACTTCTGCGCGGCCGCTTCCAGCTGGCGTCCATAAAAGTCTTTGCTGGTGTCTGAATGCTCAAATACGCCGTGAATGCGCGATAAATAATCTGCCGGGATGATCTCTTCTTTGTGCGTCGCCACAAATACGGGAATACCAAAACCGGTAGCTTCTATTTCTTCCAGGATACCGCTGGCAATATCCGTGACCGCCAGAACAATGGCGGCAACATCAATATAATCAGAAGCGCGGACATCCACCACTTCACGCTGGGTAGTAAAGCAGTCCGGACATGCACGGCTGGCTGCGATTTTTAAATTTTTCATCTTTCTCTCTTTATTTTAGGTAATAAGCGTCCCTCGATTTCTTGCAAGAAAGAAATCGATAATTTTCCGGAAAAAAAGCAATGGGTAGCCGCTGATTAAAATCAGTGAATTGCTTTTTTGATGATTGAAATTCAGTCCGCACGGTGCGGATGAGTCTGAATCAAGATGAATGAGCGCACGAGTTCACAGGCAATTGCCTGTAAGTTAAGGTTTTTCAGGATAACCTGTAAGCGAGTGCGCCAGAAGTCGAAGGACTACCGGGCATTAAAGAGATGAAAGTCAAAGCAGTTTCGGTGGGCAAACATCATAATATGCGTTGTCCGCCTTATATGGGGCATTAAGCGATTGTTGTTTTCCATGTTTCATTTTCCTTTCAGTAATTGAAAGCATGGTCATTTTATCCAGGCAAAGGCGATTAACCGTGAAGCAGATCACCATTAACCGATCATTTCAGAAATAATTAGTCGTTTTTGATGAATAATGCAGATCAAAATTCTGAATTGTTAGTGTCACGTTAATAGATTGTGTTGTGAATGTTTGATATGAGCGTAAATAATCAAAAAAAATAACGGCTGGGATATTTGTGAAATATTTTCTGAGAGGTTTCGTTTTTATTTAAAAATAAATTGAATAGTTATTCAAAGCATAAACCGATAACCGATACCGGTTTCAGTTAATAAATGACGGGGGCGCGCGGGGTCAACTTCAAGTTTCTGGCGAAGATGTCCCATATATATGCGTAAATAGTGACTATGCTCCACCGCGTTGGGTCCCCACACCTGACTTAACAGCTGGCGCTGGGTGAGTACTTTACCGTGATTATTAAGCAGCACGGCGAGCAGGCGAAACTCGATTGGCGTGAGATGGATTTCTTCTTCACCGCGCACAATCCGCCGCGCGGCCAGATCAACCCGGATATCCCCAAACGTGTAGGTTGGGTCAGCAGGCGTGGTTGCGCTGTGGCGGCGCAGGGCCACGCGCAGGCGAGCCTGTAGCTCGCCGATACCAAAAGGTTTTATCAGATAGTCGTCCGCCCCGGCATCCAGCGCGGCGATTTTATCCGTCTCTTCAGTACGGGCGGAGAGCACCAGAATCGGCATCTGGCTCCACTGACGTACCTCGCGGATAAAATCGATGCCGTCACCGTCCGGCAGGCCAAGATCGAGGATTACCAGGTCCGGCTTGCGGGTCGCGGCTTCAATTAGCCCCCGCTGAAGCGTACCCGCATCATGAACGCGCAGACCATCACCTTCCAGCGCTGCGCGCAGAAACCGGCTAATGGCGATCTCATCTTCAACAATCAGAACGTTGATCACAAATCCTCTGGTAATTCATTCAGTTCCGGCGGGGTTTCCAGAGGAAGTGTAACACAAAAACGCGCGCCGCCTTCCGGACGATTCTCCGCGAAAATGGTTCCGCCATGAACATCAATTATTGCCTGACAAATCGCCAGCCCCAGCCCCACGCCCGGGATGGCAGACTCTTTATTGCCGCGTGCGAATTTTTCGAAAATAGCCATCTCCTGTCCGGCAGGAATGCCCGGCCCGGTATCCCAGACGTCAAGACGAAGCGTGTCGTCGACCACCGTCGCATCCACCCCAATCCGGGCGCTGGCACCCGCATATTTGCCGGCGTTTTCCAGCAGATTAATTAACACTCGTTCAAACAGCGGACCGTCGACGTGAATTAACGTCAGGGGCTCGGGCATGTTCAGCGCAATATGCCGCCCACCGAGGCCGGGTTCGAGCATTTTCAGCGCGCTGCCCACCACCTCTTCAAGCGTGAGCCACTCTTTTTTGAGGTTAAAACCGCCCGACTGGATACGCGCCATATCGAGCAGGTTATTCACCAGGCGCGTGGTATTGAGCACGTGCTGACGGATTTCGCTGGCCTGCATGGCGTGTTTTGAACCTTCCGCTGCCAGGTCCAGCGTCAGGATTTCCGACTGGCCAAACAGGACGGTAAGAGGTGTGCGCAGGTCGTGAGACAGCGCCGCCAGCAGCGAGTTACGGATGCTTTCGCGCTCGCTTGCCAGCCGGGCCTGCTCTTCGCTGGCGGTGAGGGCCAGCCGTTCCAGCGCGCTGGCAACCAGCAGCGTAAAGGTCTCCAGCAGTCGCTGCTGTTCGGGGATCATCAGCTGGCGCAGATTAGAGGGCTCCACGATAACCAGCCCCAGGTTTTTAACGGCGCTGCGCAGGGGCAGAATTTGATAGGGCACGCCGGGCAGGGTGTCGGTCCCTGCACCCGCCGGTAGCCCTTTATCAAAGCTCCAGCGGGCGATGGCTTCGTCCCAGGGCGTCATGCCCGAAGCCGACGTCAGCGGGCGCAGCTTGCCGTGATCGTCCGGGAGTAAAATCAGGTTGCTGGCATGAAAGGTCGAGCGAATAAACTGTTCGCTGGTCTGCACAATATCCAGCGGCGTGCGGCCTACCGCCAGCGATTTCGACATCTCATAAAGATGCCGCGTGCGCTGTTCGCGATAGCGGGCGATACGCGCCTGGTAGCGCACGCCAGCCGTTAAGTTCCCGATCACCAGCCCGACGGTGAGCATCACGGCGAAGGTGAGGATGTACTGTACGTCCGAGACGGCGAGCGTCCCGCGGGGGGCAATAAAGAACAGATCGAAGCTGATGACGTTAATAACCGTCGCCAGTACCGACGGCCAGCGTCCGTAAAAGAGCGCCACCACTACCACGCCCAGCAGGTAGATCATCACCAGGTTGGCCGCATCGAAGGCAATCAGCCATTTGCTGGCGATTATAGTGATCAGGGCGCAGAGCACGACGGCGACAAGGCAGCCGCGGAGCTGAATACGCCATTTATCGCTGAAGGCCCGGCTGTCCGGCGCGCGGCTGGGGAGGGGAGCAGGTTTATCATCCAGCGCCACGATCACCAGGTCCAGATCCGGCGCGCGGCGGGCCAGCTTGTCGGCAAAGGATTCGCGGCTAAACCAGCGGCGATGCTGGCGGCGGCCAATGACAATTTTCCCCAGGTTATGCTCCCGCGCGTAGCGCAGAATGGCTTTATCTTCCTGCGGATCGGAAAGGGTAGCGGTTTCGGCACCCAGTTCCTGCGCCAGGCGCAGCGAGCTCAGGATCGCGCGGCGCTGGTTTTCGGGCAGAGCGTGCAGCTGCGGCGTTTCGACATACACCGCATGCCAGACGCTGCCAAATTTGGCCGCCAGGCGCGCGGCGGTGCGGACCAGCTTTTCATTGCCGCTGCCGTGGCCCACGCACAGCAGAATAGCATCCCGCGTGTGCCAGACGCGCTCCTGTCCCTGCAGATCGCGCCAGGCGCGCATCTGATCGTCAACGCGATCGGCAGTACGCCGCAGGGCCAGCTCGCGCAGGGCAATCAGGTTACCTTTGCGGAAGAAATGTTCGATGGCGCGCTCGGCCTGGCCGGCAATATAAACCTTGCCTTCGTGCAGGCGCTGGCGCAAATCGTCAGGAGGCAGGTCAACCAGCACCACCTCATCGGCAGAATCAAAGAACGGGTCGGGCACCGTCTCGCGCACCTGAATGCCGGTCACGCCGCTGACTACGTCGTTCAGGCTTTCAAGATGCTGAACGTTAACCGTTGTGAACACATCAATGCCGGCCTCGAGCAGCTCTTCAACATCCTGCCAGCGTTTGGGATGGCGTGAGCCTGGCGCATTGCTGTGCGCCAGTTCGTCCATCAGGATAAGGGCAGGGCGGCGCGCGAGGGCGGCATCAATATCAAACTCCGTAACTAACCGACCACGGTGGCTGATGCGGCGGGGCGGCTGGGTAGCCAGCCCCTTCAGCAGCGATGCTGTCTCTTTACGTCCGTGGGTTTCAACCACGCCGATCAGAATATCGAGCCCCTGCGCCCGAAGCCGCTGGGCTTCCGTCAGCATGGCGAAGGTTTTCCCGACGCCCGCGCAGGCGCCAAAGAAAATTTTCAGTTTGCCGCGATGGGCTTCAGCCGTCTGTTCAAGCAGCCTGTCCGGATCCGGGCGCATGGGCTCGTCGGTCATTTAGTTTTTCCTTAGCGCGTCCAGCGCCAGATTCAGCTCAACAATATTTACCACGGGCATGCCGATGAAGCTGACCAGCGGCTTTTGCGTGTGCTCTGCCACCAGCTTGCTCACCTGTTCGACGGTCAACTGACGGGCGGCGGCGACGCGCGGGATCTGCCAGGCCACCGCTGCCGGCGTCAGGCTGTAGTCCAGCCCGCTGGCCGAGGCGGTCACCAGCTCTACGGGCACCTCGCGGCTGGCCTGAGGATTGGCGGCACGCAGGGTTGCCACGCGTTCAGCGACGGCTTTGTCCAGCTCCGGGTTGCTGCCCGCCAGGTTACTGCCGCCGGATGCCATCGGATTATACGGGCTTTCGGCAGTGGCGGAAGGGCGTCCCTGGAAGTAGCGAGCATCCGTAAAGTTCTGACCAATCAGCCGTGAACCGCGGTTTTCGCCGTTTTGTATAATCAGCGAGCCGTTGGCCTGATCCTTAAACCACCACTGGCCCAGCGCGGTGGTTACCAGCGGGTACAGCCCGCCGGTAATGAGAGACAGCAGAATAAACAAAAGTATAGCGGGGCGTAACATCGTCATTTGATTCACCTTTTAAACCAGCCCGAACAGGGTCAACAGCAAGTCGATAGCCTTGATACCGATGAAAGGCACCACCAGCCCCCCCAGGCCGTATATCCACAGGTTGCGGCGCAGCATGGCGGCGGCGGTCAGCGGCTTATAGCTCACGCCCTTCAGCGCCAGCGGAATAAGAAAGACAATGATCAGGGCGTTGAAAATCACCGCGCTCAGAATGGCCGATGCCGGAGAGTGCAGGTGCATCACGTTCAGCGCATTGAGCTGCGGATAGGTGGCCGCAAAGGCCGCCGGGATAATGGCAAAATACTTCGCCACGTCGTTGGCGATACTGAAGGTGGTCAGCGAACCGCGCGTCATCAGCATCTGCTTGCCGATGTGCACCACCTCAATCAGCTTGGTCGGGTTAGAGTCGAGGTCGACCATGTTGCCCGCCTCTTTTGCCGCCTGGGTACCGGAGTTCATCGCCACCGCCACGTCGGCCTGCGCCAGGGCAGGGGCATCGTTGGTACCGTCGCCCGTCATCGCCACCAGACGACCTTCCGCCTGATACTGACGAATCAACGCCAGTTTCGCTTCCGGCGTGGCTTCGGAAAGGAAATCATCCACGCCCGCTTCGGCGGCAATCGCCGCGGCGGTAAGACGATTATCCCCGGTGATCATCACCGTTTTAATGCCCATTTTACGCAGCTGGGCAAAGCGCTCTTTAATGCCGCCTTTGACGATATCTTTCAGGGCAATTACGCCCAGCACGTTCGCGCCTTCTGCCACCACCAGCGGCGTGGCCCCCTGACGGGCTACGCTTTCGACCAGGTTGTCCACTTCAGGCGGGAAGTGGCCATTGTTGGCCTCAATGTGGCGACGGATGGCGTCAACAGAGCCTTTACGGATCATGCGATCCTGAATGTTAATCCCGCTCATTCGGGTTTGCGCCGTAAACGGCACGAAGGTGGCATGCAGGCTCTGAACGTCGCGCTGGCGCAGGTTAAAGCGCTGCTTAGCGAGGATCACGATACTGCGGCCTTCCGGGGTTTCATCGGCAAGCGAGGAGAGCTGTGCCGCATCCGCCAGCGTTTTTTCATCCACGCCCGGGGCGGGTAAGAATTCGGATGCCTGGCGGTTACCGAGGGTAATGGTCCCGGTTTTATCCAGCAGCAAGACATCCACGTCACCGGCGGCTTCAACCGCGCGCCCGCTGGTGGCGATGACGTTAGCACCGAGCATACGGCTCATGCCGGCCACGCCGATGGCCGACAGCAGGCCGCCGATGGTGGTAGGGATCAGGCAGACCAGCAGCGCCACCAGTACGGTGATGGTGACCGGAGTGCCGCCATAGGCGGAAAATGGCCACAGCGTCGCGGTTGCCAGCAGGAAGACGATGGTCAAGGCTATCAGCAGGATGGTCAGGGCAATTTCGTTCGGTGTTTTACGGCGCTGAGCGCCTTCAACCATGGCGATCATCCGGTCGAGGAAGGTTTCGCCCGGGTTGACGCTGCACTGGATCACCAGCCAGTCGGAAAGAATGCGCGTCCCACCCGTTACGGAGGCAAAATCACCGCCGGATTCACGGATCACAGGTGCGGATTCCCCGGTAATGGCGCTTTCATCTACCGATGCGCCACCTTCAATGACTTCTCCGTCGCACGGGATGATGTCGCCAGCTTCCACCAGCACCACATCACCTTTACGTAGTTCATCCGCCGGAACGTGGTCCATCTGCGCGCCGTATTTCGGTTCACGTAATTTCCGCGCAAACGCCGTTTTTTTCACCCCTTTCAGGCTGTTGGCCTGCGCTTTACTCCGGCCTTCCGCCAGCGCTTCGGCAAAGTTGGCGAATAGCACGGTAAACCACAGCCACAGGCTGATGGCCCCAGTGAACATCGCGTTTCCCGGCATGTGACCCGTCCCCATGGCAATCGCCAGTGCGGTGGTCAGGACGCTGCCGGCCCAGACGATAAACATCACCGGGTTGTGCCATTGCACGCGCGGGCTCAGCTTTTTGACCGCATCCATAAGCGCCTGACGAACTAACGTCGGTTCGAGCAGGGCCAGTTGTTTACGACTCATGACAAATACTCCGCAAAATCAGCGTAAAGAGAGAGTTTCCGCGACCGGGCCTAACGCGAGGGCGGGGATAAAGGTCAGGGCGCCGACCAGCAACACGGTGCCCGTCAGCAGGCCGATAAACAGCGCGCCGTGGGTCGGTAACGTCCCGGTGGTGGTCGGTTGGATTTTTTTATTCACCAGCGATCCGGCAATCGCCATTACCGGCACAATGATCCCGAAGCGGCCCACGAACATGCAGAACGCCAGCAGACAGTTCCAGAACGGAGAGTTGGCGCTTAAGCCTGCAAAGGCGCTACCGTTGTTGTTGGCGGCCGAGGAGACGGCATACAGCACTTCGCTAAAGCCGTGAATGCCCGGGTTAAAGATGCCGCTGCGTCCTGCTTCGGTCATCAGCGCCAGCGCGGTGCCGAGCAGCACAAGCGCCGGGGTGACCAGAATCGCCAGCGCGGTTAGTTTCATCTCGCTAACGTCGATTTTTTTACCGAGATATTCCGGGGTGCGGCCAATCATCAGACCGGCAATAAACACCGCCAGCAGCACGAACAGGAGCATGCCGTAAAGACCGGAGCCCACGCCGCCAAACACCACCTCGCCGATCTGCATCAGCCACATCGGGATCATGCCGCCCAGCGCGGTGAAAGAGTCATGCATGGCGTTCACCGCCCCGCACGAGGCTGCTGTGGTGACGACAGCATAAAGGCTGCTGGCAAGAATGCCGAAGCGGCTTTCTTTGCCTTCCATATTAATAGTGCTGTTCGCCCCAAGCTGCATGAAATGGGGGTTGCCGCTCCATTCAGCCCACATCACCAGCGCCACGCAGACCACGAAGATCAGCGACATGGTCCAGAGCAGTGTGCGGCCCTGACGGCGATCGTTGACCACATCACCAAAGGCGAAACAGAGCGCGGCGGGGATCAGGAAGATCGCCAGCATCTGTACAAAATTGGTCAGGGCGGTAGGGTTTTCAAACGGATGCGACGAGTTGGCGTTGAAGAATCCGCCGCCGTTGGTGCCGAGCATCTTGATAGCTTCCTGCGACGCCACTGGTCCCATCGGCAGGATCTGTTTTGCTCCTTCAAGCGAAGTATACGGGGCGTAAGGCAGCAGGTTTTGCAGGGTGCCCTGCTGAATAAAGAACAGCGCGATAAGCAGCGCAATCGGCAGCAGGATCCACAGCGTAATGCGCGTCAGATCCACCCAGGCGTTACCCAGGGTACCGATTTTCTGACGTGCAAACGCGCGCGTCAGCGCGAAAATTACCGCGATACCGCTGGCTGCAGAGAGGAAGTTCTGCACGGTTAATCCAGCCATCTGGCTGAAATAGCTGAGGGTGGTTTCACCGGCATAGGACTGCCAGTTGGTGTTGGTAACAAAACTGACTGCCGTATTCAGCGCCAGGTGCCAGGACAGGCCCGGTAACCGTTGCGGATTCAGCGGCAGGCTACCCTGCAGCATCAGCATGGCAAAAAGTGCAATGAGCCCAACGATGTTCAGCAGCAGAATGGCGATCAGATAGTCACGCCAGTTCATCTCCCGATCGTCTATACCCAGTACGCGCCAGATCCCTTTTTCAACGCTTTCCGTGCCGGGCAGGGGGACGTTGTTGATAAGCCTGGCCAGCCCCGTTCCCAGCGGCCTTGCCAGAACGAACAATACCACTAAGAAGCTGGCAATAAGCAAAAACGCCTGAGCAGCCATCAGAATGCCTCCGCGTTAATCAGGGCATAGACCAGATAACCCAATAACAGGAACACCAGCACGATGCCGGCAATAAGACCTGCACTCACAATCCACCTCCGGGTGACTTTTGTTGTTGTGCTAACGGTAGGATTTATGGCGCAAAGATTTCGCAAAAATCAGAAGGGTGGGTGTAAAAAAAGTATAAAAATGGAAAGACCATAATTTAACTATTGATAAGTAAATCATTAACTTTTTTGTAACTTAATTACGGCGCGAATGTAAATATTCGCTAAATGAATAAAAATAAGTGGTCGGATGAGTAGTAAAATTACACGCAAAGCGATATTATTTTATCCAGGTCACAGATTTCACATTTTCCGGAGAAGGTTTCCGGCCAACTACAGGGGAGAAAAATATGGATCTTTATAAAGAGTATCCGGCTCATATCGTGTTCATGCGTCGCACTTTCGCCGTAGTGGCTGGCGTGCTGGCCCTGCCGGTGATGCTGTTCTGGAAAGATCGCGCGCGTTTTTATAGCTATCTGCACCGCGTCTGGGCGAAAACCAGCGAGAAGCCGGTGTGGATGGATCAGGCAGAGAAAGCGACCTGCGATTTCTATTGATACAACGCTGACGCGTAGCCATAAAAAAACCGCCAATAGCAATATGGCGGTTTTTTTGTCCCTCGGGATTCGCGGTCCGTTGGGTGGTCTTGCAGCCCCTACCCGGGATTTTTATCATACCCTTCTGTAAGAAGATGGCAATCCCTCGAAGCCTTTATAAATTCCTAATTTTATTCGGGTATCTTACCTTTGCAGCGGATAGTAATTATGATGCTGCGTCCCTTTCCGCCATCTCGCAAATGGGCATCGGTCCTGGGAAAGGTGTATTTTCAGCCGTAAAGCAGCCCGCCTACCCGGGCTTGTGTCCACCGACTTATCACCGGTGGTGAACGGTGGAGCGGTTAGCAGCAGGGACCGCATAGTGAAACGCTATATATGCATCGCGTTCATTGTCGCCAGCGTACTCGTTGTAAAGAGTGATGAACCTAATGCGTTTGTCGCTTTAACCACGATAGCGCAGGACAAGTAGCGTTAAGGCCGCCCCGGGCGGCCTTTTTTATTTCATCCCGTCTACACTTCATGGCAAAGTAGTTCAATGCATGCTTTTTCCTTGTACGGCATGCCCTTATGGACATAATGGACAATAGCCTGGAGTTTTATGCCCACCCATCTGGTTTGGTTTCGCGCGGATTTGCGCGTACATGACAACATCGCTCTCGCGGCAGCCTGCCGCTCTGATGACGCCAGCGTACTGGCGCTATTTATCGCCACGCCTGAGCAGTGGCAACAGCATGATATGGCTCCACGGCAGGCGGCTTACCTCAAATCACACCTGAACGAACTGCAGCACGCGCTTGCCGGGAAAGGCATTCCGCTGATCTACAAAGAGGTCAGCGATTTTACCGCGCAGCTTCATATGCTGAAGGAGATATGCCAGCAGAACGGCGTCACGCATCTTTTTTATAACTACCAGTACGAACTGAACGAACAGCAGCGGGATCGCCAACTGGAGAAAATGCTGGGAGAGGTGGTATGTGAGGGATTTGATGACAGCGTGATGCTGGCACCGGGCAGCGTTATGACCGGCGGTCACGAAATGTATAAAGTGTTTACGCCGTTTAAAAATGCTTTTGTTAAGCGCCTGAAAGAGGCGCTGCCGGAGTGCGTACCCGCGCCCGCCGCCAGAGGAGAGGCTATAACCGATCTCCCCGAATTAACGTTCAACTATCCCCAACGGGCATTTGATGAACTTCTGTTCCCTGCCAGTGAGAAGGCCGCTATTGCGAAGCTGCGCCAGTTTTGCAGGCAGGGCGCGGGAGAATACGACGCGCGCAGGGATTTCCCGGCAATTGAAGGGACAAGCCGATTATCGGCCTGCCTGGCGCTGGGCGTGCTCTCCCCTCGCCAGTGTTTGCATCGTCTTCTGGCCGAACAGCCGCAGGCGCTGGACGGTGGTGCGGGCTCGGTGTGGCTGAACGAACTTATCTGGCGTGAATTCTACCGCCATCTGATGACGTACCATCCCAGTCTCTGTAAGCATCGTCCGTTCATTCCGTGGACCGACAGCGTAAAATGGCAGCACGATGAGGCACTTTTACAGGCCTGGCAAAAAGGGGAGACGGGCTATCCGATTGTGGACGCCGCTATGCGCCAGCTAAATGAAACCGGGTGGATGCACAATCGTCTGCGAATGATTACCGCGAGCTTCCTGGTGAAAGATCTGCTTATCGACTGGCGAATCGGAGAGCGCTATTTTATTTCTCAGCTGATCGATGGCGATCTGGCTGCGAATAACGGTGGCTGGCAGTGGGCGGCCTCTACCGGCACTGATGCGGCACCCTATTTCAGGATTTTTAATCCGACCACTCAGGGGCAAAAATTTGATGCCAACGGCGACTTTATTCGCCGCTGGTTGCCCGCGCTCAGGAACGTTCCTGAAAAAGCGATCCATGACCCGTGGGCATGGGCGGATAAACAGGGCGTAAAGCTCGATTATCCCCGCCCGATTGTCGACCATAAACAGGCGCGCGTCGCCACGCTGGCGGCGTACGAAGCCGCACGAAAAGTTTGAGAGAATGATGATGAAAAACAGTGAACTGGAACGCCTGATTAACGAAAAACTTAATACCGCCTCCTTTAGCGACTATGGCCCGAATGGCCTGCAGGTCGAAGGGCGCGAAACGGTGCAGAAAATCATCACCGGCGTGACGGCAAGCCAGGCGCTGCTGGATGAGGCGGTGCGTCAGGAAGCCGACGCGGTGATTGTCCATCACGGTTACTTCTGGAAAAACGAATCGCCGATTATCCGCGGCATGAAGCGCAACCGCCTCAAAACGCTGCTGTCGAATGATATCAACCTGTACGGTTACCATTTGCCGCTGGATGCGCATCCTGAACTGGGAAATAACGTTCAGCTGGCGCAACTGTTGGGGATTACCGTGATGGGTGAAATCGAGCCGCTGGTGCCGTGGGGCGAACTGTCGATGCCGGTACCGGGGCTGGAGCTGGCATCGTGGATCGAAGCGCGGCTGGGGCGTCGTCCGCTGTGGTGCGGAGATACCGGGCCGGATACCGTGAAGCGCGTGGCGTGGTGTACCGGCGGCGGCCAGGGCTTTATCGACAGCGCCGCGTGCTTTGGTGTTGATGCGTTTATTACCGGCGAAGTTTCCGAGCAGACGGTTCACTCTGCCCGCGAGCAGGGGCTGCATTTCTACGCGGCAGGCCACCACGCTACCGAGCGCGGCGGTATTCGCGCCCTCAGCGAGTGGCTGACGGAAAATACCGATCTGGATGTGACCTTTATTGATATTCCTAATCCGGCCTGATGAGAGGTAGTTAAGTGCAGCGAGCGCGTTGTTATCTTCTGGGTGAAACCGCGGTAGTTCTGGAGCTTGAGCCTCCCGTGACGCTTGCCACGCAAAAGCGTATCTGGCGCCTGGCTCAGCGGCTGCCCGAGCTACCCGGCGTGGTTGAAGCTATTCCGGGTATGAATAATATCACCGTGGTGCTACGCGATCCGCACACCGGGGCGCTGGATGCCATTGAGCGTCTGCAGCGCTGGTGGGAAGAGAGCGAGGCGCTGGAGCCAGAATCGCGGGCGATTGAGATCCCGGTTGTCTATGGCGGCAAAGGTGGCCCTGACCTTGGCGTGGTGGCCGAACACTGTGGATTAACAGCAAAGCAGGTTGTGGAGCTGCACAGCTCGGTGGATTACGTCGTCTGGTTTCTGGGTTTTCAGCCGGGCTTTCCGTATCTGGGCGGATTATCTCCCCGGCTGCATACCCCGCGTCGGGCTGAGCCGCGCCTGAGCGTTCCCGCAGGAACGGTGGCGATTGGCGGTGAACAAACCGGAATTTATCCGCTTACTTCACCGGGCGGCTGGCAGCTTATCGGGCACACATCCACGCCGTTATTTGAACCCGGCCATGACGCGCCAATACTCCTGCGTCCGGGTGATACCCTGCGCTTTATCCCGCAGAAGGAGGGGGTATGTTAACGCTTATTCGCGCGGGGCTTTATACCTCCGTTCAGGATGCCGGACGCTTTGGCATGCGCCAGTCCGGCGTGAGCTACTGCGGTGCGCTCGATCGTCCTTCGCTGGAGATTGCCAACCTGCTGGTAGGCAACGAGGGCAGCACGGCGGCGTTAGAAATTACGCTGGGTCAGTGCGTTATTGAATTTGGTGAGGAGACCTGGTTCGCCTTAACTGGCGCGGGCTGTGACGCGACGCTGGACGGCAAAGCGGTGTGGACCGGCTGGCGATTGCGGGCGAAAGCCGGGCAGCGTCTGACGCTTAAGCGTCCTCTGCACGGCGTGCGCAGCTATCTTGCCGTGGCGGGGGGCATCGACGTGCCGGAGGTGTTGGGGTCGTCCAGCACCGACCAGAAAGCGGGAATGGGCGGCCATGAAGGACGGCTGCTGCGCGACGGCGATCGTCTTGCGATTAAGCCATCAGCGCGCCATTTCACCACCACGCAGGGCGTGAAGCAGCTGCTGTGGGGGAACGTGATCCGCGCCTTGCCGGGACCGGAATATCAGGAGTTTGATGAAGCCTCAAAAGAGTCTTTCTGGCGTTCGCCGTGGAAAATCAGCCCGCAGAGTAACCGTATGGGTTACCGGCTTCAGGGGCAGCCGCTGACCCGCACGACTGACCGGGAGTTGCTTTCCCATGGGCTGCTGCCGGGGGTGATTCAGGTGCCGGGCAACGGGCAGCCCATCGTACTGATGAACGACGCGCAAACTACCGGCGGCTATCCGCGTATTGCCTGCATTATCGAAGCGGATCGCTACCATCTGGCGCAAATCCCCCTCGGTCAGCCGATTCATTTCGTGCAGTGTACGCTGGAGGAGGCGCTAAAGGCGCGGCAGGATCGGCAGCGCTATCTCGAAAAGCTGGCGTGGAGGCTTGATGGTAAAGATTGATTTAAACGCCGATCTGGGGGAGGGCAGCAGCGCCGATGCGGAACTGATGACCCTGGTCTCCTCGGTCAATATCGCCTGCGGTTTTCACGCGGGCGATGCGCAAACCATGCTGGAGAGCGTGCGTAATGCCATTAACAACGGCGTGGCGATTGGCGCTCACCCGAGCTTCCCGGACCGGGAGAACTTTGGCCGTACGGCGATGGATCTGCCCCCTGAGACGGTCTACGCTCAGGTGCTCTACCAAATCGGCGCGCTGGAGGCGATAGCGCGCGCTGAGTATGGCGTGCTGCGTCACGTCAAACCGCACGGCATGCTCTATAACCAGGCAGCGAAAGACCCGGCGCTGGCGGAGGCGATTGCCCGCGCGGTGCGGGACTGCAATCCGCAGCTGATTCTGGTTGGCCTGGCGGGTAGCGAGCTTATTCGTGCCGGAGAACGGCTGGGGCTGACGACGCGGCAGGAAGTCTTTGCCGATCGGGGATACATGCCGGACGGCAGCCTGGTGCCGCGCACGCAGGCCGGTGCGCTGATTACTGACGAAAATAAAGCGCTGGCGCAGACGCTGGAGATGGTGCGCGCCGGGCGGGTGACCGCCGTGGATGGAACATCCGCAAATGTTCAGGCCGATACGGTGTGTTTACACGGCGACGGGGAGCATGCGCTCCAGTTTGCGCGACGCCTGCGGGCGGCGTTCTCTGAAGAGGGCATTCTCGTCAGCGCAGATTGATTATAAAAGGACAATGACATGCCTGAAGGTCCGGAGATCCGCCGCGCGGCGGATAGCCTGGAGGCGGCGATAAAGGGCAAACCCCTGACCGATGTCTGGTTTGCCTTTCCTCAACTTAAGCCGTTTGAAACAGAGCTGGTGGGACAGACGGTGACCCATATTGAAACGCGCGGCAAAGCGTTGCTCACGCATTTTTCCCATAACCTGACGTTATATAGCCATAACCAGCTCTACGGTGTGTGGCGCGTCGTCGATGCGGACGAGCAGCCGCAAACGACGCGCGTGCTGCGCGTCCGGTTACAAACGGCGGATAAGGCGATCCTGCTCTATAGCGCCTCTGATATCGAAATGTTAACGCCGGAGCAGCTGCTGACGCATCCGTTCTTACAGCGCGTCGGGCCGGACGTGCTGGACATGCGCCTGACGGCGAGCGATGTGAAGGCCCGACTGTTGTCGCCCACGTTCCGCAACCGGCAGTTTTCCGGCCTGTTCCTTGACCAGTCCTTTCTGGCCGGGCTGGGCAACTACCTGCGGGTGGAAATTCTCTGGGAAGTCGGGCTGGCGCCGCAGCACAAAGCCTCTCAGCTGAGCGATGAACGGCTGGAGGTGCTGTCCCACGCGCTGCTGGACATCCCGCGGCTGTCGTACAATACGCGCGGCATCGTAGATGAAAACAAGCATCACGGGGCGCTGTTCCGGTTCAAAGTGTTTCATCGGGCGGGAAAAAAGTGCGAGCGGTGCGGCGGGATTATTGACAGGATGATGCTCTCTTCCAGACCTTTTTACTGGTGCCCGCACTGCCAGAAATAAAAGTAAAACGGTAACCCAAGGGTTACCGTTTTTAAGGTTTTCTCCCTCTCCATGTGGGAGAGGGCCGGGGTGAGGGCATCAGGCCGCACCCAACGTTTTTTAGCGCTTCAGGTCAGACTTAAAATCACGCTGCTCGTAGCCGGTGTACAGCTGACGAGGACGGGCGATTTTCATGCCTTCGCTGTGCATTTCGTTCCAGTGCGCAATCCAGCCCACGGTACGCGCCATGGCGAAGATCACGGTGAACATGGAAGACGGAATGCCCATCGCTTTCAGAATAATGCCAGAGTAGAAATCGACGTTCGGGTAGAGTTTCTTCTCGATGAAGTACGGGTCGTTCAGCGCGATGTGTTCCAGCTCCATCGCCACTTCCAGCAGATCGTCTTTGGTGCCCAGCTCTTTCAGCACTTCGTGGCAGGTCTCACGCATAACGGTGGCGCGCGGGTCGTAGTTTTTGTAAACACGGTGACCGAAGCCCATCAGGCGGAAGGAGTCATTCTTGTCTTTCGCGCGACGCACGAACTCTGGAATGTGCTCAACGGTGCTGATCTCTTCCAGCATCTTCAGCGCCGCTTCGTTCGCGCCGCCGTGCGCCGGTCCCCACAGGGAGGCGATGCCCGCAGCGATACAGGCGAACGGGTTCGCGCCTGAAGAGCCTGCGGTACGGACAGTAGAGGTAGAGGCGTTCTGCTCGTGGTCAGCGTGCAGGATCAAAATACGGTCCATCGCGCGTTCCAGCACCGGATTCACTTCATACTCTTCGCACGGCGTGGAGAACATCATGCGCAGGAAGTTGCCGGCGTAGGAGAGGTCGTTACGTGGGTACACAAACGGCTGGCCGATGGAGTATTTGTAGCACATCGCCGCCATGGTCGGCATTTTGGACAGCAGGCGGAACGCCGCGATATCACGGTGACGCGGGTTATTCACGTCAAGTGAGTCGTGGTAGAACGCCGCCAGCGCACCGGTAATCCCGCACATCACCGCCATTGGGTGAGAGTCACGACGGAACGCATGGAACAGACGGGTAATCTGCTCATGGATCATGGTGTGACGGGTTACGGTGGTTTTGAATTCATCGTACTGGGCCTGCGTCGGCTTTTCGCCGTTCAGCAGGATGTAGCACACTTCCAGGTAGTTGGATTCGGTGGCTAACTGATCGATGGGGAAGCCGCGATGGAGCAGGATACCTTCGTCACCGTCAATGTAGGTGATTTTGGATTCGCAAGATGCGGTAGAGGTAAATCCAGGGTCAAAGGTAAATACTCCTTTGGAACCCAGCGTACGGATATCAATAACATCCTGACCGAGCGTGCCTTTTAGCACATCCAGTTCAATAGCATCATCACCATTTAGGGTGAGTTTTGCCTTTGTATCAGCCATTTACGGTCTCCTTAGCGCCTTATGCTTAAGACTGCTTTTACCGGATTTGCCTTCAGCTGTTAATCACCGTTACCAGATTGTTATTTGGCTTACCGCTCAGCTCACGAGGAGTAACCAGGGTACAGAGCTATGGCGCCTTGCAGGTAAACGAATGAAATATCAGTGAAACAACAGCAAATCAGCGTTTTTGCAGTCCGAATTATTCAAACCTGTATATCACTAATAACTGTCCTGATAACTTCGGTCAATACCATCACACTGTTACATAACTATTTGTCAGGTGAAAGAGAGACCTCATAACTTTTGCGCATTATATGCCTTTTCTGATGACGTTTGTAACAATATTGTTTAACATTTGTCAAATCAGATGATTAAAAATTAAAAAGATGTTGTTATCGTGACCCTGATCACTGTTCCAGAGAAAACCCAACAAACTGTATGTAGGTTAATTGTAATGATTTTGTGAACGGCCTATACTGCCGCCAGGTCTCCGGAACACCCTGCAATCCCGAGCCACCCAGCGTTGTAACGTGTCGTTTTAGCATTTGGAAGCAATGTTTTGCATGACGCGCAGTTATAGAAAAGGAACGCTGCTTGACCCGCATCGCAGTCCGGAGGAAGGAAACAATAAGAACAGCATGTGGGCGTTATTCATGATAAGAAATGTGAAAAAACAAAGACCTGTCAATCTGGATCTCAAAACGATCCGGTTCCCCGTAACAGCAATAGCGTCCATTCTGCACCGTGTTTCTGGTGTGATTACGTTTGTGGCGGTCGGTATTTTGCTGTGGTTACTGGGCACCAGCCTCTCTTCCCCTGAAGGATTCCTCCAGGCCTCGGCCATCATGAATAGCTTCTTCGTGAAATTTATCATGTGGGGCATTCTCACCGCGCTGGCCTATCACGTTGTTGGCGGCGTACGCCACATGCTGATGGACTTTGGCTATCTGGAAGAGACGTTCGAGGCCGGGAAACGTACCGCGAACATTTCATTTGTGATCACTGTCGTGCTTTCACTTCTCGCAGGAGTTCTCGTATGGTAAGCAACGCCTCCGCATTAGGACGCAACGGCGTACATGACTTCATTCTGGTCCGCGCTACCGCCATCGTCCTCACGCTTTACATCATCTATATGATCGGTTTCTTCGCGACCAGCGGCACGCTGACGTGGGAAATCTGGAGTGGTTTCTTCGGATCGGCCTTCACCAAAGTGTTCACACTGCTGGCCCTGTTCTCCATCCTTATCCATGCCTGGATCGGCATGTGGCAGGTGTTGACCGATTACGTTAAACCGCTGGCGATTCGCCTTCCGCTGCAACTGATTATTGTTGTTGCGCTGCTGGTTTACGTCATTTATGGATTTGTTGTGGTGTGGGGTGTGTAATGAAACTGCCAGTCAGAGAATTTGATGCTGTTGTGATTGGTGCGGGTGGCGCAGGTATGCGCGCCGCACTGCAAATTTCCCAGAGCGGCCAGACCTGTGCGCTGCTCTCTAAAGTGTTCCCGACCCGTTCCCACACTGTGTCCGCGCAGGGCGGTATTACCGTTGCGCTGGGTAACTCCCATGAAGATAACTGGGAATGGCACATGTACGACACGGTAAAAGGTTCCGATTACATCGGCGACCAGGATGCCATCGAATATATGTGTAAAACCGGCCCGGAAGCGATTCTGGAGCTGGATCACATGGGTCTGCCGTTCTCCCGTCTGGAAAATGGCACCATCTATCAGCGTCCGTTTGGCGGCCAGTCGAAAAACTTCGGCGGCGAGCAGGCGGCACGCACCGCGGCGGCGGCTGACCGTACCGGTCACGCGCTGCTGCACACCCTGTATCAGCAGAACCTGAAAAACCACACCACCATCTTCTCCGAGTGGTATGCGCTGGATCTGGTGAAAAACGCCGATGGCGCAATTGTTGGCTGTACCGCGCTGTGCATCGAAACCGGTGAAGTGGTTTACTTCAAAGCCCGCGCGACCGTGCTGGCGACCGGCGGTGCAGGCCGTATTTACCAATCCACCACTAACGCCCACATCAACACCGGTGACGGCGTCGGTATGGCTATTCGCGCCGGCGTACCGGTGCAGGACATGGAGATGTGGCAGTTCCACCCAACCGGTATCGCCGGTGCGGGCGTGCTGGTCACCGAAGGCTGCCGCGGTGAAGGTGGCTACCTGCTGAACAAACACGGCGAGCGCTTCATGGAGCGTTATGCCCCGAATGCGAAAGACCTGGCGGGTCGTGACGTGGTGGCGCGTTCCATCATGATCGAAATCCGTGAAGGCCGCGGCTGCGATGGCCCATGGGGTCCACACGCGAAGCTGAAGCTCGACCATCTGGGTAAAGAAGTGCTGGAATCCCGTCTGCCGGGCATCCTGGAACTGTCCCGTACCTTCGCGCACGTCGATCCGGTGAAAGAGCCGATTCCGGTTATCCCAACCTGCCACTATATGATGGGCGGTATTCCGACCAAAGTGACCGGTCAGGCGCTGACCGTGAACGAGCAGGGCGAAGACGTGGTCATTCCTGGCCTGTTCGCGGTAGGCGAAATCGCCTGCGTATCCGTACACGGCGCCAACCGTCTGGGCGGTAACTCGCTGCTGGACCTGGTTGTATTTGGTCGTGCGGTGGGTCTGCATCTGCAGGAGTCCATTGCCGAGCAGGGCGCGCTGCGTGATGCAACCGACGACGAAATCGACGCCTCTCTTGAACGCCTCAACCGCTGGAACGGTAACCGTAACGGCGAAGATCCGGTGGAAATCCGTAAAGCGCTGCAGGAGTGCATGCAGCACAACTTCTCGGTATTCCGTGAAGGCGACGCGATGGCTAAAGGTCTTGAGCAACTGAAAGCGATCCGCGAGCGTCTGAAAAATGCCCGTCTGGACGACACCTCCAGCGAGTTCAACACCCAGCGCGTTGAGTGCCTGGAGCTGGATAACCTGATGGAAACCGCATTCGCAACCGCGATGTCGGCAAACTTCCGTACCGAAAGCCGTGGCGCCCATAGCCGCTTCGACTTCCCGGATCGTGACGATGAAAACTGGCTGTGCCATTCCCTGTATCTGCCAGAGTCGGAAACCATGACGCGTCGTAACGTGAACATGGAACCGAAACTGCGTCCGGCGTTCCCGCCGAAGATTCGTACTTACTAATGCGGAGACAGGATAATGAAACTCGAATTCTCAGTTTATCGTTATAACCCGGATGTTGATGACGCTCCGCGCATGCAGGACTACACCCTCGAAGCGGAAGAAGGTCGCGACATGATGCTGCTGGATGCGTTAATCCAGCTGAAAGAAAAAGATCCAACGCTGTCTTTCCGCCGCTCCTGCCGTGAAGGGGTCTGCGGTTCTGACGGTGTGAACATGAACGGCAAAAACGGCCTGGCCTGCATCACGCCAATTTCAGCGCTGCAGCGTCCTGGTCAAAAAATTGTTATCCGTCCTCTGCCAGGCCTGCCGGTCGTGCGTGATTTGGTGGTAGACATGGGGCAATTCTATGCACAATATGAGAAGATTAAGCCTTACTTATTGAATAATGGGCAAAATCCACCCGCTCGTGAGCACTTACAGTCTCCTGAGCAGCGTGAAAAACTCGATGGTCTGTACGAGTGTATTCTCTGCGCATGCTGTTCAACGTCCTGCCCGTCGTTCTGGTGGAACCCGGACAAGTTTATCGGCCCTGCGGGTCTGCTGGCTGCCTATCGCTTCCTGATCGACAGCCGCGACACCGAAACCGACAGCCGTCTGGAAGGATTAAGTGACGCTTTCAGCGTATTCCGCTGCCATAGCATCATGAACTGCGTCAGTGTGTGTCCGAAGGGGCTGAACCCGACGCGCGCCATCGGCCATATTAAGTCGATGCTGCTGCAGCGCAGTGCGTAAGTAGTGAGAGGGGAGCGCTGTTCCCCTCACCCTAACCCTCTCCCAAAGGGAGAGGGAATAAATTGCAGAAACCTTTAAAAACTGCCCTGAAGTCTAGACAGTTTCTAAAGGTTCCTTCGCGGGCCAAATGAAAAGAGCTCGCAGGTGAACCCCGGCACGTACACGCGGTGTGCGTGGTAGTTTCTACGGCGAAAGTAAGCATAAAAATGCTTAAGGGATCACGATGCAGAACGGCGCAATGAAAGCCTGGCTGGACTCTTCTTACCTCTCTGGTGCCAACCAGAGCTGGATAGAACAGCTCTATGAAGACTTCTTAACCGATCCTGACTCAGTGGACGCAAACTGGCGTTCCATGTTCCAGCAGTTGCCTGGTACAGGGGTCAAACCGGATCAATTCCATTCCAAAACACGTGATTATTTCCGTCGTCTGGCGAAGGATGCCTCACGTTACTCTTCTGCGATTTCCGACCCTGACACCAATGCGAAGCAGGTTAAAGTCCTGCAGCTTATCAACGCTTATCGCTTCCGCGGTCACCAGCATGCGAATCTCGATCCGCTGGGACTGTGGCAGCAGGAACGTGTGGCCGATCTCGATCCGGCGTATCACGATCTGACCGAGGCCGATTTCCAGGAAAGCTTTAACGTAGGTTCCTTTGCTATCGGCAAAGACACGATGAAGCTGGGCGATCTGATTGACGCGCTCAAGCAAACCTACTGCGGCTCCATCGGCGCGGAATATATGCACATTACCTCTACCGAAGAGAAACGCTGGATCCAGCAGCGCATCGAATCCGTAGCGGGCCACGCGACCTTCTCGGCCGACGAGAAGAAACGCTTCCTCAGCGAATTGACCGCAGCGGAAGGGCTTGAGCGCTATCTGGGCGCGAAGTTCCCGGGCGCAAAACGCTTCTCGCTGGAAGGCGGCGACGCGCTGGTGCCGATGCTGAAAGAGCTGATTCGCCACGCAGGCAAGAGCGGCACCCGTGAAGTGGTGCTCGGCATGGCGCACCGTGGTCGTCTGAACGTGCTGGTCAACGTGCTGGGTAAAAAACCGCAGGACCTGTTCGACGAATTCGCGGGCAAACATAAAGAACACCTCGGCACCGGCGACGTGAAGTACCACATGGGCTTCTCGTCAGATATCGAAACCGAAGGCGGTCTGGTTCACCTGGCGCTGGCGTTCAACCCGTCACACCTGGAAATCGTCAGCCCGGTGGTTATCGGTTCCGTGCGCGCGCGTCTGGATCGTCTGGACGAGCCGAGCAGCAATAAAGTGCTGCCAATCACCATTCACGGTGATGCGGCGGTCACAGGGCAGGGCGTGGTTCAGGAAACCCTGAACATGTCGAAAGCGCGTGGTTATGAAGTGGGCGGTACCGTTCGCATCGTGATCAACAACCAGGTGGGCTTCACCACCTCTAACCCGCTGGATGCCCGTTCTACTCCATATTGCACCGACATCGGTAAGATGGTACAGGCGCCGATCTTCCACGTTAACGCGGATGACCCGGAAGCCGTGGCTTTCGTGACCCGTCTGGCGCTGGACTTCCGTAATACCTTTAAGCGCGATGTGTTCATTGACCTCTTCTGCTACCGCCGTCACGGCCACAACGAAGCGGATGAGCCAAGTGCAACCCAGCCGCTGATGTACCAGAAAATCAAAAAACACCCGACCCCGCGCAAAATCTATGCTGACAAGCTGGAGAGCGACAAGGTGGCGACGCTGGAAGATGCGACCGAAATGGTCAACCTCTACCGCGACGCGCTGGACGCGGGTGAATGCGTGGTGAAAGAGCTGCGTCCGATGAACATGCACTCCTTTACCTGGTCGCCGTACCTCAACCACGAGTGGGATGAGAGCTACCCGAACAAGGTTGAGATGAAGCGCCTGCAGGAGCTGGCTAAACGCATCAGCACCGTGCCGGACGCTATCGAGATGCAGTCTCGCGTGGCGAAAATCTACGCCGACCGTCAGTCCATGGCGGCAGGCGAGAAGCTGTTCGACTGGGGCGGGGCGGAAACGCTGGCTTACGCAACGCTGGTTGACGAAGGCATTCCTGTTCGTCTGTCCGGTGAAGATGCGGGCCGTGGGACCTTCTTCCACCGTCACGCGGTCGTTCACAACCAGTCTAACGGTTCAACCTACACTCCGCTGCAGCACGTGCATAACGGTCAGGGCCAGTTCAAGGTCTGGGACTCCGTGCTGTCTGAAGAAGCGGTCCTGGCATTCGAATACGGCTACGCCACGGCGGAACCGCGCACCCTGACCATCTGGGAAGCGCAGTTCGGTGACTTCGCCAACGGTGCGCAGGTCGTTATCGACCAGTTCATCTCCTCCGGCGAGCAGAAGTGGGGCCGCATGTGTGGCCTGGTGATGCTCCTGCCGCACGGTTATGAAGGCCAGGGTCCGGAGCACTCCTCCGCGCGTCTGGAACGTTATCTGCAGCTCTGCGCCGAGCAGAACATGCAGGTCTGCGTGCCGTCCACCCCGGCTCAGGTGTACCACATGCTGCGTCGTCAGGCGCTGCGCGGTATGCGCCGTCCGCTGGTGGTGATGTCGCCGAAATCCCTGCTGCGTCATCCGCTAGCGGTGTCCAGCCTGGAAGAGTTGGCGAACGGTACCTTCCTGCCGGCCATCGGTGAAATTGACGAGCTGGATCCGCAGGCCGTTAAGCGTGTGGTGATGTGTTCTGGTAAGGTTTATTACGACCTGCTGGAACAGCGCCGCAAGAACGATCAGAAAGATGTCGCCATCGTGCGTATCGAACAGCTTTATCCGTTCCCGCATCAGGCGATGCAGGAAGTGCTGAAACAGTACGCTCACGTACATGATTTTGTCTGGTGCCAGGAAGAGCCGCTCAACCAGGGCGCATGGTACTGCAGCCAGCATCATTTCCGTGAAGTGATTCCATTTGGGTCAGCCCTGCGCTATGCAGGTCGCCCGGCCTCCGCCTCTCCGGCGGTAGGGTATATGTCCGTTCACCAGAAGCAGCAACAAGATCTGGTCAATGACGCGCTGAACGTCGATTAATTAAAGGATACATAATGAGTAGCGTAGATATTCTTGTTCCCGACCTGCCTGAATCCGTAGCAGATGCGACCGTCGCTACCTGGCACAAAAAACCAGGCGATGCCGTTAAGCGCGATGAAGTGCTGGTAGAAATCGAAACTGACAAAGTGGTACTGGAAGTACCGGCTTCGGCGGATGGCGTTCTGGACGCGGTGCTGGAAGATGAAGGCACCACCGTCACCTCTCGTCAGATCCTGGGGCGCCTGCGTGAAGGCAACAGCGCGGGCAAAGAGTCCAGCGCGAAGTCTGAAGAGAAAGCCTCTACGCCGGCTCAGCGCCAGCAGGCTTCTCTGGAAGAACAGTCTAACGACGCCCTCAGCCCGGCGATCCGTCGCCTGCTGGCTGAACACAGCCTTGACCCGGCAGCCATCAAAGGCACCGGTGTGGGCGGTCGTCTGACCCGCGAAGACATCGACAAGCACCTGGCGAAAGCGCCTGCTCAGGCGGAAGCGAAAGCCCCTGTGGCCGCGCCGGCAGCTCAGCCTGCTCTGGGTGCCCGCAGCGAAAAACGCGTACCGATGACGCGCCTGCGTAAGCGCGTGGCCGAGCGTCTGCTGGAAGCGAAAAACTCCACCGCGATGCTGACCACCTTCAACGAAGTGAACATGAAGCCAATCATGGACCTGCGTAAGCAGTACGGTGACGCGTTTGAAAAACGTCACGGTATCCGTCTGGGCTTTATGTCCTTCTACGTGAAGGCGGTGGTTGAAGCGCTGAAACGCTACCCGGAAGTGAACGCGTCTATCGATGGCGATGACGTGGTTTACCACAACTACTTCGACGTCAGCATGGCGGTTTCTACCCCACGCGGCCTGGTGACCCCGGTTCTGCGTGATGTGGATACCCTGGGTATGGCTGACATCGAGAAGAACATTAAAGAGCTGGCCGTGAAAGGCCGCGACGGCAAGCTGACCGTAGACGACCTGACCGGCGGTAACTTCACCATTACCAACGGCGGCGTATTCGGCTCGCTGATGTCTACCCCGATCATTAACCCGCCGCAGAGCGCGATCCTGGGTATGCATGCCATTAAAGATCGCCCGATGGCGGTTGACGGTAAAGTTGAGATCCTGCCGATGATGTACCTGGCGCTCTCTTACGATCACCGCCTGATCGACGGCCGCGAGTCCGTGGGCTTCCTGGTAGCCATTAAAGAGCTGCTGGAAGATCCAACGCGTCTGCTGCTGGACGTCTAGTAACGATTTAGCATCACCTGCCCCGTGGACCGGCACACGCTGCGCCGGTCTACAGGTTTGAAGATAACGATTACCCTGAAGGATGGATAGAACACATGAACTTACATGAATATCAGGCCAAACAGCTGTTTGCCCGGTATGGCTTACCGGCTCCGGTGGGTTATGCCTGTACTACCCCGCGTGAAGCAGAAGAAGCCGCATCTAAAATCGGTTCCGGCCCGTGGGTAGTTAAATGTCAGGTTCACGCTGGTGGCCGTGGTAAAGCGGGCGGTGTGAAGGTTGTTAAGAGCAAAGAAGAGATTCGTGCGTTTGCTGAACATTGGCTCGGCAAGCGTCTGGTGACCTACCAGACAGATGCGAACGGCCAGCCGGTTAACCAGATCCTGGTCGAAGCGGCGACCGACATCGCGAAAGAGCTGTACCTGGGCGCGGTGGTTGACCGTAGCTCCCGTCGCGTGGTGTTCATGGCGTCTACCGAAGGCGGCGTGGAAATTGAAAAAGTGGCGGAAGAGACCCCGCACCTGATCCACAAAGTGGCTATCGACCCGCTGGCGGGCCCAATGCCTTATCAGGGTCGCGAGCTGGCGTTCAAGCTGGGTCTGGAAGGCAAGCTGGTTCAGCAGTTCACCAAGATCTTCATGGGCCTGGCGACTATCTTCCTTGAGCGCGATCTGGCGCTGATCGAGATCAACCCGCTGGTGATCACCACCCAGGGCGACCTGATCTGCCTCGACGGCAAGCTGGGCGCTGACGGCAACGCGCTGTTCCGCCAGCCGGATCTGCGCGAAATGCGCGACCAGTCTCAGGAAGACCCGCGTGAAGCACAGGCTGCTCAGTGGGAGCTGAACTACGTGGCGCTGGATGGCAACATTGGCTGCATGGTTAACGGTGCGGGCCTGGCGATGGGCACCATGGACATCGTTAAGCTGCACGGCGGTGAGCCGGCAAACTTCCTCGACGTGGGCGGTGGCGCAACCAAAGAGCGCGTAACCGAAGCGTTCAAAATCATCCTCTCTGACGACAACGTTAAAGCGGTACTGGTTAACATCTTCGGCGGCATCGTCCGTTGCGACCTGATTGCTGACGGCATCATCGGCGCGGTAGAAGAAGTGGGTGTTAACGTTCCGGTGGTTGTGCGTCTGGAAGGTAACAACGCTGAACTCGGCGCGAAAAAACTGGCTGACAGCGGCCTGAATATTATTGCAGCGAAAAGTCTGACGGATGCAGCTCAGCAGGTTGTTGCCGCAGTGGAGGGGAAATAATGTCAGTTTTAATTAATAAAGATACCAAGGTTATCTGCCAGGGCTTCACCGGTAGCCAGGGGACTTTCCACTCCGAACAGGCGATTGCCTACGGCACGCAGATGGTTGGCGGCGTAACGCCAGGTAAAGGCGGCACCACGCACCTGGGCCTGCCGGTGTTCAACACCGTGCGTGAAGCGGTAGAAGCGACGGGCGCAACCGCGACTGTGATCTACGTTCCGGCACCGTTCTGCAAAGACTCCATTCTGGAAGCGATCGACGCAGGCATCAAGCTGATCATCACCATCACCGAAGGCATCCCGACCCTGGATATGCTGACCGTGAAGGTGAAGCTGGACGAAGCAGGCGTGCGCATGATCGGCCCGAACTGCCCAGGCGTGATCACTCCGGGCGAATGCAAAATCGGCATCATGCCTGGCCACATTCACAAGCCGGGCAAAGTGGGCATCGTTTCCCGTTCCGGTACCCTGACCTATGAAGCGGTTAAGCAGACCACCGACTACGGCTTCGGCCAGTCCACCTGCGTGGGCATCGGCGGTGACCCAATCCCGGGATCTAACTTCATCGACATCCTGAAGCTGTTCCAGGAAGATCCGCAGACCGAAGCGATCGTGATGATCGGTGAGATCGGCGGTAGCGCGGAAGAAGAAGCGGCTGCTTATATCAAAGAACACGTAACCAAGCCTGTTGTCGGTTACATCGCGGGCGTGACCGCGCCGAAAGGCAAGCGTATGGGCCACGCGGGCGCGATCATCGCCGGTGGTAAAGGTACGGCTGATGAGAAGTTTGCCGCGCTGGAAGCCGCAGGCGTGAAGACCGTTCGCAGCCTGGCGGATATCGGCGAAGCACTGAAATCCATCATTAAGTAAGTCCTCTCTGCTCCCCGAACGGGGAGCGATGAAGTATAAAAATGTCCGTTTCGACATGGTTGGCCGCTGTAAAGCGGCCTTTTTTATTGCCTGCGTCTGGCGACGAGAGTGAACTTGTAGTCGTCGGTATTGAACACGTTGCGGCTGTATTCAAACACCCGTCCGTCTTTCAGGAACCCACGGGAGACTTTTTCCAGGATCGGCTTTGCCGGATCGAGCGACAGCGCGGCGATCGCCTCCTCTGACGGCATGATCGGCATCAGCTCCTGCTCGCTGCGATCGATAACCAGCTTTTTGATCTGCTCAACGTAGTGATATTTCGAATTCTCCATCACTTCCCAGGTGAGGTCGGGAAACATGGCCAGCGGCATCCATGTCTCCTCCAGGTTCACCGGCTTCTGCTTGATGAAACGCACGCGCTTAACGTGCCAGACCTTATCTTCCACGCCAACCGCTAATGTTGCCGCCAGCCGCGCATCGGCTTTCACCACTTCAAAGATTTTGACATCACTGTGCGTATCGACATGACGATCCGCCAGCTTTTCGTAAAAGCCGGTGAGCTGATAAATATCGTAATTGACGCGCTCCTCTTTTTTTACATAAGAGCCGCTGCCCTGAATACTTTCGATGATCTGCTCATCGGCGAGCAGTTTCAGGGCCTGCCGCACGGTGACGCGGCTGACGCGAAACGTCTCCTGAAGACTGGACTCCGTCGGCAGCGCGTCTCCGGGTTTTAATTCCCCGGCGTTGATTTTCTCGCGGAACGCATCGGCTATCTGCCGGTACATCGGTTTGTTGCCCATTTTATCGCGCCTGCTTAATACCTTTTCAGGGAATTATGCATTCAACTGATGATTTGTAAATAATACAATTAAAATACAAATTTGGCTTTTAGTGAAAGTGATCACATAAATGTATTATCAGGTCTGCCAGAATCCTCCCCAGACAATAACTCTGTATAGGTGAGGATCTTTATGAACCTGACGACTCTGACCGATCCGCGTGCTGTTTGCGTTCAGGCGCAGTTTACCCGCCGGGATGAGGCAATCCGTCAGCTTACGGCGCGGCTGGTGGCGCTGGGCAAAATCGCTGATGCCGATGCGTTTCTGGAGGAGGTGTTTCATCGGGAATCGCTTGGGCCGACCGCGCTGGGTGAAGGACTGGCCGTTCCTCACGGTAAATCAGCCGTCGTGAAGGAGGCGGCTTTTGCCGTGGCAACTCTGCGAGAACCGCTTGCATGGGAAGGCGTGGACGGGCCGGAAGAGGTTGAGCTGGTTTTTCTGCTCGCCATTCCGCCAGCAGAAGCGGGTTCGACCCATATTCAGGTGCTGACGGAGCTGACGTCTCGCCTGGCGGATGACGATCTCAGGGCGCGCGTGATGGCTGCTACCACGGCGGAAGACGTGCTTGCTGCGCTTGAAGCTGCTCCTGACACGGAAGAGGTAGCCGTCGCGCTGAATGCCCCGACAATCGTCTGCGTGACCGCCTGTCCGGCCGGGATCGCGCATACCTATATGGCTGCAGAGTACCTGGAAAAAGCGGGACGCAAGCTTGGCGTCAACGTGGTGGTCGAAAAGCAGGGGGCGAACGGCATTGAGGGGCGCATCACCGCGCAGCAGCTTCGTGAGGCCAAAGCGTGCATTTTTGCCGCAGAAGTGGCGATCAAAGAGAGCGAGCGTTTTCAGGGGATCCCCGCCATCTCCGTGCCCGTCGCGGAGCCTCTGCGCCATGCTGAAGCGCTTATTGAGCGCGCGCTGGCGCTGCAGCCTGCATCCGATGCGCGTCCTGCGCATGTCGATATCGAAACGAAAAAGAGCGTTAAAACTGAA
Source organism: Enterobacter cloacae complex sp. P14RS (assembly GCF_014895895.1). NCBI lineage: Bacteria > Pseudomonadati > Pseudomonadota > Gammaproteobacteria > Enterobacterales > Enterobacteriaceae > Enterobacter > Enterobacter cloacae complex sp. P14RS. Next base: position 183,241 of record NZ_JADBQM010000014.1, read on the forward strand.
CTCAAGCAGGCACTTCTCAGCGGTATCTCTTTTGCGGTGCCGCTGATCGTCGCTGGCGGTACGGTGCTGGCCGTGTCGGTACTGCTGGCGCAAATCCTGGGTCTGCAGCACCTGTTTGACCAGGAAAACTCGTGGCTGTGGATGTACCGCAAGCTTGGCGGCGGCATGCTCGGCATTCTGATGGTACCTGTTCTGGCGGCCTATACCGCGTATTCGCTGGCGGATAAACCTGCGCTGACGCCGGGCTTTGCGGCCGGTCTTGCTGCCAATATGATCGGCTCCGGTTTTCTGGGCGCTATCGTCGGTGGGCTGATCGCGGGCTATCTGATGCGCTGGGTGAAAAACCACATCCGGCTCAGTAGCCGCTACAACGGCTTTCTGACCTTTTATCTCTATCCGGTGATTGGCGTGCTGGGCGCGGGCAGCCTGATGCTGTTTGTGATTGGCGAACCGGTGGCCTGGCTCAATAACACGCTCACCGTCTGGCTTAACGGTCTCTCCGGCGCGAATGCGCTGCTTCTGGGGGCCATCCTCGGGTTTATGTGCTCATTCGATTTGGGTGGCCCGGTCAACAAAGCCTCTTACGCGTTTTGCCTGGGGGCGATGGCGAACGGCGTTTATGGTCCTTACGCAATCTTTGCCTCCGTCAAAATGGTCTCGGCCTTCACCGTCACGGCGTCGACGATGCTGGCGCCGAAGCTGTTTAAACCGTTTGAAATTGAAACCGGTAAATCAACGTGGCTGCTCGGCCTGGCGGGCATTACCGAAGGGGCGATCCCGATGGCGATTGAAGATCCGCTTCGCGTCATTGGCTCATTTGTACTCGGCTCCATGGTAACAGGCGCGGCTGTCGGTGCGATGGGGATCGGGTTGTCTACCCCGGGGGCCGGGATTTTCTCTCTCTTTTTACTTCACGATGCCGGGTTGGGCGGTGTGGTTGCGGCGGCGGGCTGGTTTGGCGCGGCGCTGGCGGGGACCGCTGTCTCCACGTTTGTTCTGCTGCTCTGGCGACGTCAGGCGGTAAAAAAGGGCAAGTACCTCACAGAAGACGCCATACCGTAAAAACTCACAAAACAGGAAACGAAGATGAAAGCTGTATCTCGCGTTCATATCACGCCGCATATGCACTGGGACCGTGAGTGGTACTTCACCACTGAAGAGTCGCGCATTCTTCTGGTCAATAATATGGAAGAGATCCTGACCCGCCTGGAGCAGGACGACGAGTATAAATATTACGTCCTTGATGGCCAGACGGCGGTGCTGGAAGATTATTTTGCCGTCGTGCCCGAAAACCGCGCGCGGGTAAAGGCGCTTGTGGAGCGCGGAAAACTGATTATCGGCCCCTGGTATACCCAGACCGATACCACGATTGTCAGCGGCGAGTCGATTGTCCGCAACCTGATGTACGGCATTCGGGACTGCATGGCGTTCGGCGAGCCGATGAAGATCGGCTATCTGCCGGATTCGTTTGGTATGTCCGGCCAGCTTCCGCATATCTATAACGGATTTGGCATTACCCGGACGATGTTCTGGCGCGGCTGCTCGGAACGACACGGGACCGATAAAACCGAATTTCTCTGGCAGAGCCAGGACGGCAGTGAAGTCACGGCACAGGTGCTGCCGCTGGGCTACGCGATTGGTAAGTACTTACCGGAGGACGAAGCCGGGCTGCGAAAACGGCTCGACAGCTATTTCGACGTTCTGGAAAAGGCCTCTGTCACCAAAGAGATTTTGCTGCCCAACGGTCACGATCAGATGCCGCTGCAGCAGAACATTTTCTCCGTGATGGATAAGCTGCGTGAAATCTATCCGCAGCGTCAATTTGTAATGAGCCGCTTTGAAGAGGTGTTTGACCACATTGAGGCACGCCGCGATGAACTGGCGACCCTGAAAGGGGAGTTTATCGACGGGAAATACATGCGCGTGCACCGGACAATCGGCTCCACGCGCATGGATATCAAAATTGCCCATGCGCGTATTGAGAACAAAATTGTCAACATCCTCGAACCGCTGGCAACGCTTGCATGGACGCTGGGCTTCGATTATCACCACGGCCTGCTGGAGAAGATGTGGAAAGAGATCCTTAAAAACCACGCTCACGACAGCATCGGCTGCTGCTGCAGCGACAAGGTGCATCGTGAGATTGTCTCTCGTTTTGAACTGGCTGAAGACATGGCAGATAACCTGGTGCGTTTCTATATGCGCAAGATTGTCGACAACATGCCGCAAAGCGACGCCGACAAACTGGTGATGTTCAACCTGATGCCCTGGCCGCGTGAAGAGGTGATGAACACCACGATTCGACTGCGCGCCAGCCAGTTCCGTCTGTTGGATGATAAAGGCAACGAGATCCCGTATTTCATTCGCAGCGCGCGCGAGCTGGACCCTGGTCTCATTGACCGGCAGATTGTCCATTACGGTAATTATGAGCCGTTTATGGAGTTTGATATTCAGCTCAGCCAGATACTGCCGTCGATGGGCTACCGTACGCTGTTTATCGAGCCAAACGTGGCCGGGAAGGTGATCTCTCCGGTGATAAACACCGAATCCTTGCTCGAAAACGCCTTCTGGCAGATTGATTTAAATAACGACGGTACGCTGCGCCTGCGCGACAAAGAAACCGGGCTGATTTATGACCGGGTGCTGGAAATCGAAGAGAGTTCGGATGATGGCGATGAGTACGACTACTCGCCTTCGCGGGAAGAGTGGAGACTCACTTCAGCGCAGGGCGAGCATCAGGTCGAGGTTATACACGAAGGCTGGCAGAGCAGGGCGGTGATTCGCCATCAGATCGCGGTACCGGCTAATCTGGCCGAACGCGCGGCGCGTCAGCGAAACGGGTCTCTCGGCGCTGAGGTTGAAATCACGCTTAGCCACCACAGCAGGCGTATTGATGTGGCGGTGCGTCTGGATAATCAGGCTGACGACCACCGCGTCCGCGTGCTGATCCCTACGCCGTTTATGACAGAGGACGTGTTAGCGGATACCCAGTTTGGCACCCTCACTCGTCCGGTGCAGGACGTGGCGATGCAACACTGGCAGGAGGAGGGGTGGAAAGAAGCGCCGGTTCCCGTCTGGAATTTACTCAACTATGCCGTCCTGCAGGAAAAACGAAACGGGCTTGCGCTATTCACCGAGGGACTACGCGAGTTTGAAGTAGTAGGCGAGGATAAAAAAGCCTTTGCCCTGACCCTGCTGCGCGGCGTGGGGTTACTCGGCAAAGAAGATTTGCTGTTGCGCCCCGGCAGACCTTCAGGAATCAAAATGCCTGTTCCTGACTCCCAGGTGCGCGGTTCGTTAAGCTGTCGCTTTAGCCTCTTCAGCTTCAGTGGAACGCCGGAAAACGCGGGCGTCGCGCAGCAGGCTAAATCGTGGTTAACGGCGGTGCAGTGCTATAACAAAATTCCCTGGGACGCGATGAAGCTCAATCGCTCGTCGTTTACCACGCCGGAAAGCTACAGCCTGCTGGCGCTTTCGCCAACGGGATGCGTGCTCAGTACGCTCAAAAAGGCTGAAGATCGAGACGAGCTCATTCTTCGTCTGTTCAACCCTTCCGAGTCCAGCGCATGTGACGCGACGTTATCCGTGGATCCGACCGTGAAACGGTGCTGCGAAACGGACATGAATGAACGGATAATAGACAATCGTGAAGAAGAGGGCATCGTCGGGGCGTTCAGACCGGGACAGTCACGAACCTTCAGCATTCTTCTTGCCTGAAAACCGCTGATACGATCAAAAGGCCGCAGAGTTTGCGGCCTTTTTCATTAAATAGTCACGTTTCGGTGTTAACTTCCGGGATAATAAAAGTAAATTAAATGTAATTTCTAAGAGTTGCAAAAACAGAATGGAAAAATAAACTGGCCCAGCTACGCTTATTGTTTGTCCCGCTTCGACAGGGCATTTTTCTCTCGCGTTAATTAAAATCACTTCTGTTTATATTTTTTTTGGTCTTCGATAACCAATCGCATCTTTGCATGCACATATCATTAACATGGTTTTTACCATTCTTACCGCAGCTAAACATGATTAACATCAAGACCGGTTTTTGATTTAAATCAAAGTTTAATGCTTGGAAAAAGATGCCGAAAAGCGCTAAATTGTCCCCGATCAAAATGGCCGAAAAGTGGTAATTTTGCTATAAATTGATCGCCGTCGAAAAACGTAAATGTGATTCAATAAAAACCTGTTTATTGTAAGGGTTTTGCAGCGTATTATATTTGCGGGATCAATTTGAGTTTTTTATTAACCTATTTGTAACCTGTCGTCATCGTTTTTATCCTTCTCCAGGGTAATAACGACGACCAGGATGCGAATAATTTGTATTGGGGCATGCGTGTGAATCTCTTTCTGACGGGGTTCACTCTCGGAGTCTTCATGCGATGAGCAAGGAGTCATAATGTTAGACGTAGTCGAACTGTCGCGCTTACAGTTTGCCTTGACCGCGATGTACCACTTCCTGTTTGTGCCGCTGACGCTCGGTATGGCGTTCCTGCTGGCAATTATGGAAACGGTTTACGTCCTCTCCGGCAAACAGATTTATAAAGATATGACCAAGTTCTGGGGCAAGTTGTTCGGTATCAACTTCGCGCTGGGCGTGGCAACCGGTTTGACCATGGAGTTCCAGTTCGGGACTAACTGGTCTTACTATTCCCACTATGTAGGGGATATCTTCGGTGCGCCGCTGGCCATTGAAGGCCTGATGGCCTTCTTCCTCGAATCCACCTTTGTAGGTCTGTTCTTCTTCGGTTGGGACCGTCTGGGTAAAGTCCAGCACATGGCCGTAACCTGGCTGGTGGCATTAGGTTCGAACCTGTCCGCGCTGTGGATCCTGGTGGCGAACGGCTGGATGCAGAACCCGATCGCGTCTGACTTCAACTTCGAAACCATGCGTATGGAGATGGTCAGCTTTGCCGAGCTGGTCCTGAACCCGGTTGCTCAGGTTAAATTTGTTCACACCGTGGCATCTGGCTACGTGTGCGGCGCGATGTTCGTGTTGGGTATTAGCTCCTACTATATGCTGCGCGGTCGTGACTTCGCGTTTGCCAAGCGCTCCTTTGCTATCGCTGCAAGCTTCGGTATGGCTGCAATCCTCTCCGTTATCGTTCTGGGTGATGAATCCGGTTACGAAATGGGTGACGTGCAGAAAACCAAACTGGCCGCTATCGAAGCCGAATGGGAAACCCAACCGGCGCCTGCTGCCTTTACGCTGTTCGGTATTCCCGATCAGGACGCGCAGGAAAACCGCTTCGCCATCCAAATTCCTTACGCGCTGGGTATCATCGCAACCCGTTCTGTCGATAAGCAGGTAACGGGTCTGAAGGAGCTGATGGTTCAGCACGAAGAGCGTATCCGTAACGGTATGAAGGCTTACTCGCTGCTGGAACAGCTGCGTGCCGGCTCTACCGATCAGGCCGTTCGCGATCAATTTAACGACGTGAAGAAAGACCTGGGCTACGGTTTGTTGCTGAAACGTTATACCCCGAACGTTTCTGATGCGACGGAAGCACAGATTCAGATGGCGACCAAAGACTCGATTCCACGCGTTGCGCCACTGTACTTCGCATTCCGTATCATGGTGGGCTGCGGCATCATCATGCTGCTGATCATTGCGGCGTCCTTCTGGTCCGTGATTCGTAACCGCATCGGCGAGAAAAAATGGCTGCTGCGCACCGCGCTGTACGGTATTCCACTGCCGTGGATCGCGATTGAATCCGGCTGGTTTGTAGCGGAGTATGGCCGCCAGCCATGGGCGATTGGTGAGGTGCTGCCAACGGCGGTCGCGAACTCTTCCCTGACGGCAGGCGACCTGATCTTCTCCATGCTGCTGATCTGTGGTCTGTACACCCTGTTCCTGGTGGCTGAACTGTTCCTGATGTTCAAGTTCGCGCGCCTTGGCCCAAGCAGCCTGAAAACCGGTCGCTATCACTACGAGCAGTCCACTGCGACTACTCAGCCGGCACGCTAAGACAGGAGTCATCAAATGATCGATTATGAAGTATTGCGTTTTATCTGGTGGCTGCTGGTTGGCGTTCTGCTGATCGGTTTCGCCGTCACGGATGGTTTCGACATGGGGGTGGGGATGCTCACCCGTTTCCTCGGTCGTAATGACACCGAGCGTCGAATCATGATTAACTCCATCGCCCCTCACTGGGACGGTAACCAGGTGTGGCTGATCACCGCAGGCGGCGCGCTGTTCGCTGCCTGGCCGATGGTCTACGCGGCTGCGTTCTCCGGCTTCTATGTGGCGATGATTCTGGTGCTTGCCTCTTTATTCTTCCGTCCGGTCGGTTTCGACTACCGTTCCAAGATTGAAGATACCCGCTGGCGCAACATGTGGGACTGGGGCATCTTCATTGGTAGCTTCGTTCCACCGCTGGTGATTGGCGTGGCATTCGGTAACCTGCTGCAGGGCGTACCGTTCCACCTCGATGAATACATGCGTCTTTACTACACCGGCAACTTCTTCCAGCTGCTGAATCCGTTTGGCCTGCTGGCCGGTGTGGTGAGCGTGGCGATGATCATCACTCAGGGCGCAACTTACCTGCAGATGCGTACTGTGGGTGAACTGCACCTGCGTTCCCGTGCTACTGCTCAGGTGGCGGCACTGGTGACGCTGGTTTGCTTCGCTCTGGCAGGCGTGTGGGTGGTGTACGGTATTGATGGCTACGTGGTGACGTCTGCGATTAACCACTCGGCACCGTCTAACCCGCTGACCAAAGAAGTGGCGCGTCAGGCTGGTGCATGGCTGGTGAACTTCAACAATACCCCTGCGCTGTGGGCGATCCCTGCTCTGGGCGTGCTGCTGCCGCTGCTGACCGTGCTGACGTCTCGTCTGGAGAAAGGTGCTCTGGCGTTCGTGTTCTCTTCACTGACGCTGGCGTGCATCATCCTGACGGCGGGTATTGCCATGTTCCCATTCGTCATGCCATCCAGCACCATGCTGAATGCTAGCCTGACCATGTGGGATGCAACCTCCAGCCATATGACGCTGAACTTAATGACTTACGTTGCTTGCGTGTTCGTTCCGATTGTTCTGGCATACACCATCTGGTGTTACTGGAAAATGTTCGGTCGTATCACCAAAGAACATATCGAAAGCAACACCCACTCTATGTACTAAGTAAGGAGCTGAATATGTGGTATTTCGCATGGATTTTAGGGACGCTTCTTGCCTGTGCTTTTGGTGTCATCACTGCCCTGGCGCTTGAGCACGTCGAAGCGACCAAAGCGGGTGAAGAAAAACACTGATGAATATTATCGCGAAGCTTTACGCGGTAATGGATAAGCGCCCGTTACGGGCGCTTTCTTTAGTGATGGCATTACTGCTGGCAGGCTGTATCTTCTGGGACCCGTCGCGCTTTGCGGCAAAGACCAGCGAGCTTGAGATTTGGCACGGCTTCCTCATCATGTGGGCAGTGTGTGCCGGGGTGATCCACGGCGTGGGCTTTCGTCCGAAAGCCGTTCACTGGCAGGGAATTTTTTGCCCGCTGATTGCCGATCTGGTGCTTCTCGCCGGTTTGATTTTCTTCTTCTTCTGAATAAGAAATGTCCGTTAACGTTATGGGCTTACCCGAGCCCATAAAAATTTACTCTCCGTTTACTTTCCCCCATTCCAAACCATCTTTCCCGCGCGTATAGTAGCGAAGTTTAAAAGCTCTAACTTTTGTTGCATTACTGGGATGTAAAGTGAATACAACGCTGTTTCGATGGCCGGTTCGTGTCTATTACGAAGATACCGATGCCGGTGGTGTGGTTTACCACGCCAGCTACGTTGCTTTTTATGAACGGGCACGCACAGAGATGCTGCGCCATCATCACTTTAGTCAACAGGTGCTGTTGGCTGAGCGAGTTGCCTTCGTGGTACGCAAGATGACGCTTGAGTATTTTGCGCCTGCCAGACTCGACGATATGCTCGAAGTCCAAACTGAAATTACATCAATGCGCGGGACCTCACTGGTTTTCACGCAGCGGATAGTCAACGCAGAGAACACCGTACTGAACTCAGCTGAAGTACTGATTGTTTGTGTTGATCCAACCATAATGAAGCCTCGTGCGCTTCCTAAGTCTATTGTCGCGGAGTTTAAGCAGTGACTGACATGAATATCCTTGATTTGTTCCTGAAGGCAAGCCTTCTGGTTAAACTTATCATGTTGATTTTGATTGGTTTTTCAATCGCATCCTGGGCCATCATTATCCAGAGAACGCGTATCCTCAATGCAGCTGGCCGTGAAGCGGAAGCATTTGAAGATAAGTTCTGGTCGGGTATTGAACTTTCTCGCCTGTATCAGGAGAGCCAGGGACGCCGTGAAAACCTGACCGGCTCCGAACAAATTTTCTATAGCGGATTCAAAGAGTTCGCTCGTCTGCATCGGGCAAACAATCATGCGCCGGAAGCCGTCGTGGAAGGGGCATCGCGTGCGATGCGGATCTCCATGAACCGCGAGCTGGAAAATCTTGAAACGCACATTCCTTTCCTCGGCACCGTGGGTTCTATCAGCCCGTATATCGGTCTGTTTGGTACCGTGTGGGGGATCATGCACGCCTTTATCGCGCTGGGCGCGGTGAAGCAGGCGACGTTGCAGATGGTTGCACCGGGTATCGCTGAAGCACTGATTGCGACCGCTATCGGTCTGTTTGCGGCAATTCCGGCGGTAATGGCTTACAACCGTCTGAACCAGCGCGTGAACAAACTGGAACTGAACTACGACAACTTTATGGAAGAGTTCACCGCGATTCTGCACCGTCAGGCGTTTACCAGCACCGAGAGCAACAAGGGGTAAACCATGGCCAGATCGCGTGGACGAGGTCGTCGCGAGCTCAAATCCGAAATCAATATCGTGCCACTGCTGGACGTTCTGCTGGTACTGCTGCTGATCTTCATGGCAACAGCGCCGATCATTACCCAGAGTGTGGAAGTCGATCTGCCGGATGCGACAGAATCACAGGCGGTGAGCACCAATGACGATCCTCCGGTCATCATTGAAGTTTCCGGCGTAGGGCAGTACAGCGTGGTGGTAGAAAAAGATCGTATGGATCAGCTGCCACCTGAGCAGGTTATTGCCGAAGCGCAGCGTCGCCTGGAGTCAAATCCGAAAACGGTCTTCTTAATCGGTGGCGCGAAAGACGTACCCTACGATGAAATTATTAAAGCGCTGAACTTGCTACATAGTGCGGGTGTTAAGTCAGTTGGCTTAATGACTCAACCTATTTGATCATCCGCGTAGTTTTTGGGAACCGATAGTGTCAAAGGCAACCGAACAGAACGACAAGCTTAAGCGAGCGATAATCGTCTCCGCAGTGCTGCACGTTATTCTTTTTGCAGCGCTGATCTGGAGTTCGTTCGACGAGCATATTGATGCATCAGCAGGCGGCGGTGGAGGGTCTTCCATTGACGCCGTAATGGTGGATCCCGGTGCGGTAGTGCAAAACTATAATCGAGAACAACAGCAGAAGGCGAGTGCCAAACGGGCTGAAGAGCAGCGTGAAAAACAGGCGCAACAGCAGGCGGAAGAGCTGCGTGAAAAGCAGGCCGCCGAGCAGGAGCGTTTGAAGCAGCTTGAGAAAGAACGTTTGCAGGCGCAGGAAGCCGCGAAAGCGCAGGCGGAACAGCAGAAGCAAGCCGAAGAGGCCGCGAAGAAAGCGCAGGAACAGCAAAAGCAGGCGGAAGAGGCGGCAGCAAAAGCCGCAGCGGATGCCAAAGCGCAGGCTGATGCCCAGGCAAAATTAGCGGCAGAAGCGGCGAAGAAAGCGGCTGCCGATGCCCAGAAGAAAGCTGAGGCCGAAGCCGCGAAGAAAGCCGCTGCGGATGCCCAGAAGAAAGCCGAAGCGGAAGCCGCGAAGAAAGCCGCTGCTGACGCACAGAAGAAAGCTGAAGCCGAAGCCGCGAAGAAAGCCGCTCAGGACGCAGAGAAGAAAGCGGCTGCCGAGGCTGCGAAGAAAGCCGCTGCGGCTGAGAAGGCTGCTGCCGAAAAAGCTGCCGCCGCTGAAAAAGCCGCTGCTGATAAAAAAGCTGCAGCTGAGAAGGCCGCTGCCGATAAGAAAGCAGCTGCTGAAAAAGCGGCTGCTAAAAAGGCTGCTGCCGCTGAGAAAGCCGCGGCCGCTGCAGGGGTTGACGATCTGCTGGGGGATTTAAGCTCCGGTAAGAATGCACCGAAAACGGGCGGTGGCGCGAAAGGAAACAACGCAGCGCCGACCGGAAGTGGTAACACTAAGAGTAACGGTGCGACAGGGGCTGAAATCAACGGCTATGCCGCGCAGATTAAATCGGCGATTGAAAGCCGGTTCTACGATGCGTCTTCCTATGCCGGTAAAACGTGTACGCTGCGTATAAAACTGGCTCCGGACGGCATGCTGCTTGATATTAAGTCTGAAGGTGGCGACCCGGCTTTATGTACTGCGGCTCTGGCTGCAGCGCGTCAGGCGAAGATGCCTAAACCGCCTTCTCAGGCAGTCTACGAAGTCTTCAAAAATGCGCCGCTGGACTTCAAACCTTAAGTTACATTTTCCCCGTGCAAACGGGGAAAAATAGACCAGGTTTAGTCACAGGGTTCGGGTAGTTTTGTCTATTTGAGTTTGTTAACATTCTGCTAAATTATCGTGGGTAAGGTTACCCGGATAAGGGAGATATGATGAAGCAGGCATTACGTGTAGCATTTAGTTTTTTAATGCTGTGGGCAGCAGTCCTGCACGCAGAAGTACGTATCGAGATCACCCAGGGGGTGGACTCGGCACGCCCAATCGGTGTTGTTCCGTTCCAGTGGGCCGGTCCTGGCGCTGCACCTGAAGATGCCGGTGGCATCGTGGCGGCTGACCTGCGTAACAGCGGTAAATTCAACCCGTTAGATCGTTCTCGTCTGCCGCAGCAGCCGGGCAGTGCGCAGGAAGTCCAGCCTGCTGCATGGTCTGCGCTGGGTATTGATGCCGTTGTGGTGGGGCAGGTTACGCCTAACCCGGACGGTTCTTACAACGTGGCCTGGCAGCTGGTGGATACCGGCGGTGCACCGGGTACCGTTCTGGCACAGAACTCTTACAAGGTCACTAAACAGTACCTGCGCTACGCGGCACACGCGGCCAGCGACGCGGTATTCGAAAAGCTGACCGGTATTAAAGGTGCGTTCCGTACCCGTATCGCATATGTGGTACAGACCAACGGCGGTCAGTTCCCGTACGAGCTGCGCGTCTCTGACTACGACGGTTACAACCAGTTCCTGGTGAAACGCTCTTCACAGCCGCTAATGTCTCCAGCCTGGTCTCCGGACGGGTCTAAACTGGCCTACGTGACCTTCGAAAGTGGTCGTTCTGCGCTGGTTATCCAGACGCTGGCTAACGGTGCGGTGCGTCAGGTAGCGTCGTTCCCACGTCACAACGGTGCGCCTTCCTTCTCTCCAGATGGGTCTAAACTGGCGTTTGCGCTGTCTAAAACCGGTAGCCTGAACCTGTACGTGATGGACATTGGCTCCGGCCAGATCCGTCAGGTGACCGACGGTCGCAGCAACAATACTGAACCATCATGGTTCCCGGACAGCCAAAACCTGGCGTTTACCTCTGACCAGGCAGGCCGTCCACAAATCTATAAAGTGAACATTAACGGCGGTGCTCCGCAGCGTATCACCTGGGAAGGCTCTCAGAACCAGAACGCAGACGTGAGCAGCGACGGTAAATTCATGGTAATGGTCAGCTCCAACGGTGGGCAGCAGCACATTGCCAAACAAGATCTGGTAGCGGGTGGCGTTCAAGTTCTGTCGTCAACGTTCCTGGATGAAACGCCAAGTCTGGCACCTAACGGCACTATGGTAATCTACAGCTCTTCTCAGGGGATGGGATCTGTGCTGAATCTGGTTTCTACAGATGGGCGTTTCAAAGCGCGTATTCCGGCCACTGATGGACAGGTAAAATCACCTGCCTGGTCGCCGTATCTGTAAATAATAATTAATTGATTACTAAAGGAATCATAGAAATGCAACTGAACAAAGTGCTGAAGGGGCTGATGATCGCTCTGCCTGTAATGGCAATCGCAGCGTGTTCTTCTAACAAGAACGCCAGCAATGACCAGAGCGGCGAAGGCATGATGGGTGCCGGTACCGGTATGGACGCGAACGGCAATGGCAACATGTCTTCTGAAGAGCAAGCGCGTCTTCAGATGCAGCAGCTGCAGCAGAACAACATCGTTTACTTCGATCTGGATAAATACGACATCCGTTCTGACTTCGCTGCGATGCTGGATGCTCACGCTAACTTCCTGCGTAGCAACCCATCTTACAAAGTCACCGTAGAAGGTCACGCGGACGAACGTGGTACTCCAGAGTACAACATCTCCCTGGGTGAACGTCGTGCTAACGCCGTTAAGATGTACCTGCAGGGTAAAGGCGTTTCTGCTGACCAGATCTCCATCGTTTCTTACGGTAAAGAAAAACCTGCAGTACTGGGTCACGACGAAGCGGCTTACTCCAAAAACCGTCGTGCCGTACTGGTTTACTAAGAGAATTGCATGAGCAGTAACTTCAGACATCATCTGTTGAGTCTGTCGTTACTGGTTGGAATAGCGGCCCCCTGGGCCGCTTTTGCTCAGGCACCAATCAGTAGTGTCGGCTCAGGCTCGGTAGAAGACCGGGTCACTCAGCTCGAGCGTATTTCTAACGCTCACAGTCAGCTTTTAACCCAACTCCAGCAGCAACTTTCCGATAACCAAAACGATATTGACTCTCTCCGCGGTCAGATTCAGGAAAGTCAGTATCAGCTTAACCAGGTTGTGGAACGTCAGAAGCAAATTTTATTGCAGATAGATAGCCTCAGCAGCGGCGGTGCAGCAGCACAACCCGCAGCGGGCGATCAAAGCGGCGCGGCAACCTCAGCGCCTGCGCCGTCTGCTGATGCTTCAGCCTCAACAGGAGCGCCTGTACAGAGCGGTGACGCGAATACGGATTACAATGCGGCCATTGCCCTGGTGCAGGATAAATCTCGTCAGGATGACGCGCTCGCTGCGTTTCAGAACTTTATCAAGAAATACCCTGACTCAACCTATCAGCCAAATGCGAATTACTGGCTCGGTCAGTTGAATTACAACAAGGGTAAAAAGGACGATGCGGCGTTTTATTTTGCCTCCGTGGTAAAAAATTACCCGAAATCGCCGAAAGCGCCAGATGCGATGTTTAAGGTTGGCGTGATCATGCAGGACAAAGGCGACACGGCGAAAGCCAAAGCGGTTTATCAGCAGGTGGTCGCAAAATTCCCGGGCACCGAAGGTGCTAAGCAGGCGCAAAAACGCCTGAATTCGATGGGATGATTATCGCATGACCAGAAATCGCGTTATTTCTGGTCGTGCAGCATGATTACTAAGCAGTTAAGTGATCTTCATCGAAATTTTTGTTGCGCAGAATTCTTAAATCAGTAATATATGCCGCCGTTGCCACGGGATATCAAACAACGTGAAAGCAGCATAAAAGTGGGTCGTTAGCTCAGTTGG
>NZ_JADBQM010000015.1:0-29035 GCF_014895895.1 Enterobacter cloacae complex sp. P14RS
GGCGTTGTTGCTAAAGTTCTCGGCTAATCGCTGATAACATTTGACGCAATGCGCAATAAAAGGGCATCATTTGATGCCCTTTTTGCACGCTTTCACATCAGAACCTGGCTCATCAGTGATTAATTTTGTCATAATCATTGCTGAGACAGGCTCTGCGGAGAGCGTATAATACGAAAAGCGAATAGCATTTCGATTGGTTTGCCTCGCACTCGCGGGGTGAAAATGTTTGTAGAATACTTCTGACAGGTTGGTTTATGAGTGCGAATACCGAAGCTCAAGGGAGCGGGCGCGGCCTGGAAGCGATGAAATGGGTAGTTGTAGCCGTGCTGCTGATTGTGGCGATTGTCGGCAACTATCTTTATCGTGACATGATGCTGCCGCTACGCGCGCTTGCAGTGGTAATTCTGATTGCTGCGGCGGGTGGTGTCGCGCTGTTGACGACAAAAGGCAAAGCGACCGTTGCGTTTGCCCGCGAAGCGCGTACCGAAGTCCGCAAGGTCATTTGGCCGACTCGCCAGGAAACATTGCATACCACGCTGATCGTAGCGGCGGTAACCGCTGTAATGTCACTGATCCTGTGGGGACTGGATGGTATTCTGGTTCGCCTGGTATCCTTTATCACTGGCCTGAGGTTCTGAGATGTCTGAAGCCCCTAAAAAGCGCTGGTACGTCGTTCAGGCGTTTTCCGGTTTTGAAGGCCGCGTAGCAACGTCGCTGCGTGAGCATATCAAATTACACAACATGGAAGAGTTGTTTGGCGAAGTTATGGTTCCGACCGAAGAAGTGGTTGAGATCCGTGGCGGCCAGCGTCGCAAAAGCGAGCGCAAATTCTTCCCGGGTTACGTGCTGGTTCAGATGGTTATGAACGACGCGAGCTGGCACCTGGTGCGCAGCGTGCCGCGTGTGATGGGCTTTATCGGCGGCACGTCTGACCGTCCGGCGCCAATCAGCGACAAAGAAGTTGATGCGATTATGAACCGCCTGCAGCAGGTGGGTGATAAGCCGCGTCCGAAAACGCTGTTTGAACCGGGTGAAATGGTTCGTGTTAATGACGGTCCGTTTGCTGACTTTAATGGCGTGGTTGAAGAAGTGGACTATGAGAAGTCCCGCCTGAAAGTTTCTGTTTCTATCTTCGGTCGTGCGACCCCGGTAGAGCTGGACTTTGCCCAGGTAGAAAAAGCCTAAGCAGCGATCAAAAAAGCGACGATTTAATCGTTGCACAAGGCGCGGGATTGGAATACAATTTCGCGCCTTTTGTTTTTATGGGTCCCGGCCCGTAAAACGAATTTTATTCACGGGGAGCCTCCCTGAGGCGCTATTACCCAATCAGAGGATTTTAGAATGGCTAAGAAAGTACAAGCCTACGTCAAGCTGCAGGTTGCAGCTGGTATGGCGAACCCAAGTCCACCAGTTGGTCCAGCTCTGGGTCAGCAGGGTGTGAACATCATGGAATTCTGTAAAGCGTTCAACGCAAAAACTGAATCCCTGGAAAAAGGTCTGCCAATCCCAGTCGTAATCACTGTTTACGCTGACCGTTCTTTCACTTTCGTTACCAAAACCCCTCCAGCAGCAGTTCTGCTGAAGAAAGCGGCTGGTATCAAGTCTGGTTCCGGTAAACCGAACAAAGACAAAGTGGGTAAAATTTCCCGCGCTCAGCTGCAGGAAATCGCGCAGACCAAAGCTGCCGACATGACTGGTGCCGACATTGAAGCGATGACTCGCTCCATCGAAGGTACTGCACGTTCCATGGGCCTGGTAGTGGAGGACTAAGAAATGGCTAAACTGACCAAGCGCATGTCCGTGATCCGTGACAAAGTTGATGCGACCAAACAGTACGACATCAACGAAGCTATTGCTCTGCTGAAAGAACTGGCGACTGCTAAGTTCGTTGAAAGCGTTGACGTTGCCGTTAACCTGGGCATCGATGCTCGTAAATCCGATCAGAACGTTCGTGGCGCAACTGTACTGCCACACGGTACTGGCCGTTCCGTTCGCGTAGCTGTATTTGCTCAGGGTGCAAACGCTGAAGCTGCTAAAGCTGCCGGCGCTGAACTGGTAGGTATGGAAGATCTGGCTGATCAGATCAAGAAAGGCGAAATGAACTTTGACGTTGTTATTGCTTCTCCAGATGCAATGCGCGTTGTTGGCCAGCTGGGCCAGGTTCTGGGTCCACGCGGCCTGATGCCAAACCCGAAAGTGGGTACTGTAACCCCTAACGTTGCTGAAGCGGTTAAGAACGCTAAAGCAGGTCAGGTTCGTTACCGTAACGACAAAAACGGCATCATCCACACCACCATCGGTAAAGTGGACTTTGACGCTGACAAACTGAAAGAAAACCTGGAAGCTCTGCTGGTTGCGCTGAAAAAAGCTAAACCAACTCAGGCGAAAGGCGTGTACATCAAGAAAGTTAGCATCTCCACCACCATGGGTGCAGGTGTTGCAGTTGACCAGGCTGGCCTGAGCGCTGCTGCAAACTAATGCCTTTACGTGGGCGGTGATTTTGTCTACAATCTTACCCCCACGTTTGCTAACGAAAGTTAGCGGCTAAAAGATTTGTTCGTTGGAGCCTGGCCTATCCAGGCCTCCGTCGAAGACCGCAGGTGTTTCGCAAGAAACTTAATCCCCTGCGTAGACGGTGACAGAACGCTAAGATTATTTTTAATACTCTGGCTTGTTTCTGCTCACCGTATTAAGACGCTCTTCCCGTTGGGTTGAGTGAAGTGAGTTCCGGAACATGAGTTCCGGCAAACATCCAGGAGCAAAGCTAATGGCTTTAAATCTTCAAGACAAACAAGCGATTGTTGCTGAAGTCAGCGAAGTAGCCAAAGGCGCGCTGTCTGCAGTAGTTGCGGATTCCCGTGGCGTTACTGTAGACAAAATGACTGAACTGCGTAAAGCAGGTCGTGAAGCTGGCGTATACATGCGTGTTGTTCGTAACACCCTGCTGCGTCGCGTAGTTGAAGGTACTCAGTTCGAGTGCCTGAAAGACACGTTTGTTGGTCCGACCCTGATTGCATACTCTATGGAACACCCGGGCGCTGCTGCTCGTCTGTTCAAAGAGTTCGCGAAAGCGAATGCAAAATTTGAGGTCAAAGCTGCAGCCTTTGAAGGTGAGTTGATCCCGGCATCGCAAATCGATCGCCTGGCAACCCTGCCGACCTACGAAGAAGCAATTGCACGCCTGATGGCAACCATGAAAGAAGCTGCGGCTGGCAAACTGGTTCGCACTCTGGCTGCTGTACGCGATGCGAAAGAAGCTGCTTAATCGCAGTTATCTTTATAAAGCATTTGCTTACGTATAAACTTATTCTGATTTTCAGGAACAATTTAAATGTCTATCACTAAAGATCAAATCATTGAAGCAGTTGCAGCTATGTCCGTAATGGACGTTGTAGAGCTGGTATCTGCAATGGAAGAAAAATTCGGTGTTTCTGCTGCTGCTGCTGTAGCTGTAGCTGCTGGCCCGGCTGAAGCTGCTGAAGAAAAAACTGAATTCGACGTAATTCTGAAAGCTGCTGGCGCGAACAAAGTTGCTGTTATCAAAGCAGTACGTGGCGCAACTGGCCTGGGTCTGAAAGAAGCTAAAGACCTGGTAGAATCTGCTCCAGCTGCGCTGAAAGAAGGCGTGAGCAAAGACGACGCAGAAGCACTGAAAAAATCTCTGGAAGAAGCTGGCGCTGAAGTTGAAGTTAAATAAGCCAACTTTTCTGGTTGCAGCCTAAGTAATTAGGCTGATGGCTGGTGACTTTTTAGTCACCAGCCTTTTTGCGCTGTAAGGCATCAGTAGCATTTCACACTGTTTGACTGCTGATTGTCCTGACAATGCTTGTTTCTATCGACGACTTAATATACTGCGACAGGGTGCTCGCTCTGTGTAAATCGCAATGAAATGGTTTAAGCGTGATAGCAACAGGTATTGCGGAAAGTATTCAATTTTCCGGTCCACAAAATGGTGTTGCACAAACTGTCCCTTCGTCGGACAGATGGGTCGACTTGTCAGCGAGCTGAGGAACCCTATGGTTTACTCCTATACCGAGAAAAAACGTATTCGTAAGGATTTTGGTAAACGTCCACAAGTTCTGGACATTCCATATCTCCTTTCTATCCAGCTTGACTCGTTCCAGAAGTTTATCGAGCAAGATCCTGAAGGGCAGTACGGTCTGGAAGCAGCCTTCCGTTCCGTGTTCCCGATTCAGAGCTACAGCGGTAACTCCGAGCTGCAGTACGTCAGCTACCGCCTTGGCGAACCGGTGTTTGACGTTCAGGAATGTCAGATCCGTGGCGTGACCTATTCCGCACCGCTGCGCGTAAAACTGCGTCTGGTGATCTACGAGCGCGAAGCGCCGGAAGGCACCGTAAAAGACATTAAAGAACAAGAAGTCTACATGGGTGAGATTCCACTCATGACGGACAACGGTACTTTCGTTATCAACGGTACTGAGCGTGTTATCGTTTCCCAGCTGCATCGTAGCCCGGGCGTCTTCTTCGACAGCGATAAAGGTAAAACACACTCTTCCGGTAAAGTACTGTATAACGCACGCATCATTCCTTACCGTGGTTCATGGCTGGACTTCGAGTTCGATCCAAAAGACAACCTGTTTGTCCGTATCGACCGTCGTCGTAAACTGCCTGCAACCATCATTCTGCGTGCACTGAACTATACCACTGAGCAGATCCTGGACCTGTTCTTTGAGAAAGTGATCTTTGAAATCCGCGACAACAAGCTGCAGATGGAGCTGGTGCCGGAACGTCTGCGTGGTGAGACCGCGTCGTTCGACATCGAAGCCGACGGCAAAGTGTATGTGGAAAAAGGTCGCCGTATCACCGCGCGCCACATCCGCCAGCTGGAAAAAGATGATATCAAACACATCGAAGTTCCGGTTGAATACATTGCAGGAAAAGTAGCCGCGAAAGATTACGTTGATGAATCAACTGGCGAGCTGATCTGCCCGGCGAACATGGAGCTGAGCCTGGATCTGCTGGCTAAGCTGAGCCAGTCTGGCCACAAACGTATCGAAACGCTGTTCACCAACGATCTGGACCACGGTCCGTACATCTCTGAGACTGTACGCGTCGACCCAACCAACGATCGTCTGAGCGCGCTGGTAGAAATCTACCGCATGATGCGTCCTGGTGAGCCACCAACTCGCGAAGCGGCTGAAAGCCTGTTCGAGAACCTGTTCTTCTCCGAAGACCGCTACGATCTGTCCGCGGTAGGTCGTATGAAGTTCAACCGTTCTCTGCTGCGCGACGAGATCGAAGGTTCCGGTATCCTGAGCAAAGACGACATCATCGAAGTGATGAAGAAGCTCATCGATATCCGTAACGGTAAAGGCGAAGTGGACGATATCGACCACCTCGGCAACCGTCGTATCCGTTCCGTAGGCGAAATGGCGGAAAACCAGTTCCGCGTTGGCCTGGTACGTGTAGAGCGTGCGGTGAAAGAGCGTCTGTCTCTGGGCGATCTGGATACCCTGATGCCTCAGGATATGATCAACGCCAAGCCGATTTCTGCAGCAGTGAAAGAGTTCTTTGGTTCCAGCCAGCTGTCTCAGTTCATGGACCAGAACAACCCGCTGTCTGAGATCACGCACAAACGTCGTATCTCTGCACTCGGCCCAGGCGGTCTGACCCGTGAACGTGCAGGCTTTGAAGTTCGAGACGTACACCCGACTCACTACGGTCGCGTATGTCCAATTGAAACGCCTGAAGGTCCAAACATCGGTCTGATCAACTCCCTGTCCGTGTACGCACAGACAAACGAATACGGTTTCCTTGAGACCCCGTATCGTAAAGTGACCGACGGTGTGGTTACCGACGAAATTCATTACCTGTCTGCTATCGAAGAAGGCAACTACGTTATCGCTCAGGCGAACTCCAACCTGGATGACGAAGGCCACTTTGTAGAAGATCTGGTTACCTGCCGTAGCAAAGGCGAATCCAGCTTGTTCAGCCGCGACCAGGTTGACTACATGGACGTATCCACCCAGCAGGTGGTATCCGTCGGTGCGTCCCTGATCCCGTTCCTGGAACACGATGACGCCAACCGTGCATTGATGGGTGCGAACATGCAACGTCAGGCCGTTCCAACTCTGCGTGCTGATAAGCCGCTGGTTGGTACCGGTATGGAACGTGCTGTTGCCGTTGACTCCGGTGTTACTGCAGTTGCTAAGCGTGGCGGTACCGTTCAGTACGTTGACGCATCCCGTATCGTTATCAAAGTTAACGAAGACGAGATGTATCCGGGCGAAGCGGGTATCGACATCTACAACCTGACCAAATACACCCGTTCTAACCAGAACACCTGTATCAACCAGATGCCTTGCGTATCTCTGGGTGAGCCAGTTGAGCGCGGCGACGTGCTGGCAGACGGTCCGTCCACCGACCTCGGTGAACTGGCGCTCGGTCAGAACATGCGCGTAGCGTTCATGCCGTGGAACGGTTACAACTTCGAAGACTCCATCCTCGTCTCCGAGCGTGTGGTTCAGGAAGATCGTTTCACCACCATCCACATTCAGGAACTGGCCTGTGTGTCCCGTGACACCAAGCTGGGGCCAGAAGAGATCACTGCCGACATCCCTAACGTGGGTGAAGCTGCGCTCTCCAAGCTGGATGAATCCGGTATTGTTTACATCGGTGCGGAAGTGACCGGCGGCGATATTCTGGTAGGTAAGGTGACGCCGAAAGGTGAAACCCAGCTGACCCCAGAAGAGAAACTGCTGCGTGCTATCTTCGGTGAGAAAGCGTCTGACGTTAAAGACTCTTCTCTGCGCGTACCAAACGGTGTTTCCGGTACGGTTATCGACGTTCAGGTCTTCACTCGTGATGGCGTTGAGAAAGATAAGCGTGCGCTGGAAATCGAAGAGATGCAGCTCAAACAGGCTAAGAAAGACCTGTCTGAAGAACTGCAGATCCTCGAAGCAGGTCTGTTCAGCCGTATCTATGCGGTGCTGGTTGCCGGTGGCGTTGAAGCTGAGAAGCTCGACAAACTGCCACGCGATCGCTGGCTGGAACTCGGCCTGACCGACGAAGAGAAACAAAATCAGCTGGAACAGCTGGCTGAGCAGTATGACGAACTGAAACACGAGTTCGAGAAAAAACTCGAAGCGAAACGCCGTAAAATCACTCAGGGCGACGATCTGGCACCAGGCGTGCTGAAGATTGTTAAGGTGTATCTGGCCGTTAAACGACAGATCCAGCCTGGTGATAAGATGGCAGGTCGTCACGGTAACAAGGGTGTTATCTCTAAGATCAACCCGATCGAAGATATGCCGCACGATGCTAACGGTACGCCGGTAGATATCGTACTGAACCCACTGGGCGTACCGTCTCGTATGAACATTGGTCAGATCCTGGAAACTCACCTGGGTATGGCTGCGAAAGGTATTGGCGACAAGATTAACGCCATGCTGAAACAGCAGCAGGAAGTCGCGAAACTGCGCGAATTCATCCAGCGTGCCTACGATCTGGGTACCGACGTGCGTCAGAAAGTCGACCTGAACACCTTCAGCGATGAAGAAGTGCTGCGTCTGGCAGAGAACCTGCGCAAAGGTATGCCAATTGCAACGCCGGTATTCGACGGTGCAAAAGAAGCTGAAATTAAAGAGCTGCTGCAACTGGGTGGTCTGCCAACGTCTGGTCAGATTACGCTGTTTGACGGCCGTACCGGTGAACAGTTCGAACGTCCGGTAACCGTAGGTTACATGTACATGCTGAAACTGAACCACCTGGTCGACGACAAGATGCACGCTCGTTCTACCGGTTCTTACAGCCTGGTTACTCAGCAGCCGCTGGGTGGTAAGGCACAGTTCGGTGGTCAGCGCTTCGGGGAGATGGAAGTGTGGGCGCTGGAAGCATACGGCGCGGCATACACCCTGCAGGAAATGCTCACCGTTAAGTCTGATGACGTTAACGGTCGTACCAAGATGTATAAAAACATCGTGGACGGCAACCATCAGATGGAACCAGGCATGCCAGAATCCTTCAACGTACTGTTGAAAGAGATTCGTTCGCTGGGTATCAACATCGAACTGGAAGACGAGTAATTCTCGCTCAAACAGGTCACTGGTGCCGGGTTAACCCCCGGCACCGGATTGTGCTAACTCCGACGGGAGCAAATCCGTGAAAGATTTATTAAAGTTTCTGAAAGCGCAGACTAAAACCGAAGAGTTTGATGCGATCAAAATTGCTCTGGCTTCGCCAGACATGATCCGTTCATGGTCTTTCGGTGAAGTTAAAAAGCCGGAAACCATCAACTACCGTACGTTCAAACCTGAGCGTGACGGCCTTTTCTGTGCGCGTATTTTCGGGCCAGTAAAAGACTACGAGTGCCTGTGCGGTAAGTACAAGCGCCTGAAACACCGCGGTGTGATCTGTGAGAAGTGCGGCGTTGAAGTGACCCAGACCAAAGTACGCCGTGAGCGTATGGGCCACATCGAGCTGGCGTCTCCGACTGCTCACATCTGGTTCCTGAAATCTCTGCCGTCCCGTATCGGTCTGCTGCTGGATATGCCGCTGCGCGATATCGAACGTGTTCTGTACTTCGAATCTTATGTAGTTATCGAAGGCGGGATGACGAACCTGGAACGTCACCAGATCCTGACTGAAGAGCAGTATCTGGACGCGCTGGAAGAGTTCGGTGACGAATTCGACGCGAAGATGGGTGCGGAAGCTATTCAGGCCCTGCTTAAGAGCATGGATCTGGAGCAGGAGTGCGAGCAGCTGCGTGAAGAGCTGAACGAAACCAACTCCGAAACCAAGCGTAAAAAGCTGACCAAGCGTATCAAACTGCTGGAAGCGTTCGTTCAGTCTGGTAACAAACCAGAGTGGATGATCCTGACCGTTCTGCCGGTTCTGCCGCCAGATCTGCGTCCGCTGGTTCCGCTGGATGGTGGTCGTTTCGCAACGTCCGATCTGAACGATCTGTATCGTCGCGTTATCAACCGTAACAACCGTCTGAAACGTCTGCTGGATCTGGCTGCGCCGGACATCATCGTACGCAACGAAAAACGTATGCTGCAGGAAGCGGTAGATGCCCTGCTGGATAACGGTCGTCGCGGTCGTGCGATCACCGGTTCTAACAAGCGTCCTCTGAAATCTTTGGCCGACATGATCAAAGGTAAGCAGGGTCGTTTCCGTCAGAACCTGCTCGGTAAGCGTGTTGACTACTCCGGTCGTTCTGTAATCACCGTAGGTCCATACCTGCGTCTGCATCAGTGCGGTCTGCCGAAGAAAATGGCATTGGAGCTGTTCAAACCGTTCATCTACGGCAAGCTGGAGCTGCGTGGCCTGGCCACCACCATCAAAGCCGCTAAGAAAATGGTTGAGCGTGAAGAAGCTGTCGTTTGGGATATCCTGGACGAAGTTATCCGCGAACACCCGGTACTGCTGAACCGTGCACCAACCCTGCACCGTCTGGGTATCCAGGCATTTGAGCCAGTCCTGATCGAAGGTAAAGCTATCCAGCTGCACCCGCTGGTTTGTGCGGCCTATAACGCCGACTTCGATGGTGACCAGATGGCTGTTCACGTACCGCTGACGCTGGAAGCCCAGCTTGAAGCGCGTGCGCTAATGATGTCTACCAACAACATCCTGTCTCCAGCGAACGGTGAACCAATTATCGTTCCTTCTCAGGACGTTGTATTGGGTCTGTACTACATGACCCGTGACTGTGTTAACGCCAAAGGCGAAGGCATGGTGCTGACTGGCCCTAAAGAAGCTGAGCGTATTTATCGCGCTGGCCTGGCCTCTCTGCATGCGCGCGTTAAAGTGCGTATCACCGAATACGAAAAAGATGCAAACGGCGAATTCGTTGCGAAGACCAGCCTGAAAGACACGACCATTGGCCGTGCCATTCTGTGGATGATCGTACCGAAAGGTCTGCCTTTCTCCATCGTCAACCAGGCGCTGGGCAAGAAAGCGATCTCCAAAATGCTGAACACCTGTTACCGCATTCTGGGTCTGAAGCCGACCGTTATCTTCGCTGACCAGACTATGTACACCGGCTTTGCTTATGCAGCGCGTTCAGGTGCATCTGTTGGTATCGATGACATGGTCATCCCAGAGAAGAAACACGAGATCATCTCTGAAGCGGAAGCTGAAGTTGCTGAGATCCAGGAGCAGTTCCAGTCTGGTCTGGTAACCGCGGGCGAACGCTACAACAAAGTTATCGATATCTGGGCAGCGGCGAACGATCGTGTATCCAAAGCGATGATGGATAACCTGCAAACCGAAACCGTGATTAACCGTGACGGCCTCGAAGAGCAGCAGGTTTCCTTCAACAGCATCTACATGATGGCCGACTCCGGTGCGCGTGGTTCTGCAGCACAGATTCGTCAGCTGGCAGGTATGCGTGGTCTGATGGCGAAGCCAGATGGCTCCATCATCGAAACGCCAATCACCGCGAACTTCCGTGAAGGTCTGAACGTACTCCAGTACTTCATCTCCACGCACGGTGCGCGTAAAGGTCTGGCGGATACCGCACTGAAGACAGCGAACTCCGGTTATCTGACGCGTCGTCTGGTTGACGTTGCGCAGGATCTGGTTGTGACCGAAGACGATTGTGGCACCCTCGAAGGTATCACCATGACCCCGGTTATCGAGGGTGGTGATGTTAAAGAGCCGCTGCGCGATCGCGTACTGGGTCGTGTGACCGCGGAAGACATTCTGAAGCCGGGCACCGCAGACATTCTGGTTCCACGCAACACCCTACTGCACGAACAGTGGTGTGACCTGCTGGAAGCGAACTCTGTTGACTCTGTGAAAGTGCGTTCCGTTGTATCCTGTGACACCGACTTTGGTGTGTGTGCACACTGCTACGGTCGTGACCTGGCGCGTGGCCACATCATCAACAAAGGTGAAGCCATCGGCGTTATCGCGGCACAGTCCATCGGTGAGCCGGGTACACAGCTGACGATGCGTACGTTCCACATCGGTGGTGCGGCATCTCGTGCGGCTGCTGAATCCAGCATTCAGGTGAAAAACAAAGGTAGCATCAAGCTCAGCAACGCGAAGTCTGTTGTTAACTCCGCAGGCAAGCTGGTTGTGACCTCTCGTAACACCGAGCTGAAGCTGATCGACGAATTCGGTCGTACCAAAGAGAGCTATAAAGTGCCTTACGGTGCGGTTATGGCGAAAGGTGATGGCGAGCAGGTTGCCGGCGGTGAAACCGTTGCAAACTGGGATCCACACACCATGCCGGTTATCACCGAAGTAAGTGGTTTCATCCGCTTTACTGACATGATCGACGGCCAGACCATTACTCGTCAGACCGACGAGCTGACCGGTCTGTCTTCTCTGGTGGTTCTGGATTCTGCTGAACGTACTACCGGCGGTAAAGATCTGCGTCCTGCACTGAAAATCGTTGATGCTCAGGGTAACGACGTTCTGATCCCGGGTACCGATATGCCTGCGCAGTACTTCCTGCCAGGTAAAGCGATTGTACAGCTGGAAGATGGCGTACAGATCAGCTCTGGTGACACCCTGGCGCGTATTCCTCAGGAATCCGGCGGTACCAAGGACATCACCGGTGGTCTGCCACGCGTTGCGGACCTGTTCGAAGCTCGTCGTCCGAAAGAGCCTGCAATCCTGGCTGAAATCAGCGGGATCATCTCCTTCGGTAAAGAGACTAAAGGTAAGCGCCGTCTGGTTATCACACCAGTAGATGGCAGCGAGCCGTACGAAGAGATGATTCCTAAGTGGCGTCAGCTCAACGTGTTCGAAGGCGAACGTGTAGAACGTGGTGACGTGGTTTCCGACGGTCCAGAAGCGCCGCACGACATCCTGCGTCTGCGTGGTGTGCATGCTGTTACTCGTTACATTGTTAACGAAGTACAGGACGTATACCGCCTGCAGGGCGTTAAGATTAACGATAAGCACATCGAAGTTATCGTTCGTCAGATGCTGCGTAAAGCAACCATCGAAAACGCGGGCAGCTCCGACTTCCTGGAAGGCGAGCAGGTTGAATACTCACGCGTTAAGATCGCTAACCGCGATCTGGAAGCGAACGGCAAAATCGGTGCGACCTTCGCACGCGATCTGCTGGGTATCACCAAAGCGTCTCTGGCAACCGAGTCCTTCATCTCCGCAGCATCGTTCCAGGAAACGACTCGTGTCCTGACCGAAGCCGCTGTTGCTGGTAAACGTGATGAACTGCGCGGTCTGAAAGAGAACGTCATCGTGGGTCGTCTGATCCCTGCTGGTACCGGTTATGCGTACCATCAGGATCGTATGCGTCGTCGCGCAGCGGGCGAACTGCCAGCAGCACCGCAGGTTACTGCTGAAGATGCATCCGCGAGCCTGGCAGAACTGCTGAACGCAGGTCTGGGCGGTTCCGACAACGAGTAATCGTTGATGCCGTAAATAAAAAACCCGCCTCGGCGGGTTTTTTTATATCTGCATTTCTTCAATTCACTAGCGGGATGCGTCGATAAAGCTCAATCATATCGCCCGCCAGATCCTGAATAACCATCGCGTTCATCAGGTGGTCCTGAGAATGAACGGTGATCAAGTTAACAGGCAGTTTCCCGGTCCCTTCGTCAAGTCCAATAAGCTGCGTCTGGATCGTATGCGCGTGCTTCACATATTCGCGGGATTCTTCCATTGCTTTTTCAGCTTCGTCAAACTCACCTTTACGCGCCATCTGCAGAGCTGTCAGGGCCGCACTGCGGGCCGCACCGGCGTTGACCAGCAGTTCCATGATTGTGGTTTCTAAGTCTTCCATTATGACTCCAGCAGTTTAAGCGCTTTTTCCAGTACGGCATCGCCTTTCATCATGCCGTAATCCATCATGTCGATCACCGCGACCTTTTTACCCAGCGGGTCGGCCTGTGCCTGCAGTTTAGCCTGCTCGTATTTGACCTGTGGCCCCAGCAATACGATGTCGGCCGTCGCGATATTGTCTTTAAACTCCGCAACCGGAACGGCTTTAATGGTGACTTCAACCCCTTTTTTCTGCGCGGCATCTTTCATACGTTGAACCAGCATGCTGGTTGACATTCCCGCTGCACAGCATAAAACGATGTTCTTCATAATCAGCCTCGATCTACATGTGTTTATTGATAATTATCCTGCGCAGAGAGCTTCAACAACCGCTTTACCGCGATTGTGTGTCAGGCATCACAAAGAAAGCGGCATTTTTCTGAAACCGGTTACAATTCTTCGAGTAAGAGAGAAAGTCAGCCGACGGCAGTGCGAACAATACGGTTTTTTCCCTGCTTTTTAGCACTGTAGAGCGCGTTATCAACGCTACCTACAAATTGTTCCAGCGGTTCGAAATGCCATTCACCCAGACCCGCGCTGAACGTGACGTGCAGATTTTCTTCCCGCCATACGCGTCTTTCAACGGCGGTGCGCCATGCGTCAAGCAATGAAAATGCGGCAGCGATCTGCTCGGCCTGGAAAATTACCGCGAACTCTTCACCACCGTAGCGATAGACCGAGACGTGGTGGGGCTGCATTATCTGGATCCCTTCGCGCGCCACGTTACGCAGGACAATGTCGCCGCTCAGGTGTCCCCACGTGTCGTTAATTGACTTGAAGTTATCAATATCAACCAGCGCCATCGCGAAAGGCTGGTGGGCATTTAATAATTCCTCCACATCGTTATCGAACGCACGGCGGTTTTTGCAGCCGGTCAGCGCATCGTGAGTGGCCTGACGAACATACGCCATCTCACGCTCTTTATTGGACTGAATGGTGCGGCTCAGCATCGCTTCCAGACGCGGCGCCTGGCTCACATCGCCCGTTTTGATCGCATTGATAATGGTCATCAACACGGTACGCGAGGCATGACGCAGATAGAGGCCGAAGAGAATGATAATGATGGCCGCCAGCGCGAAACCCCAGCCTACGATCGTCGTTTCGTGTCGGGTGATATCGGTAAGCGTTGCGCCAGAGACCCTGTAGATGACAAACCAGTCTGGATTGGTAAATGAGTAGTAGTAATACCAGGCGTCGGTTTTCTTATCGTAAAGGTGGCCTTCGCCGCTGGTCATTTTATCCATCAGCGCTTCGCTGACGTACTGTTTGAAAAGCGCACCCGTATCAGGGTGCAGCACGACGGCGCCATCGCGTTCGACGACGAAGAATTCCCCCTGAACAGGGGCGACCATCTGACGCAGGGTGTAGCCCATTGACGTTAAGTCGAGATGAAACGCAATCGTACCTTTAAGTCGACCTTCTGGTGAAATTAACGGTTTATAGAGTGTGACCGTCGGATGACCGTTGAAGTAGTCCATATAGGGACGGGTGTAGTGGCTGAATATACTGGCTTCAGCATGGGCGACAAACCACGGACGCGTCCGGGGATCGAAGGTTTTACTCTTTTCCGTCTGGAGCACTTCCGGGGCGCGCAGATAATGTCCCTGCGTGTCTGCCAGCGAGATGGATGACACGGTCGGCATCAGGTTTTGCAAATGCATCATCATCTGCAGCCCTTGCGTCGGGTTGACGTTGAGGGTCTCGTTTAGCCTGTCATCGCGTGCAAAATACATCGCGGAGCGGCCCAGGATATAATCGTTTTCACGCAGGATTGACTCGGTGTAGTTCACCGCAAGGTTATGGGTGAAATTGCCATTAATCTTATGATAGTCCTCAAGGAAATCCTTTCGTTGTGAAAGGGTTACCACGACCGCGATCAGCGCAAAACTGCATAGAATCCCCGCGAAGCTGAGCATAATGGGTCGGGTGAAAGAGAGCTTTTTGCTGTAAAGTGCCATGAGTTGTACATCGATCCTGATGGTGAATATTTTTCGTCTGCCGATATCCTCTCAGCATAGTCGCTGTCCTGCGGTTAGCGGTGAATTATACGGAACACGATTTCAGGCGAGATGATTTATCTTAAGAATCACTAAGAAATTCCTTATCCATACTTTTGCGCCCCTCTTATGCACGGAATCGGAGGCAGGGCGAAACGAGGAAGAAGCTTTTCGCCCTGGTCAGCGTCCGTTGCTGACCTGATGAAAATAAAAAACCAGACGAGCGCTGACAATCATCCGGTTTTACCTTTCCGTAACGCCTCGATAATTTTCTACCGTGTTGCAGTGCGTTACATCGTCATTGCGAGGCTCTTCCCAGCCAGCTGTCCCAGTCTTTCCAGACAGGCTGTAAACCCTGTGCCGTCAGGGCGGCGGCAACGGCTTCTGGACGCCGTCCGTCATGCGGTGCAAACTGCTCCAGCTCCGGATGATCGTCTGCATACCCGCCCGGCTGCGTTTTGGAAAACGCGCTGACGTTGTTAATCGCCAGCGGGATGACGCGATCGCGAAACGCCGGGGATTCACGCGTTGAGAGCGATAACTCCACTTCCGGGGCGAGCAGGCGAAACGCGCAGATGGTTTGCACCAGCTGGCGTTCATCCATCAGCGAAGCCGGTTCAATGCCGCCTGCGCAGGGGCGCAGGCGTGGGAAGGAGATGGAGTATCGGGTCTGCCAGTAGTGCTGTTGCAGCCACAGCAGATGTTCTGCCACCATGTAGCAATCTACCCGCCAGCTATCGGAAAGCCCAATTAGCGCACCCAGCCCGATTTTGTCGATCCCGGCGCGGCCCAGCCTGTCCGGCGTTTCCAGCCGGAAGAAAAAATCCTGCTTCTTCCCTTTCAGGTGATGCCGCGCGTACGTCGCCTCGTGGTAGGTTTCCTGATAGACCATCACACCGTCCAGCCCGAGCGTTTTTAACTCCGCATACTCGTCCTGCGACAGGGGCTGAACCTCCATCTGCAACGACGCAAACTCCCGACGTATCGCAGGCAGATGCTGGCGGAAATAGTCCATTCCCACTTTCCCCTGATGCTCGCCCGTGACGAGAAGAAGATGCTCAAAACCCATTTCACGAATGGCCGCACACTCGCGGGCAATCTCACCTTCATCGAGCGTTTTCCGCTTGATGCGGTTGCTCATGGAGAAGCCGCAGTAGGTGCAGTCATTGGCGCACAGGTTGGAGAGATAGAGTGGCACGTAGAAGCTCACCGTGTTGCCAAAACGCTGGCGGGTGAGCCGCTGCGCTCGCTGCGCCATCGGTTCAAGGTAGGCGCTGGCCGCCGGGGAGAGCAGGGCCATCAGATCCTCGCGGGTCAGCTGACGGGCGTGCAGCGCGCGCTCCACGTCAGCCGCCGTTTTGCTGTTGATGCGCAGGGCTATATCGTCCCAGTTAAGCTCGCGCCAGCGCTCGGTAAACGTGCTCATGAGAGCGCCTCCAGAAAACCTGTCAGCGGGCTGGTGGCCTGTGCCTGAAAACTGCGCGAGCCGGGGCCGGACTCTCTGGCCAGCAGGCCAGCCTCCACGGCGAGACGAAATGCACGCGCCATCATGACCGGGTCGTCGGCCACCGCAATGGCGGTATTCACCAGCACCGCGTCGGCCCCCATTTCCAGCGCCTGCGCGGCGTGGCTGGGCACGCCGATCCCCGCATCCACCACCACCGGCACGGTCGCCTGCTCGATGATGATCTCCAGCATCGCGCGGGTTTCCAGCCCCTGATTGGAGCCAATGGGCGCCCCCAGCGGCATGACGGCGGCGCAGCCGACCTCTTCCAGACGCTTACACAGCACGGGATCCGCGCCGCAGTAAGGCAGAACGGTAAACCCCTGCTGCACCAGCTTTTCTGCGGCTTTCAGGGTCTCGATCGGGTCGGGCAGCAGCCAGCGGGCGTCCGGGTGAATTTCCAGCTTCAGCCAGCGGGTGCCGAGCGCTTCCCGCGCCAGCTGTGCGGCGAAAATCGCCTCCTCGGCCGTTTTCGCGCCGGAAGTGTTTGGTAAGAGCGTCACGCCTGCCTCCAGTAGCGGCGCAAGTATGGCATCGTTGTGCTGGCGCAGATCCACGCGCTTCATCGCCAGCGTCACCAGCTGGCTGCCACTTTCACGAATAGCATCCACCATCAGCTGCGGCGAGGCGAATTTGCCGGTTCCGGTAAACAGATGTGAATCAAAGACTTTATCAGCAATACGTAACATCTCAGCCCCCTGCGATAACCTGAAACAGCAGGATCTGGTCGCCTTCATTGACCTGCTGAAGTTCCCACTGCTCGCGCGGCAGGATCTGTTGATTGAGCGCCAGCGCCGTTCCCGGCTTGAGCTGGCGCAATTTGTCGAGCAGGGCGGCAACGGTGAGACCGTCGTCGCACGTCATCGGCTCATCGTTAAACAGAATGCGCATCGTGGCCTCCGCATACCGGGCAGAGGCTGGCGCGGTGTAGTGCCAGATGGCGCCAGCCGCTGGAGCGGGCGTCGAACAGCCGGAGCGTGTTGCGTTCCGTCTCCATGCCGCTGAGCAGCTTGATAGCCTCCAGTGCCTGAAGGGTACCCATCACGCCCACCACCGGGCCAAGAATGCCTGCCGTGCGGCAGTTACGCTCCGGTTCAGCCTCGTCCGGCCACAGGCAGCGGTAACAGCCCTGCGCCCACGGCGGCGTAAGCACCATTATCTGCCCGCCGAAACCGACCGCGCTGGCGGTGATCAGCGGCGTGTTCTGTGCAACACAGGCCGCGTTGATGGCCTGACGCGTCGCCATGTTGTCCGTGCAGTCCAGCACCGCGTCGGCAAGGGCGACCTCATGGCGCAGGCTTTCACCGCTGAGCCGCTCCTGCAGAGCAATCAGTTCG
This sequence comes from Enterobacter cloacae complex sp. P14RS, assembly GCF_014895895.1. NCBI lineage: Bacteria > Pseudomonadati > Pseudomonadota > Gammaproteobacteria > Enterobacterales > Enterobacteriaceae > Enterobacter > Enterobacter cloacae complex sp. P14RS. The sequence goes on from NZ_JADBQM010000015.1 coordinate 17,598, forward strand.
ATATCCGGATTAAGCTGGTTAAGTCGCTGCCGGGTGATCTGCGCTTTAGGCTGGTTAACATCTTCAGTCGTGAAGAGGATTTGCCGTTGCAGGTTGCTGAGGTGCACCTCGTCGTCATCGGCCAGCACCAGCGTGCCCACGCCCGCACCGGCCAGATACAGCGCGGCGGGCGCGCCTAATCCGCCCAGGCCGACAATCAATACCCGGCTGGCGAGCAGCTTTTGCTGCCCGTCAATGGCAATATCCTCCAGCAGGATCTGGCGGCTGTAGCGCATAAAATCGCGGTCATTCATCGCCCGCTCCTGCCAGCTGTAAAAGCTGCGCGGTGGCGGATCGCCAGTCTGCCGCCTGGGTAATGGCGCTGACGATGGCGATACTGCCGACGCCGGTCTCCAGCACCGCCGGGGCGCGTTCAAGGCTGATTCCACCGATGGCGACGGTCGGGTAATCGGCAAGGCGCTTAACGTGGCTCGCCAGCTGCGTCAGACCCTGCGGGGCAGAAGGCATCTGCTTGGTTTGCGTCGGAAAAACGTGACCGAGGGCGATGTAGGAGGGGCGGGCCGCCAGCGCCACGTCGATTTCCATATCATCGTGTGTTGAAACGCCAAGGCGCAGGCCAGCCTGGCGAATGGCGTTCAGATCGGTGGTTTCCAGATCCTCCTGACCCAAATGCACGCCGTACGCCCGGTGCTTAACGGCCAGCCGCCAGTAGTCGTTGATAAACAGGCGGGCATTGTAGCGATGCCCCAGCGCGATGGCGGCGACGACGTCGGCCTCCACCTCTTCATCACGCTTATCTTTGATGCGCAGCTGGAGGGTGCGAACGCCGGCCTCCAGCAGGCGTTCGATCCACTTCACGCTGTCCACCACCGGGTAAAGCCCTAAGCGAAAGGGCACGGAGGGGAAATCGGGCTTGTACATTACGCCTCCTCTTTTTTGAGGTAAATTTCGCCGCCTCTGGCGCGGAAGGTTTCCGACATGTCCGCCATACCGACTTCAATGGTCTGCGCGGCGGCGTAATCCCGCACCTCCTGGCTGATTTTCATCGAGCAGAATTTTGGCCCGCACATGGAGCAGAAGTGCGCCACCTTGCCCGACTCCTGCGGCAGGGTCTCGTCGTGATAGGCGCGGGCGGTGAACGGATCCAGCGCCAGGTTAAACTGGTCTTCCCAGCGGAATTCAAAGCGCGCTTTGGACATGGCGTTATCGCGGATTTGCGCGCCCGGATGGCCTTTCGCCAGATCCGCCGCGTGGGCGGCAATTTTATAGGTAATCAGTCCCTGCTTTACGTCCTCTTTGTTGGGCAGGCCGAGATGCTCTTTCGGCGTCACGTAGCAGAGCATGGCGCAGCCAAACCAGCCGATCATCGCCGCGCCAATCCCGGAGGTGAAGTGGTCGTAGCCCGGTGCGATATCTGTGGTCAATGGCCCCAGAGTGTAGAACGGCGCTTCGTGGCAGTGCTCCAGCTCCTCGGTCATGTTGCGGCGTATCATCTGCATCGGCACGTGGCCCGGGCCTTCAATCATCACCTGCACGTCATACTCCCAGGCGATTTTGGTCAGCTCGCCCAGGGTGTGCAGCTCGGCAAACTGCGCTTCGTCGTTGGCATCGCGGATGGAGCCCGGACGCAGGCCGTCGCCCAGCGACAGGGAGACGTCGTACGCGGCGCAGATTTCGCAGATCTCGCGGAAGTGCTCGTAGAGGAAGTTTTCCTGATGATGGGACAGGCACCACTTCGCCATGATGGAGCCACCCCGCGAGACGATGCCGGTCAGACGTTTCGCCGTCATAGGCACGTAGCGCAGCAGCACGCCCGCGTGAATGGTGAAGTAGTCCACGCCCTGTTCCGCCTGCTCCAGCAGCGTGTCGCGAAACGCTTCCCAGGTGAGGTTTTCAGCAATGCCGTTGACCTTCTCCAGCGCCTGATAAATCGGGACGGTGCCAATCGGCACCGGGCTGTTACGCAGGATCCACTCGCGGGTTTCGTGGATGTAGCGGCCAGTGGAGAGGTCCATCACCGTGTCCGCACCCCAGCGCGTGGACCAGACCAGCTTTTCCACCTCTTCTTCGATGGACGAGGTGACGGCAGAGTTGCCGATGTTGGCGTTGACCTTCACCAGGAAGTTGCGGCCGATAATCATCGGCTCCGATTCCGGGTGGTTGATGTTGGCGGGGATAATCGCGCGCCCGGCGGCCACTTCGTCACGCACAAACTCCGGCGTGATGTTCTCCGGCAGGCGAGCGCCAAAGCCTTCACCCGGATGCTGGTGGCGCAATATTTCGCTGCGGATGCGCTCGCGGCCCATGTTTTCGCGGATGGCGATGAACTCCATCTCCGGCGTGACGATACCCTGGCGCGCGTAGTGCAGCTGGGTGACGCACTTGCCCGCTCTGGCGCGTTTTGGCGTCAGCAGGCCGGTAAAGCGCAGCTCGTCCAGGCCGTCGTCGGCCAGGCGTTCTTTGGTGTACGCAGAACTGCGTACGCTCAGTTCTTCGCAGTCGTTACGCGCCTCAATCCACGGCTGGCGCAGCTTTGCCAGACCTTGCTGCACGTTGATAGCAACATCAGGATCGCCGTACGGGCCGGAGGTGTCGTATACCGGCACGGCTTCGTTGTCTTCATACTGGGGGTTCTCTTTGCTGCCGCCGATAAGCGTCGGGCTGAGCTGGATTTCGCGCATCGGCACGCGGATATCGGCCTGTGAACCGGTGATGTAGATGCGTTTCGAGTTCGGGAAAGCGGTGCCTTCCAGGGTGTCGATGAAGTGTTGGGCCTGTGCACGCTGTTCGCGGCGGGTCAGTTTTGTTGTAGACATAGCTCATTCCAGAAGTGAAGGACATGGCTTGTCAGACGACGGATGAAGCAAGAGGAGATCGCCACAGGGGCGATACAACAGCAGCGTGACTCTTGTTCCCTTCGCAGGTATTAACCTGATCAGGTTCCGCGGATCCCGAATTAACGGTCTCAGCCCGTGCTTACACACTGGGCACTCCGACAAGAAAAATCCCCCTCCGCAGAGGGGCGACTGGTTGTAAATTACTCGTTAACGGTTAAGAACTCAAGCAGGGCGCGCAACGTTATCGCTGCTGCTGATATTCAGGTTGTTATCCAGTACGAGGGCGATGAGCTTATCTTCCAGCGTGAATCGCTCTTCCAGCGCTTCGCCCAGGTCGGACAGCGCCTGCTGGAACTCAAGATAGTTATCGTGATCGATGGCGTTCTCGAGCGTGGAATCGTAATAGTCCATGATCTGCTGGGTGTTGGCTTCCAGCTGCGGACAGAGTTTGCTGGCCGCTAAATACGGCGTTGTCCCTTCCATTTCGCGGATAATGCGTTCATAAATGTTGAAATGGCCGTCGGAGAGGTAGTCGACAAGGCTCTGACAAAAATCATCCAGCGCTTTTTCGTTCAGCCGCATAAAGGATTCTTTGCCAGGCTTAAGACCGACCAGATTGTAATACGCCACAAGGAGATGCTTGCGCACATGTAGCCAGCGATCCACCAGGGTGTTACTTCCTCCAACGCGCTCAGTCAGGCTTTCCAGCTGGTTTAACATGGTCGACTCCATAAGGTTTAGAATGGGATCTGCTTATCCAAAATGTAACCACAATGCTAACAACATGTCAGTGAAGCGAAGGTAGTGCAATAGATATGGATCGTATTATTGAAAAATCAGATCTGGGTTGGTGGATCGTCAGCCACGAACAAAAATTATGGCTGCCCTCAGGAGAGTTGCCCTACGGTACCGCGGAAACGTTCGATCTGGTGGGCCAGCCCGCGCTGAAGATCGGCGAGTGGCAGGGCGATCCCGTGTGGTTGATCCAACAGGCGCGCCGTCAGGATATGGGATCCGTACGTCAGGTGTTAGATCTGGACGTCGGCCTGTTCCAGCTGGCGGGGCGGGGCGTGCAGCTGGCGGAGTTTTACCGTTCGCACAAATATTGCGGTTACTGCGGCCACACCATGCACCCAAGCAAAACCGAATGGGCGCTGCTCTGCGGCCACTGCCGTGAACGCTACTACCCGCAAATCGCGCCGTGCATCATCGTTGCCATCCGCCGTGATGATTCCATCCTGCTGGCGCAACATACCCGTCATCGCAACGGCATTCATACCGTCCTCGCCGGGTTCGTCGAAGTCGGCGAAACGCTGGAGCAGGCGGTGGCGCGCGAGGTGATGGAGGAGAGCAGCATCAAGGTGAAGAACCTGCGCTACGTGACCTCCCAGCCGTGGCCGTTCCCGATGTCTCTGATGACCGCGTTTATGGCGGAATATGACAGCGGTGAGATTGTTATCGACCAGAAAGAGCTGCTGGAGGCGAACTGGTACCGCTACGACAATTTACCGCTGTTACCCCCTCCGGGAACGGTGGCGCGTCGCCTGATAGAAGATACCGTGGCAATGTGTCGGGCCGAGTATGAGTAGTGTTACACTGACGGACTGACGCAATAAGGAACTGCAAAATGACCGAACTGAAGAACGATCGTTATCTGCGTGCGCTGCTGCGCCAGCCCGTTGATGTCACCCCGGTGTGGATGATGCGCCAGGCGGGACGCTATCTGCCAGAATACAAAGCCACGCGCGCGCAGGCGGGCGATTTTATGTCGCTGTGCAAAAACGCCGAGCTGGCCTGTGAAGTGACGCTCCAGCCGCTGCGCCGCTTCCCGCTGGATGCCGCCATTCTCTTTTCGGACATTCTTACCATTCCGGACGCGATGGGCCTGGGGCTCTATTTCGAAACCGGCGAGGGCCCGCGCTTTACCTCGCCGATCAAAAGCAAAGCCGACGTCGATAAGCTGCCGATCCCCGATCCGGAAGGCGAACTGGGCTACGTGATGAACGCCGTGCGCACCATTCGCCGCGAACTGAAAGGCGAAGTGCCGCTGATTGGGTTCTCCGGCAGCCCGTGGACGCTGGCCACCTACATGGTTGAAGGCGGCAGCAGCAAAGTCTTCACCATGATTAAAAAGATGATGTATGCCGAACCGCTGGCGCTGCATGCGCTGCTCGACAAGCTGGCGAAGAGTGTTACGCTCTACCTCAACGCGCAGATTAAAGCGGGCGCACAGTCGGTGATGATTTTCGACACCTGGGGCGGCGTGCTGACCGGACGTGATTATCAGCAGTTCTCCCTGTACTACATGCACAAAATCGTCGATGGCCTGCTGCGTGAAAACGACGGTCGCCGCGTGCCGGTAACGCTGTTCACTAAAGGCGGCGGCCAATGGCTGGAAGCGATGGCGGCCACTGGCTGCGACGCGCTGGGCCTCGACTGGACCACCGATATTGCCGATGCGCGCCGTCGCGTGGGCGACAAAGTGGCGCTACAGGGCAACATGGACCCGTCCATGCTCTATGCTCAGCCTGCCCGCATCGAAGAGGAAGTGTCGACTATACTGTCTGGTTTCGGCCAGGGTGAAGGCCACGTCTTTAACCTCGGCCACGGCATTCATCAGGATGTGCCGCCTGAACACGCAGGCGTATTTGTGGAGGCGGTGCATCGGCTTTCTGCCCAGTATCACAAGTAAGGAGTGGTTATGGATCTCGCGTCGCTACGCGCTCAGCAAATCGAACTGGCTTCATCGGTGATCCGCGAGGATCGTCTGGATAAGGATCCCCCGCAGTACATTGGCGGGGCGGACGTCGGGTTCGAGCAGGGCGGTGAAGTGACGCGGGCGGCGATGGTGGTGCTGAAATACCCGTCGCTGGAGCTGGTGGAGTACAAGGTGGCGCGTATCGCCACCACCATGCCCTATATTCCCGGCTTTCTCTCCTTCCGCGAATACCCCGCGCTGCTGGCCGCGTGGGAGCAACTCTCGCAAAAACCTGACCTCCTGTTTGTTGACGGGCACGGTATCTCCCATCCGCGTCGCTTAGGCGTCGCCAGCCACTTTGGTCTGCTGGTGGACGTGCCGACCATCGGCGTGGCGAAAAAACGCCTGTGCGGCGCGTTTGAGCCGCTTTCTGCCGAACCGGGCGCGCTGGCGCCGCTTATCCATAAAGGCGAGCAGCTGGCGTGGGTCTGGCGCAGTAAAGCGCGCTGTAATCCGCTGTTTATCGCCACCGGGCATCGGGTGAGCATGGACAGCGCGCTGGCGTGGGTGCAGCGCTGCATGAAGGGCTACCGGTTACCGGAGCCAACCCGCTGGGCTGACGCCGTTGCCTCTTCACGTCCGGCATTCATTCGTTGGCAGGAAATTCAGCCGTGATTCAGGTAAACTGCGGCTAATTTTCGATTCGAGACATCATCATGTTACAAAACCCGATTCATCTGCGCCTTGAGAAGCTGGAAAGCTGGCAGCACGTGACGTTTATGGCTTGCCTGTGCGAGCGCATGTATCCCAACTATGCCGCGTTCTGTAAGCAAACGGAGTTTGGCGAAGGCCAGATTTATCGACGTATCCTGGATTTAATCTGGGAGACGCTGACGGTGAAAGATGCAAAGGTGAACTTCGATTCACAGCTCGAAAAGCTGGAAGAGGCGATCCCGGCGGCGGACGATTACGACCTGTACGGCGTTTATCCGGCTATCGACGCCTGCGTGGCGTTGAGCGAGCTGATCCACTCCCGTCTGAGCGGTGAAACGCTGGAGCACGCCATTGAAGTCAGTAAGGCATCCATCACGACCGTCGCGATGCTGGAAATGACGCAGGAAGGCCGTGAAATGACCGACGAAGAGCTGCGTGCTAACCCGGCGGTTGAACAGGAATGGGATATTCAGTGGGAGATTTTCCGCCTGCTGGCAGAGTGTGAAGAGCGTGATATTGAGCTGATCAAAGGGCTGCGCGCGGACCTGCGTGAGGCCGGCGAGAGCAATATTGGTATAATTTTTAACCAATGAGACAACAAAACGTGATTTAACGCCTGTTTTGTCGCACCTCGACTCTTCCCTTCTGCCCCCCGTCTGGTCTACATTTGGGGGGCGAAAAAAAGTGGCTATCGGTGCGTGTATGCAGGAGAGTGCTTTTTTGGCATTTTCGTCGCACTCGATGCTTAGCAAGCGATAAACACATTGAAAGGATAACTTATGAACAAGACTCAACTGATTGATGTAATTGCGGACAAGGCTGATCTGTCTAAAGTGCAGGCTAAAGCTGCTCTGGAATCTACCCTGGCTGCTATTACTGAGTCTCTGAAAGAAGGCGATGCTGTACAACTGGTTGGTTTCGGTACCTTCAAAGTGAACCACCGCGCTGAGCGTACTGGCCGCAACCCGCAGACCGGTAAAGAAATCAAAATCGCCGCAGCTAACGTGCCGGCATTTGTTTCTGGTAAAGCACTGAAAGACGCAGTTAAGTAAGACGCGTGGCAGTGAACAGTTTTAACGAAGGGGCGGCAACGCCCCTTTTGTCATTCTGGCGTGGCATGCTCGCGCTGGCAGGCGTACTGTTGCTGTCTGCCTGTAGCCATGATTCCTCACTCCCCCCGTTTACCGCCAGCGGCTATGCTGACAACCAGGGCGCGGTCAGGATCTGGCGCAAAGATTCCAGCGATGAAGTCCATATGCTTACCGCGTTCAGCCCGTGGCATAACGGCAACACCTCGACCGCAGAGTACCGCTGGCAGGGCGATGCGCTATCGCTGATTGAACTGAACATCTACAGCAAGACCCCTGAACACGTGAAGGTGCGTTTCGACGACCACGGCGAGCTGAGCTTTATGCAGCATGAAGTCAGCGGGTTGAAACAGCAGCTTTCCAGCGATCAGGTCGCCCTTTACCGCTACCGCGCCGAACAGCTCCGTCAGACCAGCGACGCGCTGCGTCAGGGCCGCGTGGTACTGCGCCAGGGGCGCTGGCATGCCGATGGCACGGTGACCACCTGCGAAGGGCAGACCGTAAAGCCTGAGCTTGAATCCTGGGCAACCGAACACATTCAGCGCCGTCAGCGGCATTCGTCTATGGAAGTGAGCGTGGCGTGGCTTGAGGCGCCGGAAGGCTCTCAGCTGCTGCTGGTGGCGAACGAAGACTTCTGCACCTGGCAGCCGACAGAGAAAAGTTTTTGATTTAAGTTCCCTCTCCCACCGGGAGAGGGTCAGGGTGAGGGGAAATTACTCCCCCTGCTCCCGCGCAATAGCACGATAACCGATATCCTGACGGCTGAAGCTGCCGTTCCAGTGAATATCCGCCATCAGCGCATAGGCGCGTTTTTGCGCTTCTGCCACGGTCTGGCCCAGCGCGGTCGCACACAGCACGCGGCCGCCGTTGGTGAGCACGCGGTCATCGTCAGCCAGCTTCGTACCGGCGTGGAACACCTTCGCGCCGTCAATCTCTTCCAGCGGCAGGCCGTGGATCTCATCTCCGGTGCTGTAGTTCCCCGGATAGCCACCCGCAGCAATCACCACGCCCAGAGACGCACGCTCGTCCCACTCTGAGGTTTTCTCGTCCAGCTTGCCTTCGCAGGCCGCCAGACACAGATCCACCAGGTCGGATTTCATGCGCAGCATGATCGGCTGGGTTTCCGGATCGCCGAAGCGGCAGTTGAATTCAATCACCTTCGGGTTACCCTGCTTGTCAATCATCAGGCCCGCGTAGAGGAAACCGGTGTAGGTATTGCCTTCCGCCGCCATGCCCTTCACGGTAGGCCAGATGATGCGGTCCATGGTGCGCTGATGCACCTCATCGGTAACAACGGGAGCAGGAGAGTAAGCGCCCATCCCGCCGGTGTTGGGGCCGGTATCGCCATTGCCCACGCGCTTGTGATCCTGGCTGGTGGCCATCGGCAGAACGTGCTCGCCGTCGACCATTACGATAAAGCTCGCCTCTTCGCCGTCGAGGAACTCTTCGATCACGATGCGGTGGCCCGCATCGCCAAAGGCGTTGCCTGCCAGCATATCCTGAACGGCCGCTTCGGCTTCTTCGAGCGTCATCGCCACGATAACGCCTTTCCCGGCGGCCAGACCGTCGGCTTTGATGACAATCGGCGCGCCTTTTTCACGTAACCAGGCCAGAGCAGGCTCCACTTCGGTGAAGTTCTGATATTCCGCCGTCGGAATGTTATGACGCGCAAGGAAATCTTTGGTGAAGGCTTTGGAGCCTTCCAGCTGTGCGGCACCTTCCGTTGGGCCGAAGATTTTCAGGCCCGCAGCGCGGAAGGCGTCAACCACGCCAATTACCAGCGGCGCTTCCGGGCCGACGATGGTCAGATCGATGTTCTCGGTCTGGGCAAAGCTCAGCAGCGCCGGGATATCGGTCACGCCGATAGCCACGTTCTGCAGCGCGGGTTCCAGTGCGGTACCGGCGTTACCCGGTGCCACGAAGACGGTTTTAACCTGTGGAGACTGCGCCGCTTTCCACGCCAGAGCGTGCTCGCGCCCGCCGTTACCAATCACTAATACTTTCATTTTCTGCTCCGGGAATTAATGGCGGAAGTGGCGCATGTCGGTGAAGATCATTGCGATGCCGTGTTCGTCGGCAGCGGCAATCACCTCGTCGTCGCGGATAGAGCCGCCAGGCTGGATCACACAGGTGATGCCCACCGCAGCCGCAGCATCAATACCGTCACGGAACGGGAAGAAGGCGTCAGAGGCCATGGCGGAGCCTTTCACTTCCAGGCCTTCGTCGCCTGCTTTGATACCGGCAATTTTCGCAGAGTAAACGCGGCTCATCTGGCCTGCGCCTATCCCGATGGTCATGTTCTCTTTTGCGTAGACAATGGCGTTAGACTTCACGAACTTCGCCACTTTCCAGCAGAACAGCGCGTCGCGCAGCTCCTGTTCGGTCGGCTGTCGTTTGGTCACCACGCGCAGGTCGGCTTCTGTCACCATACCCAAATCGCGATCCTGAACCAGCAGACCGCCGTTCACGCGCTTGAAGTCCAGGCCCGGCACGCGCTCCGCCCACTGGCCGCAAACCAGTACGCGCACGTTCTGTTTCGCCGAGGTGATTTTCAGCGCTTCTTCGGACGCGGACGGCGCGATGATCACTTCGACAAACTGGCGGGAGATAATGGCCTGCGCGGTCTCGGCATCCAGCTCGCGGTTGAAGGCAATAATGCCGCCGAATGCGGAGGTCGGGTCGGTTTTGTAGGCGCGATCGTAGGCATCCAGAATAGAGGTGCTTACCGCAACGCCGCACGGGTTGGCGTGCTTGACGATAACGCAGGCCGGCTCGCTGAACTCTTTCACGCATTCCAGTGCGGCGTCGGTGTCGGCAATGTTGTTATAGGAAAGGGCTTTGCCCTGAACCTGCTGTGCGGTCGCAACGGAGGCTTCCTTGACCTCTTCTTCTATATAGAAGGCAGCCTGCTGGTGGCTGTTCTCACCGTAACGCATATCCTGCTTCTTAATGAAGTTCAGGTTAAGGGTGCGCGGGAAGCGGCCAGAAGGATCTTTGCTTTCACCGTGGTAGGCAGGAACCAGGCTACCGAAGTAGTTGGCAATCATGCTGTCGTACGCGGCGGTGTGTTCGAACGCCTTAATCGCAAGGTCGAAGCGGGTTTCGAGAGTGAGGGAGCCGTCGTTAGCATCCATCTCATTAATAATGGCGCTGTAGTCGCTGCTCTTCACCACGATGGCCACATCTTTATGGTTCTTCGCCGCGGAGCGCACCATGGTTGGGCCGCCGATATCAATATTCTCAACCGCATCTTCCAGAGAGCAGCCTTCGCGGGCGACGGTCTGGGCGAACGGGTAGAGGTTAACAACGACCATATCGATAGGCGCGATATCATGCTGTTCCATAATGCCGTCGTCCTGACCGCGACGGCCCAGAATGCCGCCGTGCACTTTCGGATGCAGGGTTTTGACGCGTCCATCCATCATTTCCGGGAAACCGGTGTAGTCGGACACTTCGGTTACCGGCAGACCTTTATCTGCTAACAGGCGAGCGGTACCGCCTGTAGAAAGCAGCTCCACACCGCGTGCGGAAAGTGCCTGAGCGAATTCGACGATACCGGCTTTATCAGAAACACTGAGCAGAGCGCGGCGGACTGGACGACGTTGTTGCATGGTAAATCCCCTGGATTTCACGATTACAGAGAGCGTTAGATGAATTTTCCAGCGAAAAACTCATCTAACACACCTGACGAGGCCTCCTTATTAAGCGCGAGCATTTTAACGAAAACGTTTGCGCAACGCTCGCATATTTTCACTTTTTCGAAGCGCTGTGGATAACTCTGTGTGTAAAAGGGTATAAGGAGGGGTTTTGCTGGGGAATGCAGCAGTCAGTCATTTTTCTGTCATTTAGCGGTTGCGGCCCGCGGAGAACTCCCTATAATGCGCCTCCATCGACACGGCGGATGTGAATCACTTCACAGTTAACCCGGTCGGTTGAAGAGAAAAAATCCTGAAATAACGGGTTGACTCTGAAAGAGGAAAGCGTAATATACGCCACCTCGCAACGGTGAGCTGAAAGCCGCGTTGCACTGCTCTTTAACAATTTATCAGACAATCTGTGTGGGCACTCAAAGTGACATGGATTCTTAACGTCCTCGGACGA
>NZ_JADBQM010000016.1:0-131483 GCF_014895895.1 Enterobacter cloacae complex sp. P14RS
GTAGTGATTGCAGCGGTCAGCGTTGTTTTACCATGGTCAACGTGGCCGATAGTACCGACGTTAACGTGCGGTTTTGTACGTTCAAACTTTTCTTTAGACATCGATTGTCCCTCTAAGACACGGATAAATCGGTGATATCACCACATCAACCAGGCGAAATGCCTGAATTGTTGAATACAGTAAAATTGAAACAGAGAGAAACGGGAAGGAGAAGTGAAGTGGTGCTGATACCCAGAGTCGAACTGGGGACCTCACCCTTACCAAGGGTGCGCTCTACCAACTGAGCCATATCAGCACGTATTGGAGCGGGCAGCGGGAATCGAACCCGCATCATCAGCTTGGAAGGCTGAGGTAATAGCCATTATACGATGCCCGCATCCTGAAACTCGGCTACCCAGTTCTTTCTGTAACAAAAAAAGAGATTTCTCTCTTTTTCAGTTTGAGCTGGCTAATTTTTCCAACCAGCTCCGGCGGCATTTACGCTGCCAGAAAGTGGTGGTGGGGGAAGGATTCGAACCTTCGAAGTCGATGACGGCAGATTTACAGTCTGCTCCCTTTGGCCGCTCGGGAACCCCACCGGACTTGATGGTGCCGACTACCGGAATCGAACTGGTGACCTACTGATTACAAGTCAGTTGCTCTACCTACTGAGCTAAGTCGGCATCAAGTAGCGCGCATTCTATGGATACCTGCGCGGTCATGCAACTAAAAATTTGCATAAAACGTTCTTTCGCTCACATTTTATGCGAACGCAGCGCTAAGCGATGTAAAAGTAGTCATTCCGGGTCAAATAATCAACATACAGGCATGATTTACATCGCATACACCGTAGCGTGACGGCTTCCGCGTAACGCAGCGCTTTCCATCTTTTTTCTTATTATTCCCGCCATCTGGTGTTAACCTCCTGCCCATTGTCCAAAATTAACTGTGTGATGAGCCACGTCCCGGCAGCATAGCGCTGGCTCACTGAAGCATGCTTATGAGCAAAAAAGAGCAAACGTTAATGACGCCTTATCTTCACTTTAACCGCAGCCAGTGGGCTGCCCTGCGTGATTCCGTCCCTATGACGCTGACGGAAGGTGAAATCGCACGGTTAAAAGGGATAAACGAAGATCTGTCCCTTGAAGAGGTGGCAGAAATTTATCTCCCCCTCTCTCGCTTGCTTAACTTCTATATCAGCTCCAACCTGCGCCGTCAGGCGGTGCTGGAGCAGTTCCTCGGAACCAATGGTCAGCGCATTCCTTATATCATTAGTATTGCGGGCAGCGTGGCCGTGGGTAAAAGCACTACCGCACGCGTGCTGCAGGCGCTGCTGAGCCGCTGGCCGGAACACCGCAGCGTTGAGTTGATCACCACCGACGGCTTCCTGCACCCGAACGAGGTCTTAAAAGAACGCGGGCTGATGAAGAAGAAGGGCTTCCCGCTCTCTTATGATATGCACCGTCTGGTAAAATTTGTCTCTGACCTGAAATCTGGCGTGCCGCACGTCACGGCGCCGGTCTATTCACACCTGATTTACGACCGCATCCCGGATGGGGATAAAACGGTAGTCCAGCCGGATATCCTGATCCTTGAAGGTTTGAACGTGCTGCAAAGCGGCATGGACTATCCTCATGACCCGCATCATGTATTCGTTTCGGATTTCGTCGATTTCTCTATCTATGTTGATGCGCCGGAAGATCTGCTGCAGAACTGGTATATCAACCGCTTCCTGAAGTTCCGCGAAGGGGCATTCACCGACCCGGACTCCTATTTCCACCACTACGCCCAGCTTTCTGAAGAAGAGGCGATTAATGTGGCCAGGGGGCTGTGGAATGAGATCAACTACGTGAACCTCAAAGAGAACATCCTCCCGACGCGCGAGCGTGCGAGCCTGATCCTCACCAAGAGCGAGAAGCACGCCGTCGACCAGATTCGCCTGCGAAAATAGTCAGGCAGACATAAAAAAACCGGCTTAGCGCCGGTTTTTTTTCGTTATGCGTGCGGCTTCTCGCCATTTTCATCCTGATCGACCGCAAAGCAGGCGACCAGCTGACCGCCATAATCCTTCAGTTGCGGCTGAAGCTGGGTGCACGGGCCAAAGCGGCGGCTGCAGCGCGCGTTGAAGGCACACCCCGGCGGCGGATTCAGCGGACTTGGCAGTTCACCCGTCAGCTTAATGCGCTCGCGACGATCGTCCGGGTTCAGACGCGGCGTCGCAGACAACAGCGCCTGGGTGTACGGATGACGAGGATTACTAAAGATCTGCTCTTTGGTCCCCTTCTCCACGCAGCGCCCCAGATACATCACCATCACTTCATCGGCAATATGCTCCACCACCGACAGGTCGTGAGAGATGAACACATAAGACAGCCCCAGATCCTGTTGGAGATCCATCATCAGGTTCAGCACCTGCGCGCGCACGGACACGTCGAGCGCCGAAACCGGCTCATCGGCAATCACCACATCCGGATCGAGCATCAGCCCGCGGGCGATAGCGATACGCTGACGCTGGCCGCCGGAGAACATATGCGGGTAGCGGTCGTAATGCTCGGTTTTGAGGCCGACCTTCGCCATCATCGCCAGCGCTTTTTCACGGCGCTGCTCTTTGCTCAGATTGCTGTTAATCAGCAGGGGCTCTTCCAGGATCTGTCCCACTTTTTTACGCGGGTTCAAAGAACCGTACGGGTTCTGGAACACAATCTGGATTTTCTGGCGGCGCAGCTTCTGCGCCTGCGGGTCGTGCTTGAGCAGATCCTGGCCCTGATAATAAAGCTCACCGCCGGTCGGGACTTCAATCATTGTCAGCAGACGGCCCAGCGTCGATTTCCCGCAGCCTGACTCCCCCACCACCGCCAGCGTTTTACCGCGTTCGAGATTAAAGGAGACGCCGTCCAGCGCTTTCACCAGGCGCTCAGGGGCAAAAATCCCCTTTTTCACCGGGTAGTGTTTTTTCAGGTTGATGGCCTGCAACAGCGGTTGTTGCGTGGTGGCCTGTTGCGTACTCATAGTGTTGGCCTCCCGGCATCATCGAGTGGGTAGTGGCATTTTGACTGTCGACCGTCGGCCAGCAGATTCAGCTCTGGCTCCTCAACGCGGCATTTGTCCGTCGCATACGGGCAGCGCGGATTAAGCAGACAGCCCTGCGGACGGTCGTATTTGCCCGGAACCACGCCCGGCAGCGACGCCAGACGCGCTTTGTCCTGAGCAAACTCCGGCAGCGCGCGCAGCAGTGCCTGCGTATACGGATGACGCGGCGCGCGGAAGATATCGTGCGAATTTCCGGTCTCAACCACCTGGCCGGCATACATCACGATGATCTTGTGTGCGGCTTCGGCCACCAGCGCCAGATCGTGCGTAATCAGCACCAGCGCCATGTTCTCTTTCTGCTGCAACTCCAGCAGCAGCTCGATGATTTGCGCCTGGATGGTCACATCCAGCGCCGTTGTCGGTTCATCCGCAATCAGCAGCTTTGGTCGACAGGCAATCGCCATGGCGATCATCACGCGCTGGCTCATCCCACCGGAAAGCTGGTGCGGGTATACGTCCAGCCGCGATGCCGGGTCAGGAATACCCACCTGGTTCAGCAGGTCGATCGCGCGCTGGCGACGGGTTTTCTTGTTACCACCCTGGTGCACCTTAATCGCTTCCATAATCTGGAAGCCGACCGTGTAGCACGGGTTCAGGCTGGTCATCGGGTCCTGGAAGATCATCGCCACTTCGGCGCCCACCAGCTGGCGGCGCTGTTTCTCAGAAATGCGCTTAAGGTCCTGACCGTTGAACTGCAGGTTTTCCGCCATCACGCGGCCCGGGTAATCAATCAGCCCCATGATTGCCAGTGAACTCACCGACTTACCGGAACCGGACTCCCCGACGATACCAACCACTTCGCCCTGATTGACGCTGTAGCTGATGCGGTCCACGGCGCGAAACGGGGTGCCTTCGTCGCCGAAGTGCACCGATAATTTATCTACATTTAATAACGCCATCTCGTGCCTCTTACTGCTTCAGTTTGGGATCAAGCGCATCACGCAGGCCATCACCCATCAGGTTAAATGCCAGCACCGTCAGCAGGATTGCCAGACCCGGGAAGGTGACAACCCACCAGGCGCTTTGTGCGAACTGCAACACGTCGGAGAGCATGGTGCCCCACTCCGGTGTTGGCGGCTGCGCACCCATGCCCAGGAAGCCAAGAGCGGCCATATCAAGAATGGCGTTAGAGAAACCGAGCGACGCCTGAACGATCAGCGGCGCAAGGCAGTTAGGGAAGATATTAACGAACATCTGGCGCATCGCGCCGGCACCCGCCACGCGAGAGGCGGTGACGTAGTCGCGGTTCACTTCCACCAGCACCGCCGCGCGTGTTAATCGCACGTAGTGAGGAAGCGCCACGAAGGTCAGCGCCAAGGCGGCGTTACCGATCGACGGGCCGAAGATCGCCACCAGCACCAGAGCCAGCAGCAGGCTTGGCAGTGCCAGCATGATGTCGACGATACGCATAATGATGTTATCAACGATGCCGCCGAAGTAACCGGCAACCAGGCCGAGGATGATCCCCATAATCAGGGAGAGCACCACCACCAGACAGCCAACCAGCAGCGACAAACGCGCGCCGTACATCAGACGCGACAGCACATCGCGGCCCACATCATCGGTACCCAGCAGGTGCGCCAGGCTACCGCCATCCTGCCATGCAGGAGGTGCCAGCAGCGCATCGCGGAACTGATCCGCCGGGTTATATGGCGCCAGAAAGTTCGCAAACACCGCAATCAGAATCATGATAGCGACATACACCAGCCCGACTACCGCGCCTTTATTGCGCTTGAAGTAGTGCCAGAACTCCTGCAGCGGCGTCATTGGAACCGGTGCAGCAACAGCTTTGTTTTCAGAAACCTGTGACATGATGGCCCCTTACTTCTTATGACGAATACGCGGGTTCACCACGCCGTACAGCAAATCGACCAGCAGGTTGACGAGGATAATCATCGTCGCGACCAGCAGCACCCCACCCTGCACCACCGGATAGTCACGGCGTTGCAGCGCATCAATCAGCCAGCGTCCGAGGCCCGGCCAGGAGAAGATGGTTTCCGTCAGGATCGCCCCCGCCAGCAGCGTACCCACCTGGAGGCCGATAACGGTCACCACCGGCAGCATGGCGTTACGCAGCGCGTGGACGATGATGACGCGCATGCGGGTTAAACCTTTGGCGCGCGCGGTACGGATGTAATCTTCACCCAGCACTTCCAGCATGGAGGAACGGGTCATACGCACGATCACCGCCAGAGGAATGGTGCCCAGTACCATGGCAGGCAGGATCATGTGCGCAACGGCATCAATGAAGTTGCCCTCCTCGCCCCAGATGGCCGTGTCGATCAGCATAAAGCCGGTTAACGGATTGGTATCATCAAGGAAGACCATATCGCTGACGCGTCCGGAGACCGGCGTCAGGTTCAATTGCACCGAGACCAGCATGATCAGCATCATGCCCCACCAGAAGATAGGCATGGAGTAACCGGTCAGCGCCAGACCCACGGCGGTATGGTCGAAAATAGAGCCACGCTTAACGGCAGCCAGTACCCCAACAGGAATACCCACCGCAGTGGCGAAAATCATGGCGCAGATGCCAAGCTCCAGCGTCGCTTTAAAACGCGGCACGAACTCGTCCCACACCGGAAGACGGCTTTTTAACGAAATCCCTAAGTCACCGTGCATCACGCCCCAGATATAGTGGAGGTACTGCTGCCACATCGGCTTATCGAGGCCGAGTTCAGCCAGCAGCTGCGCATGACGTTCAGGGGAGATACCACGCTCACCCGCCATAATCATT
The DNA here is from genome assembly GCF_014895895.1 of Enterobacter cloacae complex sp. P14RS. Classification (NCBI taxonomy): domain Bacteria; kingdom Pseudomonadati; phylum Pseudomonadota; class Gammaproteobacteria; order Enterobacterales; family Enterobacteriaceae; genus Enterobacter; species Enterobacter cloacae complex sp. P14RS. Next base: position 5,807 of record NZ_JADBQM010000016.1, read on the forward strand.
ACCGGGTCGCCGGGGATCATATGGACGAAGGCAAAAGTGAGAAGGGTGATACCGATAAACGTCGGGATAACAAGTCCCAGACGTCGGAGGATGAACTGCAACATAACCCGGATTCTCTCTGATGACGCACGGCCAGTGGCGTGACGTCTGTATTGCTCACAAATCTTATTCCCTCCCCTTTCAGAGAGGCAATAAAGCACTGCTGCCGGGTGGCGCTACGCTTACCCGGCCTACATACCGTAGGCCAGTGCAAGCGCAGCGCCGCCTGGCGTTGCTTTTAATTATTCAACCGATACGTTTTCGAAGTGGTGTTTGCCCAGTGGATCAACCACGTAGCCCTTCACTTCTTTACGCACTGGCTCATACACGGTGGAGTGAGCAACAATCAGCGCCGGAGCCTGATCGTGCATAACAACCTGAGCCTGCTTGTAGAGTTCAATACGTTTGTTGTGATCGTCGGTCGCACGCGCCGGCTGGATCAGGTCTTCAAACGGCTTGTAGCACCAGCGAGAGTAGTTAGAGCCGTCTTTCGCTGCCGCACAGCTGAACAGGGTGGCGAAGAAGTTGTCCGGATCCCCGTTGTCACCGGTCCAGCCCATCATTACCGCCTGGTGCTCACCCGCTTTGGCGCGCTTCAGATACTCGCCCCACTCGTAGGTCACAATCTTGGCCTGAACGCCAATTTTCGCCCAGTCAGCCTGGACCATTTCCGCCATACGGCGTGCGTTCGGGTTGTACGGACGCTGTACCGGCATCGCCCACAGTTCGACGGTAAAGCCTTTATCCTGGCCCGCTTCTTTCAGCAGCGCTTTCGCTTTCTCAGGATCGTAACTGTAGTCCTTAACGTCGTCGTTATAGCCCCACATGGTTGGTGGGATCAGGTTCTTGGCAGCAACGCCCGCGCCCTGGTAAACGGCCTTGATGATCGCTTCTTTGTTCACCGCGTAGGTCAGCGCCTGACGTACTTTCACGTCATCAAACGGTTTCTTCTCGGTGTTGAAGGAGAGATAGCCTACGTTCAGGCCCGCCTGCTCCATCAGGTTGATGTTCTTGTCCTGCTTCATGCGCGCGATGTCTGCCGGGTTCGGGTACGGCATCACCTGGCATTCGTTTTTCTGCAGTTTAGCGTAACGCACGGATGCGTCAGGCGTGATGGAGAAGACCAGACGGTCGATCTGCGGCTTGGTGCCCCAGTAGCCCGGGAAGGCTTTATACAGAATACGGGAGTCTTTCTGGTACTGCAGCAGCTGGAACGGGCCGGTACCGATTGGGTTCAGGTCCACTTTTTCCGGCGTGCCGGCTTTCAGCATGTTGTCCGCATACTCTTTAGAGAGAATAGAGGCGAAGTCCATGGCCAGGTCAGCCAGGAATGGCGCTTCCGGACGGGTCAGCACGAACTGAACGGTTTTATCGTCTACTTTTTTCACTTCGGCGATCAGGTCCGGCAGACCCATCCCTTCGAAGTATTCGTAGCTGCCGCCAGACACTTTGTGGTACGGGTTCTGGGCGTTTTTCTGACGGTCGAAGGAGAACACAACGTCGTCGGCGTTAAAGTCGCGCGTTGGTTTGAATTCTTTGCTGTCCTGCCACTTCACGCCCTGGCGCAGGTGGAAGGTATAGGTTTTGCCGTCTTCGCTGATGTCCCACTTCTCGGCCAGACCCGGAATCACTTCCGTGGTGCCGGTTTTGAATTCAACCAGACGGTTATAGATCGGTACAGAGCTTGCGTCGTAAGTCGTACCAGAGGTAAAGAGCTGTGGGTTAAAGCCTTCCGGCGAGCCTTCAGAACAGTAAACCAGGGTTTTTGCCTGTACGCTTGCTGCCACGGTCATAGCCACCAGGCTCAGACCAAGCTTCAGCATCCCTGACTTCTTCAAGGAAATACTCATTATTCTGCTCCAATGTGATGTTTTGCTTTGTTGTGTTACGCCGCCAGACCTTTATTTATTTTTTACCCGGTCCGGTCGGAGGTGCCCGAAGGCGTTAAAGGGATGGAGAATCCTTTCAGAAGAGCGTTTGAGTTGCAGCGCAGATCGTCCCTGAAATGCCCCTCATGCCCTACAATCTGTCAACAGAATGTGAAAACGTCAATACAGGTGACGGGGATTTGCGCCGAGTGTGAGAAACCGCAAACAAAGATTAAAAAAACCCTGAACGCCAGTTTTCAGCAGGGAAATTTATGCTACTCGCCAACTTGCAGCACAAATATCTTCATATTTCGCAACAATCAGTGATTAACTTTTATTCAGAATGGGTAAATTTTCTTGCAGAATGGTGATTATCTGAGCACTAAATACCGCGAACGTTAAAACGCACAGCGAAAAATGCTGAGGTTATCCATAAGCAACGCGAAAAAAGATCAATCTATATATAAAAAAATACAATGGATTATGTCACAAAATCGTTAACAGGCAGGAAGAAGCGGGGATAAGGGGCATTTTACTGAATCAGGATGAGTAAGCCGTTAATGCAAAAAGGGCTAACCTTGCGGTTAGCCCTTTTCAGAATGTGGTCGGCGAGAGAGGATTCGAACCTCCGACCCACTGGTCCCAAACCAGTTGCGCTACCAAGCTGCGCTACTCGCCGAATGCGGAGCGCATCTTACTGCTGAGGTGCGCCCCCGTCAATCCCTTATTTTCAAAAAGCCATTCAACTGGCGATATTCTCGCCAGAGCAGCTACTGCGCGGCTTTTGCGGTGTTATCAGGGAGTTTACACCAGTTGTTGTTTTCGTTAATCCCACCGTTCGGTGAGGTATAGCCGAGGCAACCCATAATGGTGTCGTACAGCTCAACGTGACGGCGCGGCACCTTCATTTCCGCCTCTTTCTTAAGCTGAGCAAACATCTTCGCTTTCTCCGGATTTTCAAGATACTTATCCGACATCCACATGATCATCGGCACGCGGAACTGCTCCGGCGGTGCCAGCTTGCGCGGCGTACCGTGCAGGTGCTCTTTCTCATTAATGGACTCACCGTGGTCTGCGGCGTAGATAACAATCGCTTTTTTATCACGCAGTTGGTCAATCACGCGGCTCAGGAAGGTATCCACATACAGAACGGAGTTATCGTAGGCGTTGATCAGCTCCTGCTTGCTGCAGTCTTTATTAATGCCTACGCACTCAGGCTGCCATTTCGCGAAATCGCGCGTGTAACGCTGGTAATAACTGTAATGCGACCCTTTGGTATGCAGAATGACGAGATGTTTGCCCTGCGGGTGATTCTTCAGAGACTGGGACATCTCCTCAAGGAGCAGCATGTCGTCCACGTTTTTCCCGCGGTTGCGAGGCTCGGCACCAATCTGCTCACGATACGCGATGTTATCTGCCAGCGTGTTGGTGTAGAACCACATCTCACTTTGCATGGCGAACAGATCGGAGCTAAATCCAAGCTGCTTCAGCACGGCAAAGACGTTTTGCTCTTTGAGGGTACGCTGCGGGTTATCGCTCGCCCCGCCTTCACGCACAAACATACAGCGCAACGAGAGCTTCGTGGCGGTATCGCAGGAATAGCCGCGGTAAGCCACCAGATTCTTCTCCTGCGCCAGTTTCGGTGTGGTATCGCGGTCATAACCGAGGATACCCATATGATCCCAGCGCGTCGTTTCACCGATGACAAAGACTACGTAAGTATCATCCAGCCCGTCAGCCGGCGCCTGGTAGGTGAACTTTTTGGTCGGGTTAATCAGTGATTTCACATCGCTGGATTCGTCCGCCTGCGCCCAGGCGTAAAGACCTAACGCGGACAGCCAGTTGGACGGCAGATACGAGTTAGCCACCACGCCGCCATAGCTCGGCATATCCACGCCCGTCGCTTTTTCGATCCGTTTTTGCTGTTTTTCCATCAGGCGAATCGGCGCCCACACCAGCAGGCCCGCCAGCAGAACGACGGCGACGTTGCGGATGCGCTGTCCCCGGGTACGCAGCTGGCGTAACAGGGTATAACGGCAGGTATTACTCCAGATAAAGAAGAGCGGGATCAGGCAGGTCAAAATCGTCCATATGATGAACCCTTGACCCACCACCTCTTTCGAGAGGTCGATGTCCGTGGTCATCACCGAGGCGACAATACCGTAGCCAATGACCACGTTCATGAATGTCATGTAATAGCTTGCGGCGGCAGAGATAATCACCACCAGCGAGGCCAGAATTTGCCATGTACGTCGGCCAAAAAGTGAGAGCAGGCGTAACAGGAAGAAGGTTGCCAGGATAGAGCCAAACACTTCAATGACGGCAAAAATTCCATTTCTTACGCTGAGGTGTTCGAAATAACCTTCCACACGTCTGAACAGTACCGCGCCATTCAGAAACAAACCGATATAGACAGCCAGCATCAGACACAATCTTTGCTGGGTAAGAGACCTAATATATTTCATGCAAACAACCCTGGGGGAAGGGGTATAAAGATCCGCCGAATCTCAGTGAGAAAGCTGACAGAGTAAGTAGATGCGAGCGAAACCGTTATCAGAAACGTCTACAAGCGCGATAAGTAGACCACAGCGGGAAAGAAAAGTGGCAGCAGAGAGTGTGATCGAGGAAATTTTTTACAAAATAACAAGTCCGAAAGTGATGTTGAGATAAAAAAAGAGGCCCTGAGGCCCCTTTTCATCGAATCATGCATGCGCTTCTTTATACACCTCGCGCTGCGGCTGACGAATCGTTGTGGACAGCGCCAGCGAGATAATCAGCAAGGCAAATATCACGCAGAAGGTTACGTAGAAGCCACCGAACAGCGAGGCAATCAGCGACCCGCAGATACTGCCGATACCGAAGCCGAGATAAATGACGCCGTAGTTTTTCGCCAGATTGTTGAGGCCAAAGAACTCGCTCACCAGCGACGGGAAAACGGTAATAGTGCCGCCGAAGTTAAAGGCGACGCAGGCAATCGCCGCAAAGAAGGTCGCCTCGTTCAGCGGTGCAAACAGCAGCGCCGCCATGCCTACCAGAGAGATGACCTGCCCCAGCGTAATCACGCGGATGCGGGCGATTTTGTCAGACAGGATACCGAGCACCAGACGACCCGAGAGGTTAGCAATGGAGATGACCGTCACCGCATTCGCCGCCGTCGCGGCATCCAGTTTTACCATCCCCTGCGCGATATCCTTTGCCACACCGATGACATACAGACCGCTCATGCAGGCCGTCAGGAACATCACCGCCAGCATCCAGTACTGCGGTTTACGCATGGACTGCGCGAGGGTGAAATCATTCTCCACCACGCCGTTAACGGTTTTCACTTCCTGCTGCGGGGCATCTTTCATCAGCGTGGCGCCAAACAGAATCATCACCAGGACAATTGCCCCCCAGATCATGAACGTTTTTTCGAGGCCAACGGACGCCAGCAGTTGAGAGTCGATAAATTTAAAGCCAAGGCTGCCCAGGCCATAGGAGCCGATAGCAAACGCGGAGATCAAGCCTTTACGCTCCGGGAACCACTTCACGCAGTTCGACAGCGTCAGCAGGTAACCTGCGCCGTCCGCCAGCCCCACCAGCACGCCGGCGCTCAGCCACAGCATCATCAGGTTGCTGGAATGCGCCGTCAGGAAAAAGCCCAGGCCCAGCAGAATGCCGGAGGCCATGGTCACGCGCTTCACGCCGAAGCGTTCCTGAAGTTTGCCCGCCACGGAAGAGGAAATCGCTAATCCAAGACTCAGCAAGCCGAAAGAGAATGCCACCTGGCTTATCGGCGCGCCGAGCTTATCAGACAAGGCGCTGTTAAACAGACTCCAGGTATAGACCGAACCCAGTGCGAACTGGGTAATGATGGTGCCGAATAGCGTCAGCCAGCGCGTGCGGTTATAGGTTGAGGTGTTCATGGCAGTATCCTGCAAGAGAAATTAAGGAAATTCGCTGAGGACACGATAAACAAAACCCCAAAACGCCAGGGGTAAAACGGCATGAAATGCAGGAGAAACGGAATGAAATGCCTGGAAGCGGGAATGAACGACCTTGCCAGAGAAGAAAACGTTTAAAGGTGAGTGACCACTATCACCACACCCCTCGCCGTTATTGTATTAAATATGTTACCGCAGCGTTTAAAAAAGTAACAACCCTAAAATTTGGCGCTTAAGCCCAGGGTATACAAATATTCTTCTTCCGACTGCTGGTTGTAGCTGATCTTCGCCCAGGGGTGTAAATCGCCGTACTGGGTATCAACACGCCACCCCAGCGAGTTCACGCTGGCATGCCAGAGGGGTTCGGTAAGCGACTGCGCGGTGGTTGTATCACTAAACGTATTTACCGTTGAGGGTGGAGTGCCCTCTGTGCGCCACGCCATGACCGGCCCGGTTGTGATATGCCCCGCCACGGGAAAATTCCAGCCAACGCTCAGAACGGTTTCCGCATCCGAACCGGATGGGTCGTTCAGCGAAAAGCCCGCAGCATTCTGCGAATGGTTAATACGCTCCGCGAGAATATCTTCATAACGAGGTTGGTGATCGGCGTCCCATGTATAGCGTTCTGTCGTATTACTTTGTGCATCTGAAACGATATATTCCTGTTGCCACGCAAAAACGGTGTTACATATAAGCAGGCAGGCTGAAACGCCCACCAGGCCAGAAGCAGCATGGCGACCACTGATTTTTTTTATCATCATCAAAGCGACTCCAGAAAGAGCCGAGTTCGGCGATATATGTCATTGTTCGAAGAGGTATTAGGGCATATAGCCCTGTATTAACTATTGTCTCTTTAGCAGACACGTCAAGCCGGGCAGATTGAAATTTTTGCGTTTATCGTATCAGGAAGGGAGATGACCTATGCAACGTTGCGGTTGGGTAAGCCAGGATCAGCTTTATATCGATTATCACGACAAGGAATGGGGCGTACCGGAGACCGACGGTGAAAAACTGTTTGAAATGATTTGCCTTGAAGGCCAGCAGGCCGGTCTGTCGTGGATCACCGTTCTGAAAAAGCGTGAGAACTACCGCAATGCCTTCCACCGGTTCAATCCGGCTGCGGTGGCCGCCATGACCGACGACGACGTGGAAAGACTGGTTCTGAATCCCGGTATCATCCGCCATCGCGGTAAAATTCAGGCCATTATCGGTAACGCGAGGGCTTATCTGGCGATGGAGCAAAACGGCGAACCCTTCTCAGCATTTGTCTGGTCGTTTGTGGATAACGAGCCGAAGGTGACGCGGGCCGCCACGCTTGCAGAGATCCCAACCTCGACCCCTGCCTCGGATGCCCTGTCGAAAGCGCTGAAAAAACGCGGCTTCAAGTTTGTGGGCACCACCATCTGTTACTCCTTTATGCAAGCCTGCGGGCTGGTCAATGACCATATTACGGGCTGCATCTGCCACCCGGAGGGCAACCATGATCCGCAAATGGCACAGTGAGAATACCGCTCAGCTCCTGAGACTGTGGCTTGAGAGCACCACCGAGGCGCATCCGTTTATCGACGCCGACTACTGGAAAGCGAACGAAGCGCTGGTGCGGGATGAATACCTTCCCGCCGCCGAAACCTGGGTCTGGGAGGAGAACGGTACGCCGCGCGGTTTTATCAGCGTCATACAGTCGCAGTTTGTGGGGGCGCTGTTCGTTACGCCAGCGTATATCGGAAAAGGCATCGGGCGCGCGCTGCTGAACCATGTTCAACAGCGCTTCCCGCACTTAACCCTGGAGGTGTATCAGAAAAACGTCCGGGCGGTGAATTTCTATCATGCTCAGGGCTTTCGCATTGAAGACAGCGCCTGGCAGGATGATACCCAGCACCCGACGTGGATCATGAGCTGGCAGGCGGATCAAACGCCGTTAAGGTAAGCTCGGGCCCCTCATATTTCTCGACCCAGGCCAGCGCCGTGTTCCCTGCGCAACCATTCCCCAGCTTCGAGCTGGGGAGATCTTTGGTCAGCACGTTAACCGCCCCGTTTTTACAGATCCCACCTTCGGTGGGCTCAAGGTCGGGCCAGGCTCCCTGATGAATACAGATCACGCCTGGCTTAATCCCGTCGCTGACCACCGCCCCTGCCAGCACCTGTCCACGCTGGTTCCAGACGCGCACCACGTCACCGTCCGCAATCCCACGCGCTTTGGCGTCTAAAGTATTGAGCGTAATTGGCTCCCGCCCGGCGACCGCATACTGCTCGCGCAGAGAGGTGTAATTAAGCTGACTGTGCAGACGATGCGCCGGATGGGCAGACAGCACCTGCAGCTGCTCCGGCTGAGCGTTGCCGTGCCACTCGTCCGGCTCCAGCCACGAAGGGTGTGGCGGACAATCGGCATATCCAAAGCTGGCGATGCGCTCGCTGTAGATCACAATCTTGCCGCTCTCGGTTTTCAGCGGATGGTTTTCCGGGTCGCGACGGAAATCGGCGAAACGGACAAATCGGGCGTTCTGTTCGCTTTCCGGCATTTCGAGAATCTGGTTCGCCTCCCAGAATTCAGCAAATGGCGGAAGCGTCACGCCCTGCGCCGCACCACGCTGTCCGGCGATCTGGTAGAAACTCTCCAGCCACTGCAGGTCATTTTTCCCTTCGGTAAAGCGTTCGCGACCACCCGCTTCCCAGAGCTCGCTCAGTTCAGCAAACACGTCAAAATCATCACGCGCTTCATCACGCGGGGCCACCACGCGCTTCATCGGCACCATATGCTGGTTGCTGTAATCGCCGGTCATGGTGAGATCGTTACGCTCAAACGACGTGGTCGCCGGCAGCACGATATCGGCATGTTTGGCCGAGGCGGTCCAGAAGCACTCGGAAATCACCACCAGCTCCGGCTTTTGCCAGGCGCGGATCAGGCGATTGGTATCCTGATGGTGCGTGAAGTTTGCCCCGCCCGCCCACCAGACAAACTTAATGTCCGGGAAGTGGCGGTCCAGACCATTATGCTGATAAAAACCGCCCGGGTTTTCCAGGGCTTCAACGATTCGCGCCACCGGGATTTTATCCACGGCATCCACGCCGCCCTGCACCGAGCCTTGCAGGGACGCCAGCACCGCCGCTTTACGCGTTGGGTTACCGCCATTCGCAAAGTGATAGGAAAGACCAAAACCGCCGCCCGGCGTACCAATCTGTCCTAGCATCGCGGCAAGCGTCACCAGCATCCAGTGTTTCTGCTCGCCAAACTGCTGGCGCTGCATCCCCCAGCCGGACATTAACATCGTGGTATTTTTATGGAACAGTGCCGCCAGTTCGCGGATTTTAGCGGCTGGAACGCCACAAATTTTCGCGGCCCACTCTGCCGTTTTCACTACCCCATCAGATTGGCCCGTCAGGTAGTCGGCGAATTTGTCGAAGCCGGAGGTGCACCGGGCGAGGAAATCGCGGTCGTGCCAGCCGTTCTCCACCAGCGTATGGGCGATACCCAGCATCATCGCCACGTCGGTGCCCATATGAGGAGCAATCCACTCGGCGCTGTCGCCGAAGAAATCCATGGTTTCAGAACGCATCGGATCAATGCAGATCACGCGCTTGCCGCTTTTGCGCAGCGCGTCGAAATACCCAATCCCCTGCTCGTCGCTGGCATTCCAGGCAATTTTCAGCGTGTTCAGCGGGTTGGCGCTCCACAGCACCACCACGTCGGTGTGCTGCAGCACCAGCGGCCAGCTGGTCTGCTGCTGGTACACTTCGTTCCCGCCCACGACGTACGGCATGATCGCCTGCGCCGCGCCGGTCGAATAGTCTCCCAGATGACCGGTATAGCCCCCGGCCAGGCTCATGTAGCGCTGCAGCAGGGTCGAGGCCTTATGCAGCACGCCGTTCGAGCGCCAGCCATAGGAGCCGGCAAAAATGGACGACGGGCCATAGCTTTCGCGAATGCGCTTATGCTGCGTATGGATCAGCGCCAGCGCATCGTCCCAGCTCACGCGAACAAACTCATCCTGACCACGGATCCCCTGCGGCTTATCCGGCGAGGCCAGAAAACCTTTGCGCACCATCGGCCAGCGCACGCGCGTTTTGCTGTGCACCTGATCGCGTACGACGGTCTGTAACGAATTGGGATGTTGTGTTGGCAGTGCCCCACGGGACGACAGAACATTTTCGCCATCGGTTTCGACCAGCATCGGCCCCCAGTGGGCGGCGGTCAGAATGGTTTTTGTTGAGGTGCTCAAGCGTGCGCTCCTGGTTGCGTGCAGGTTTACGGCCTTCTCGTTGAGGCCGTTTATGGTTTGTCACAAATTTCAGAGTTATACCCGGAATTTTCTCCGTATCTGGACGTCATAATCAACTGCCACGCTCGCCGTGGCAAAGAATAAAAAGGATTAAGGAAAGAAGATGAAAAAACGCGTACTCGTTATTGCCGCTCTGGTGAGCGGTGCACTGGCTGTTTCTGGCTGCACAACCAACCCTTACACCGGTGAGCGCGAAGCGGGTAAATCCGGCATCGGCGCAGGTATCGGCTCGCTGGTCGGCGCAGGCGTTGGGGCGCTCTCCTCCTCCAAGAAAGACCGCGGCAAAGGTGCGCTGATTGGCGCAGCGGCAGGTGCGGCGCTGGGCGGCGGCGTCGGTTATTACATGGACGTGCAGGAAGCGAAACTGCGCGACAAAATGAAGGGAACCGGCGTGAGCGTCACCCGCAGCGGCGATAACATCATCCTGAACATGCCGAACAACGTGACCTTTGACAGCAGCAGCGCCACGCTGAAACCTGCGGGCGCGAACACCCTGACCGGCGTGGCGATGGTGCTGAAAGAGTACAACAAGACCGCCGTGAACGTGATTGGCTACACCGACAGCACCGGCAGCCAGGATCTGAACATGCGTCTGTCTCAGCAGCGTGCCGATTCCGTGGCCAGCTCCCTGATAACCCAGGGCGTTGAAGCAAACCGCATCCGCACCAGCGGCATGGGCCCTGCCAACCCTATCGCCAGCAACAGCACGGCGGAAGGTAAAGCGCAAAACCGTCGCGTAGAGATTACGTTGAGTCCGATTCAGTAATCCCCGAGGGAGAGGGCCGGGGTGAGGGCAACAGACCGCACACCCCGGCATGAACCACTTGCCATCGTTGATTTTCCCGCTAAGGTATTCTCACTAAATTCAGGGAAATCAGCGATGAGCAAACCAGCCCGGGCCACCATCAGCGACGTGGCGAAAGCCGCCAAAACCGGTAAAACCAGCATTTCGCGCTACCTTAACGGCGAGAAACATCTGCTGTCCGACGCATTGCTGGCGCGTATTGAACAGGCCATTGCCGATCTCGACTATCGTCCCAGCCTGATGGCGCGCGGGCTCAAACGCGGTCGCACCCGTTTGATCGGCCTTATTATCGCCGATATCACCAACCCCTACTCCGTCAACGTCCTCAGCGGTATCGAGGCCGCCTGCCGCGAGAAGGGCTTCACGCCGCTGGTCTGTAATACCAACAACGAAGTCGACCAGGAGCTGCACTACCTCGATCTGCTGCGCAGCTACCAGGTGGAAGGGATTGTGGTTAACGCAGTAGGCATGCGTGAAGAGGGCCTGAACCGCCTGCAGCAATCCTCCCTGCCCATGGTCCTCATCGACCGCAAAATCCCGGAATTCGCCTGCGATGTCGTCGGGCTGGATAACACCCAGGCAGCCACAACCGCGACCGAGCACCTGATCGAACAGGGCTTCGAAGCGATTCTTTTCCTGAGCGAACCGCTGGGCATGGTAAATACCCGACGCGACCGCCTGGCGGCATTTCGCGCCACGCTTGCGCGTTATCCCGGTGCGATCGCCGAAAATGCCGAAACGCCGCTTCACGAAGCCGACCAGATCGACAACACCCTGCGCCAGTTCCATACCCGCCATCGCGGGATGCGCAAAGCCGTTATCTCCGCCAACGGGGCGCTGACGCTTCAGGTCGCCCGCTCGCTCAAGCGCATTGGCCTGCACTGGGGCAGCGATATCGGTCTGCTGGGCTTTGATGAGCTGGAGTGGGCGGAGCTCGCTGGCGTAGGTATTACGACCCTTAAACAACCCACCTGGCAGATTGGCTATGCCGCTGTAGAACAGGTGATTCGTCGTATTGAAGGCACCCGCGATGCCGTACGCGAGCAGGTCTTCTCCGGCGAGCTGATCGTTCGCGGCTCCACCGCCCGTTAATTCCCCCTTGTGATAGCGATCATAAATTCGACATCCTGATCTTTTCTTTGGAACCGGTTCCATCTAGCGTAATAGTATTGATATGTTGCGATGGAGTCCGAAGATGGGCAGGAAAATCATGGTGGTCACCGCCGCGTATGGCACGGAACAGGTGCGACAGGCAGGCGGTCAGCGGGCGATGCTCCCCGTTATTGCAGGCGCAGGGGCAGACGGCGTGGAGATCCGCCGCGAACTGTTTAACAGCGAAGAGCTGCTGGCGCTGCCTGCACTGAGCGAATCCATCGAGCTAATGGGTCTGCTGGCGTGCTACTCCGCGCCCGCCGCCCTGTTTATGGCCGACGGCACCCTTAACCCGGACCTGCCCCGCTATCTCTCTGAGGCCAACACCCTTAACGCCCTGTGGCTGAAGGTTTCCCTGGGCCATTTCAGCGACACACAGCCTCTCGACGCCCTGCGCGCCCTGCTGAATGCCAGCGGTATGGCGCTTGTTGTGGAGAACGATCAGACCGACTGCGGGCAGCTCGTGCCCATGCGGCGCTTCCAGGCCGCCTGTCGGGAAATGGCGTTGCCCGTCACGCTGACCTTCGACATGGGCAACTGGCTGTGGGTCGGCGACTCCCCCGAAGAGGCCGCACGTCACCTGGCCCCTGCGGTGAGCTATATCCACGTTAAAGCCGCCGTGCCGCATAAAGATAACTTCCGCGCCGTGGCGCCGGACCGCGCAGACGCGCGCTGGCTGGATCTGCTCGGCCAGCTGCCTGCAGATGCTCCGCGCGGTATTGAGTTCCCGCTGGAAGGGGCGGATTTAACCGCCGTTACCCGTCATTACGTCAACCTGCTGCGCGAGGAGTAAATCATGCACAAAACGCTGGATGCCATCACGATCGGCGAGGCTATGGCGATGTTTGTCGCGACCGAAACGGGCGAACTGAGCGCGGTAGAGCACTTTATCAAACGCGTAGCGGGCGCAGAGCTGAACGTCGCGACCGGCCTGGCGCGTCTCGGTCTGAACGTCGGCTGGGTCAGCCGCGTGGGGGATGACAGCTTTGGCCATTTCGTTCTCGACTCGCTGAAAAAAGAGAATATTGATGCCGCAGGCGTCACCCTGGACGGACGCTTTCCTACCGGCTTTCAGCTTAAATCTAAAGTCGAAAATGGAACCGATCCCATCGTGGAGTATTTCCGCAAAGGTTCGGCGGCAAGCCATCTCTCAACGGAAGATTACCACGCCGGCTATTTTGCCTCCGCCCGCCATCTGCACCTGAGCGGCGTGGCGGCGGCGCTCTCTGACAGTTCCTATGAACTGCTGGACCATGCGGCAACGACCATGAAGTCGCTGGGCAAAACGATCTCTTTCGATCCGAATTTGCGCCCGGTGCTGTGGAAAAGTGAAGCGGAAATGGTCGAGAAGCTGAACCGCCTGGCGTTCCAGGCTGACTGGGTTCTGCCGGGCCTGAAAGAGGGGATGATTCTGACGGGTGAAAATACGCCGGAAGGCATTGCTGATTTCTATCTGAATCAAGGGGTAAAAGCGGTGGTGCTGAAGACCGGTGCCGATGGTGCATGGTTCAAAACGGCCGACGGCGAACAGGGCGCGGTCGCGGCGGTGAAGGTTGAGAACGTTGTCGACACCGTCGGCGCGGGCGATGGCTTTGCCGTAGGCGTCATTAGCGCCCTGCTGGAAGGCAAACCGCTGCAGCAGGCCGTCGCGCGGGGCAATAAGATTGGCTCGCTGGCGATTCAGGTGCAGGGCGACAGCGAAGGATTGCCAACGCGAGCAGAGCTCGGCGTTTAAATTCCCTCTCCCTGTGGGAGAGGGCCAGGGTGAGGGCAGCATGCCACACCAAATAATTAAGCCACCGTGTACCCTACAGACAACGGCGGTAACAACCTCAACAACAGAGGCAAGCCTATGAACAGTTCGACCAATGCAGTAAAACGCTGGTGGTACATCATGCCAATCGTGTTTATCACGTACAGCCTGGCGTACCTCGATCGTGCCAACTTCAGCTTCGCGTCCGCGGCGGGGATCACCGAAGACCTCGGCATCACCAAAGGTATTTCATCCCTGCTGGGTGCCCTTTTCTTCCTGGGCTACTTCTTCTTCCAGATCCCCGGCGCGATTTACGCGGAACGCCGCAGCGTGCGTAAGCTGATCTTCATCTGTCTGATCCTGTGGGGCGCCTGCGCGTCACTGACCGGCGTGGTGAACAATATTCCTGCCCTGGCGGCCATTCGCTTTATCCTCGGCGTCGTTGAGGCAGCGGTCATGCCGGCGATGCTGATTTACATCAGCAACTGGTTTACCAAATCTGAACGTTCACGCGCGAATACCTTCCTGATCCTCGGTAACCCGGTCACCGTACTGTGGATGTCGGTAGTCTCCGGCTACCTGATCCAGTCCTTCGGCTGGCGCGAGATGTTTATCATCGAAGGGGTACCCGCAATTATCTGGGCATTCTGCTGGTGGGTGCTGGTAAAAGATAAGCCTGCCCAAGCGAAGTGGCTTTCCGAAGATGAAAAAGCCGCGCTGCAGGCGCAACTGGATAAAGAGCAGCAGGGGCTGAAGGCGGTACGCAACTACGGCGAAGCGTTCCGCTCCCGCAACGTTATCCTGCTCTGCGCGCAGTACTTTACCTGGAGTATCGGCGTGTACGGGTTTGTGCTGTGGCTGCCGTCGATTATCCGCAGCGGCGGCGAGAACCTCGGCATGGTGGAAGTGGGCTGGCTCTCTTCCGTACCGTATCTCGCAGCGACCATCGCGATGATCGTTGTCTCCTGGGCGTCGGACAAGCTGCAAAACCGCAAGCTGTTTGTCTGGCCGCTGCTGCTGATTGCCGCTTTCGCCTTCATCGGCTCGTGGGCGGTGGGCGCGAATCACTTCTGGGCCTCTTATACCCTGCTGGTGATTGCCGGTGCCGCCATGTACGCCCCGTACGGTCCGTTTTTTGCCATCATCCCGGAAATGCTGCCGCGTAACGTCGCGGGCGGTGCAATGGCATTGATTAACAGTATGGGCGCGCTGGGGTCGTTCTGCGGATCCTGGTTCGTCGGCTACCTGAACGGTGTGACCGGCAGCCCATCCGCGTCGTACATCTTTATGGGGGTAGCGCTTTTCGCCTCCGTGTGGCTTACTTTGATTGTTAAGCCTGCTAATAATCAACAGCACCTCGTCGGCGCACGCCACGCCTGAATCCTTAAAAATCAACGGAGATTAGCATGAAGCCGTCCGTCATTTTGTATAAAGCTCTGCCGGAAGATCTGCAGAAACGCCTGGAAGAACACTTCACCGTTACGCAGGTGAAGAACCTGAGCCCGGAGACCGTGGCGCAGCATGCCGATGCGTTCGCCAACGCCGAAGGCCTGCTGGGTTCAAGCGAAAAAGTGGATGTCGCCCTGCTGGAGAAAATGCCGAAGCTTCGTGCTACCTCAACCGTTTCCGTGGGTTATGACAATTTCGACGTGGATGCCCTGAACGCCCGTAAAATCCTGCTGATGCACACGCCGCATGCCCTGACGGAAACCGTGGCAGATACGCTGATGGCGCTGGTGCTCAGCACGGCCCGTCGCGTGGTGGAAGTGGCCGAGCGTGTGAAAGCCGGTGAATGGACGAAAAGCATTGGGCCGGACTGGTTCGGCGTGGATGTGCATGGCAAAACGCTGGGCATCGTGGGTATGGGGCGTATCGGGCTGGCGCTGGCGCAGCGCGCGCATTTCGGCTTCAACATGCCGATTCTGTATAACGCGCGCCGTCATCACAGTGAAGCAGAAGAACGCTTCAACGCGCGTTACTGCGAGCTGGATACGCTGCTGCAGGAAGCCGATTTTGTTTGCCTGATCCTGCCGCTGACGGATGAAACGCGCCATCTGATTGGCAAATCCGCGTTTGAAAAAATGAAGAAGTCCGCCATCTTCATCAACGCGGGTCGCGGTCCGGTGGTGGATGAGCAGGCGCTGATTGAAGCGCTGCAAAGCGGCGAGATCCACGCCGCGGGTCTGGACGTGTTTGAGCAGGAGCCGCTTCCGGTGGACTCCCCACTGCTGAGCATGCCAAACGTCGTCGCCCTGCCACACATCGGCTCTGCTACCCACGAGACGCGCTACAATATGGCGGCGACGGCGGTAGATAACCTGATAGCCGCGCTTGCTGGAAAAGTAGACAGGAACTGCGTTAACCCGCAGATCCAACAGTAGAAACGAAAAAACCCGCCAGAAGGCGGGTTTTTGAATTTTGTGCTACTGGGTTGGAAGCTTACAGGCTTACAACGTTACCAGCTGCTGGGCCTTTAGCGCCGCTTTCGATGGTGAAGGAAACTTTCTGACCTTCGTCCAGAGATTTGTAGCCATCGTTCTGGATAGCAGAGAAGTGTACGAACACGTCTTTAGAGCCATCGTCAGGAGTGATGAAGCCGAAACCTTTATCAGCGTTGAACCATTTAACCAGACCAGTCATTTTAGCAGACATAGAAATTACCTTATTAACAAATATATTGTGCCTTCCGGCTTGATGGATTGCGTTACAGATTTTTAAGCGATGAAGGAAGGGTCACTACGAAGGGTATCTATGGATAACAATCTGGACTGCTTTACTAAACTGCTTTAGGTCTGTGTAACAAACCGACGCGAACAGTTATACCGATGTGGTAGAGGAATGACAAGCGTTATTTTCTGAATGCCGAAAAAAAAACCCCGCCTGAGGCGGGGTTTTTCGGTTTATTCTGTGGCAGCGACTGCTGCGCCCCACGCCTGGCTAAAGGCCTGGTGCTGGGCGGCCAGCGGCCCAATCAGCGTATTGTACTGACTTGCCTGCTGCGAGGTTGGGAACTGAATGCCGTTGGCAACAAAGCTCACCTGTGTCCCCTGCTGCGAGATGAAATCCCCGACCTGAACCAGCTGCTGAGTGAAGACCTGCGCGGCCGGAATCAGCGGTTGTATCGCTTCAGAGGGTTTCGTCACTACTTTCTCATACACTTTATCGAAGACCGGTTTAAGATCCTCGCCCTGCTTCAGCGCAGAACGTGACGCGTCAGCCTGCATTTTCGCATTTTGCAGCTGCTGGCTCAGCACGCCGAGCGCACCGTTGGACTGGCGCAGCGGCTCGCGCTGAGTCATATAATCCTGGGGAACACGGATGGCGTTCACGCTATCCACTACCGGGCGGATACCGGAGTCCATCGCCTGGCTCACCTGCTGTGAATACCCATAAAGAATGGCGTAATCGGACACATAGGGGCCAAACTGTTTTTTCTGATCCGCAGTCAGCGTCGGCAACCGCTCGCCGCTGCGCATCACTGTATTCTGCAGAAAATCGATAAACGCTTTGCGCTGATCGCCTTCTTTATCAAAACACCCACTCAGGCTAACAACCATCAACAACGCCGCAATAGGCGCAAACCAGCGAGAGCAGGACTTTCCTGTCGCCATTTTATTACTCCTTTCACCCAAAAAAGCGCACACCGGCACACGCGTGCCCGACGCTGACAAGGATAGTCCAGGTCAGCCTTGCAAGATACTCTTTTCATGTAAAACGACTATTGCCGATTTATTTCTTACTATTTACAAAAAAATACCTGGCGAAGCCGACATATGGTTAATCAGGGAATTAGCATAACTATCCAGATAGCTGAATCGCGTAAAGCGATCGTTACCGCACGATTAATCACAGCCGTGACGATCCTTGGTTTGTATTAGGGACTATTCTTAATTGGCTCTCTGATGTTCTTGATCACGATGTGAGATTTAAGAGGAGTTCTCAATGGAATATAAAGATCCTGAGTTTGAGCTGCTGAGCAGTCTGGAACAGATCGTTTTTAAAGATGTACCGCAGGCCATTACCCTGCAACAAAAATCCAATCCCTTTACAGAATATGAGCAATTGCGCAAAGGGACAGGACTGAAAACTGAAGAATTCGCCAGAGCGATGGGTGTCAGCGTGGCTATGGTGCTGGAGTGGGAGTCAAAACGAGAGAAACCCACCCCAACCGAGTTAAAGCTGATGCGCCTGATTCAGGCCAACCCTGCACTCAGCAAACAGATAGCGTAGTAAAGTTTGAACGCCCCCGCCTCTGCGGGGGCTTGTGTTTAAAGGCTCTCGAAACGCCAGCCCGTCTCTTCCCACACCATCTCGTGCGTCAACATTAACCCTTTTAAAAACGCATCATCGTGTGACACCACCAGCAGCGCGCCGGGGAAACCAGCCAGCGCCGCTTCAATAGCCTGCACTGAAGCCAGATCCAGATGGTTGGTCGGTTCATCCAGCAACAGGAGCTGCGTGGCCTCCCCGCGCCAAAGCACGCAGGCCAGCGCAGCCTTCAGACGCTCACCGCCGCTCAGTTCCGCCAGCGGGAGCGAGACTTTGTCGGCCCCCAGCTGAAGCTGGGCTAAACGGGTGCGTAACATACCCTCTTCCAGAGGCGTATTGCCCAGGTTGAGGTGCGTCATGACCGACTGCGACAGATCGAGCCGGGAAAGATGCTGATCGAGATAAGCACAGCTGACCGACACCTTGCAGGTTCCTGAGCGTGGACTAATGTCGCCGAGGATGGCTTTCAACAGCGTCGATTTCCCGCAGCCGTTCGGACCTTTTAGCGCCACGCGCATTGGCCCATCCATCCGCCAGCTAAGCGGAGGAACAGGCACATGCGGTAACACCAGATCTTCCAGCACCAGCACCTGTTTACCTTCCGGGATCTGACTCCCCGGCAGGGTAAACATCACCGGGTTATCTTCTTCAACCCGCTCACGCGCCTTGTTTACCGCGGCATTCAGGGCTTCATTTTGCTCGCTGTGCTGTTTTTTCCAGGAGCCAATACGTTCCTTTGCCGCGCCTTTGTATTTGACGCGTTCAAACGACGCGATATTCAGAGTATCGACGGTGCGTAATGTTTTTGCCGAGCGCCGCTGGCTGTCGTCATGCTCTTTTTGCATACGTGCGCGGGTGCGTTTGCGCTCCGTGGCCGCGTGCTCCAGCGCCGCGCGGGCCG
Source organism: Enterobacter cloacae complex sp. P14RS (assembly GCF_014895895.1). NCBI lineage: Bacteria > Pseudomonadati > Pseudomonadota > Gammaproteobacteria > Enterobacterales > Enterobacteriaceae > Enterobacter > Enterobacter cloacae complex sp. P14RS. Next base: position 24,794 of record NZ_JADBQM010000016.1, read on the forward strand.
CCTGCTGTTCGGCATCGCGCTGGGTTTGATAATCCGCATAATTCCCACCGTAGCTGCGCAGCCCGCCGCTGCTTAGCTCAAGAATACGCGGCACCTGCGCCAGCAGCTCACGGTCATGGGAGGCGACGAGCATGCCGCCCTGATAACGGGCAAGCTGGTCGTAGAACCACGCCCGTCCTTGTCGATCCAGATGGTTAGTCGGTTCGTCCAGCAGCAGGAAATCCGCTTCAGCCGTAAATGCCCCGCACAGCAGCGCGCGAATACGCTCGCCGCCGCTGAGCTCACCGGCTGGCTTATCTGGATCAAACGGCGGGAGTTTCGCCCGGGCAAACGCCTCGCCAAGACGTTCAGCTAAATCCCAGAATCCATCAAGCATTTCCAGATCGTCAGGCTGGTAATCGCCGCTGTCGATACGCGCTCGCGCCGCGAAGATGGCCTCGTACCCGAGCAGCTCAGCCAGCGTCGTGTGCGGCAAAATGTCCTGCTGCTGAGCCACATAGACATATGTTCCGGTACGTTCAATATGCCCGCTTGCAGGCTCATCAAGCCCCGCCAGCAGACGCAGCAGACGCGTTTTCCCGCTGCCGTTACGGCCAACCAGAGCGCACAGAGACGGCTCCAGAGAAAAACTCAGCGGACCAAAAAGGGTATCGCCCGTCGCAAACTGACAGGTGACCTGATGCAAAATAAAAGAAGGGGACTGCGCAAAATGAGCCATAAGCACTCCTGAATGAAATCAAAACATCCCCTGCCCACGCGGTGGCGTTTAGCAAGGATCGAAATTCATCAGTCGTGTTTGTTCATTTTTGGGGGGCGCTCCAGAGCGAGAAATTTAACGGAGATAAGGATAGCGGTAATGTGTTGACCATTTCAAGGTTAAATTTTCAGCGACACGGTATTAAAAAAACCCGCCGAAGCGGGTTTTGAGCATGTGTTACAACGGGCACATTACTGCAACAGCGAAATATCCGCCACGCGCAGGAACAGCTCGCGCAGTTTTTCGAGCATGGAGAGACGGTTAATACGCAGTTCTTTATCTTCTACGTTCACCATCACTTTCTCGAAGAAGGCGTCGATCACGTCACGCAGCTCCGCCAGCTCCACCAGCGCTTCCTGGTAGCGACCTTCCGCGAAGTACGGCTCGAGCTTGTCGCGCAGCACCACAACCTGCATCGCCAGGGCGATCTCTTCCGGCTCTTTCAGCGTCGCGGCGTTTACGCGCTCGTTCAGCGTCTCGTCGGATTTCGCGAGGATGTTGGATACACGCTTGTTGGCCGCCGCCAGGGCAGATGCCGCTTCCAGCGTACGGAAGTGGGAAACCGCCTTCATACGCGCATCGAAATCAGCCGGACGGGTTGGACGACGCGCCAGCACCGCCTGAATGGTGTCGACGGTGTAACCTTCGTCCTGATACCACGCGCGGAAACGGCCGAGCATAAAGTCGATCACGTCATCCACCACGTTCGCGTTGGTCAGCTTGTCGCCGTACAGACGCACCGCTTCTTCGGTCAGGGTCTGCAGATCAAGGTTCAGGTTCTTCTCAACGATGATGCGCAGCACGCCCAGCGCGGCACGACGCAGCGCAAACGGGTCTTTATCGCCTTTCGGATGCTGGCCGATGCCGAAGATACCCGCCAGGGTGTCCATCTTATCGGCAATCGCTACAGCGCAGGCAACCGGGTTGGACGGCAGATCGTCGCCCGCAAAGCGCGGCTGATACTGCTCGTTCAGAGCTACGGCTACGTCTTCCGCTTCGCCATCGTGACGCGCGTAGTGCATGCCCATTACGCCCTGGGTGTCGGTGAATTCGAACACCATGTTGGTCATCAGGTCGCATTTGGAGAGCAGGCCCGCGCGGGTCGCGTGGTTAACGTCGGCACCGATTTCACGGGCGATCCAGCCGGACAGCTCCGCGATACGGTCGGTTTTGTCGCGCAGCGTACCCAGCTGCTGCTGGAACAGCACGGTCTGCAGGCGCGGCAGGTTATCTTCCAGACGCTTTTTACGGTCGGTATTGAAGAAGAACTCGGCATCCGCCAGACGCGGGCGCACCACTTTCTCGTTACCGGAGATAATCTGGCTCGGATCTTTCGATTCGATGTTCGCCACGAAGATGAAGTTTGGCAGCAGCTTGCCGTCGTTGGCGTAAACCGGGAAGTACTTCTGGTCACCCTTCATGGTGTACACCAGCGCTTCTGCCGGAACGGCCAGGAATTTCTCTTCGAATTTTGCGGTCAGCACAACCGGCCATTCCACCAGAGAAGTGACCTCTTCCAGCAGGCTGTCGCTCAGGTCGGCATTACCGCCAATCTTACGCGCCGCTTCTTCCGCGTCCGCTTTAATTTTGGCTTTACGCTGTTCGTAGTCGGCAATCACTTTACCGCGTTCCAGCAGGATCTGTGGATACTGGTCGGCATTGTCGATGGTGAACTCTGGCTCGCCCATAAAGCGGTGGCCGCGGATCACGCGATCGGACGCCACGCCCAGAATGGTCGCCGGAATAACGGTGTCGCCCAGCAGCAGGGTCACGGTGTGTACCGGACGCACGAAGTGTACGTCAGACGCGCCCCAGCGCATCAGCTTAGGAATCGGCAGCTTCGCCAGAGAAGTGGCGATCATGTTTGGCAGCAGCGCTTCCGCGCTTTCGCCTTTCACGTGGGCACGATACAGCAGCCATTCGCCTTTATCGGTGGTCAGACGCTCGGCCTGATCGACGGTGATGCCGCAGCCGCGCGCCCAGCCTTCGGCAGCCTTGCTTGGCTTGCCTTCCGCGTCAAACGCCTGGGCAATCGCCGGGCCACGTTTTTCGACTTCACGATCCGGCTGAGACGCCGCCAGATTTGCCACTTTCAGCGCCAGACGACGCGGCGCGGCAAACCACTCAATTTTACCGTGCGCCAGGCCAGCGTTATCCAGCTCGGCGGTCACGTTCGCAGCAAAAGATTCAGCCAGGCTGCGCAGGGCTTTTGGTGGCAGCTCTTCGGTGCCGATTTCCACCAGGAAAGTTTTCTCAGACATGGCCGCCTCTTATTTGTTTCGGTTGCACATCGGGAAGCCAAGGGCTTCACGGGACGCGTAGTAAGCTTCTGCAACGGCTTTGGTCAGGGTGCGAATACGCAGAATGTAGCGCTGACGTTCAGTCACGGAGATCGCTTTGCGGGCGTCCAGCAGGTTGAAGCTGTGGGCGGCCTTCAGAATACGCTCGTAGGCAGGCAGCGGCAGCGGAGTTTCCAGCGCCAGCAGCTGCTGTGCCTCTTTCTCGTACTGCTCGAAGCAGGTGAACAGGAAGTCCACGTCCGCGTATTCGAAGTTATAGGTGGATTGCTCCACTTCGTTCTGATGGAACACGTCGCCGTAGGTGGTTTTACCCAGCGGGCCGTCGCTCCAGACCAGGTCGTAAACGCTGTCTACGCCCTGAATGTACATGGCCAGACGTTCCAGACCGTAGGTGATTTCACCGGTGATTGGCTTACATTCCAGACCGCCAACCTGCTGGAAGTAGGTGAACTGGGTCACTTCCATGCCGTTCAGCCACACTTCCCAACCGAGACCCCAGGCACCCAGCGTTGGGTTTTCCCAGTTGTCTTCCACGAAACGGATGTCGTGGATGGTTGGATCCATACCCAGCTCTTTCAGCGACCCGAGATACAGTTCCTGAATGTTGTCGGGTGATGGCTTAATCACCACCTGGAACTGATAGTAATGCTGCAGACGGTTCGGGTTTTCACCGTAACGACCATCGGTCGGACGACGGGAAGGCTGCACATACGCGGTCGCCATTGGCTCTGGCCCCAACGCGCGCAGGCTGGTCATCGGGTGTGAAGTGCCGGCGCCGACTTCCATGTCCAAAGGTTGAACAATGGTACAGCCCTGACGAGCCCAGTAATCCTGTAAGGTCAGGATCAGGCCCTGGAAGGTCTTGGTATCAAACTTTTGCATAGTATTTCGTGCTGGATACGTGTGGTTTTAAATGGAAGGGACCAGTATACCCGCTGGCTGCAAGATATACAGTACGAAACGGGGTTGTTTAGGGAAAATTGGGAAATAAGCCTTCCGGCCAGAACGCTGGCGGCGTCTGGTTGTTGATTATGCGAGCAGGCTAGCGCATGGAGAGATGTAAAAACTGACCGTCCGCATCAAACGAGCAGACAAAGCCCTCTTTGCGCGCAGTATACCCTCTAAGCTCATAGCTGCCCTGAAAGCGCTCAAACCCAATGACGTTAATTTTCTGAACGTCCGAGTTATAGCGCCGAGCGGCCCGCTCTTTACAGAGCGCTTCCATATTCAGCGAACGCTCCGGGCTTATTTTTCCCTGCTGCGCTTTTTGCACGGGGACTTCCTGTGGCGCACTGCATCCTGCCAGCATCAACAGCAGAAAGAGTGATGCCACACGCTTCATCATCATTTTTATTACCGTCCTGGTCAGCGGCTGTTATTTTTAATATCAACACTTTTATAGATTAAGGTCTGCCATTCTGCGAATCTCGCGGTCTCCCGGCAAGCCTGCGCATAAAACTCAGAATTTTCCAAACGAAGACTTTTGGACGATGGGAGTCCCACTCACTTTACAGGGAATACGAGGAACTGATGCCGTCAAAAATTAACTGGATTGATAACCTGCGCGGAATAGCGTGTCTGATGGTGGTCATGATCCACACGACGACCTGGTATGTCACGAATGCCCACAGCATCAGCCCCGTTAACTGGGATATTGCCAATATCCTCAACTCCGCGTCGCGCGTCAGCGTGCCGCTGTTTTTTATGATTTCCGGCTTTCTCTTTTTTGGCGAGCGTAGCGCGCAGCCGAGGCACTTCATCCGCATCGCGGCCTGTCTGGGGTTCTACAGCGCCGTTGCCCTGCTCTATATCACCCTGTTTACCTCCATTAACGCCGGGTTATCCCTCAAATATTTGCTGCAAAAACCGGTTTTCTACCACCTGTGGTTCTTCTTCGCCATCATCGTTATCTATCTGGTCTCTCCGCTCATTCAGGTGAAAAACGTCAGCGGGAAAATGCTTCTGGCCCTGATGGTGGTGATTGGCATCGTCGCCAACCCGAACACGGTCTCGCAGAAAATCGACGGTTTCGAATGGTTGCCGGTAAACCTCTATATCAACGGCGACACCTTCTACTACGTGCTTTACGGCATGCTGGGGCGCGCCATCGGGATGATGGACACGCAAAAGCGCGGTCTGAACTGGCTCTGCGGAGCGCTGTTTATCGCCGGCGTGGCGGTGATTTCACGCGGGACGCTACATGAGCTTCAGTGGCGCGGCAATTTTGCCGATACCTGGTATCTGTATTGCGGGCCGATGGTCTTTATCTGTGCCGTATCGCTGCTCACGCTCGTTAAAAACACCCTGAATGCGCGTCCCCTTCCCGTGCTGGGCTTTATCTCGCGGCACTCGCTGGGAATTTACGGTTTTCACGCGCTGGTGATCCACGCCCTGCGAACAAGGGGCGTTGAGCTCAAAAGCTGGCCGGTGCTGGATATCGTCTGGATTTTTGCCGCTACGCTGGTTATCAGCCTGCTGCTGTCGATGCTGCTGCAAAAAATCGACGCGCGCCGCTTCGTCAGCTAACGCTGCGCTGCCGGGCGCGGTGGTACTGGCGCGGGGAGGAGAAGCCTGCCGCCAGAGAGGCCTGTTCCACGCCGCGCCCCTGCATCAGCCACTGCTCCGCCACCGCCAGACGCAGCTGCTCCAGATAATCGCGGACGCTAATCCCTAAATGCGTCTGGAAAAGCCGGGTGAGATGGCGCGGGCTGACGTGCGCCAGTGCGGCGATATCGGGCAAGCTCCACGTTTTTTGCGGCTCGGCGGTGAGCGCATCCTGCGCCCGATGGATCGCCGGATGAAGATGGTTGCGATAGCGCAGCCACGGTGAAAGCTGGGGATCGTCACCGGAACGGCGGAACCAGACCACCATCTCGCGCGCCACGGCCAGCGCCTTTTCGGGACCGCACAGGCGGTTAATCATATGCAGCGCCAGATCGATGCCCGACGTGATCCCCGCGCTGGTCCAGATATTCTCGTCCTGTACAAAGATGCGGTTTTCTTTAATCGTCGCCGTGGGAGCCACAGTGCGTAAACGGCTGATAACGTCATGGTGGGTTGTGCACTGTTTGTTATTCAGCAGGCCCGATTTCGCCGCCAGCAGCGCACCAGAACAGACGCACATCACCGTGATATCCCGGCGCTGAATGACCGGCTGCAAGCGCATTAGCCAGTGCTGGATCTGCTGCGCCTGCGGCGTTGAGAACTGAACGCGGGAGTCGCTCACCCCCGGCAGGACAAGCAGACTCCCCGGAGGCAGACTTTCCGGCAACGGCTGGATGCCGCCCATCGTCAGGCCTATCGACGTCGGCACGTCCGGTTGCGGCCCAATGTAATGCAGACGAAACGCGTCGCCAGCCAGCACAAAGGTCTCAGCCGGGCCTGACATATCCAGTGCCAGTACCCCGGGTAACATCACGAACCAGACGTCGATGCGCATTACAGTGACTCCAGCGTCTCCGCTACCGTTTTAATTTCGGCAAAACGCCCGGCCAGTACCGTCTCGGTACGATGGCGAATTTCCGCTGCGCTCAGGGTAATGCCCTTGTACATCATGGGAAACGTCAGCGTTGCCTCGCTCACAAACGTCACAGCATAACCCAGATCGGATGCTACCCGAGCGGTGGTTTCACAGCATTGTTCCGTGCGAATGCCGCAGATAATCAGCTGGTTGATATCACGCTCGCGCAGCCAGCGATCAAGCCCGGTATCCGTGAAGGCATTATGGACGTGTTTCTGGAAAACCACATCCGGCTGATGACGCAAAAAGGCCATCGGTTTGACATAGCCGCTTTGCAGCGTGAAGGGGCCGTCTTCATCCACATGAAAAATATCAACGACTGGAATACCGCGCGCCTGGCAGCCTTCAATCAGCCCCAGCATCGCCTGCTGAAAGGCAGGAATGTCGCCCTCCTGCCAGTAAGGGCGATGATGGAAGGACTGCTGAGTATCAATATTGATGAGTGCAATGCGTGACATGATAAATCTCCTCGCCAGTGGGTGTGTCACCATACTGGCAAGGAAAGAGAGGCACGCACAGACCAAAAAAGGACATCCTCGTGCCTCTGTCGGACAAGCGAGTTTATGACATCAGCGGCAGCAGCTGCTGATAGATTTTGCGGAACACCTCGCGCCTTTCTGCATAACGGGCATGTCCTGCCGCGTCAGGCACATGCGCCTGTTCAAGCGTAAGCTGCGGCAGCAGCTGCGAAAGCGGCTTTTCCGGGTTCATAGCGATCTGCGCCAGACGCGCGGCGCCGAGCGCGGGGCCAACATCCCCTCCCGTGCGGAAATCCAGCTGCAACCCGCTGATATCCGCCAGCATCTGTCGCCAGTAAGGGCTTCGCGCGCCGCCGCCAATCAGGGTGACGCTCGCCGGTTTCAGGCCGCAGTCGTGCACTACATCCATTCCGTCGGCCAGCGCATACCCCACACCTTCCAGAACCGCACGCGCCAGCTCTGCCGGGCCGTGCTGATGGGTTAGGCCAAAGAATACCCCTTTCGCTTCCGGGTTGTTGTGCGGCGTACGCTCGCCAGAAAGATAGGGTAAAAACCAGACGGTACTCGCCGCGTCATCCGCCTGCTGCGCCGCCGCAATGAGTGCCGGAACGTCCGCCATGCCGGTAAGCTTCGCCGCCCAGTCCAGGCAGGATGCCGCGCTCAGCATCACCGACATCAAATGCCATTTTCCCGGAAGCGCATGACAGAAACTGTGCACAGCGCTTTCGGGATTGCTGCGATAGCCGTCGCTGACGGCAAAATAGACCCCAGAGGTTCCCAGCGACAGCATCGTCTGCCCCGCCTCAACCATCCCGACACCCACGGCACCCGCCGCGTTATCACCGCCCCCGGCCACCACCGGTACGGCAGGCATATTCCAGCGTTCCGCAACGTCTGGCAGCAGCGTACCCGTCACCTCACAGCCTTCGAACAGCGCGGGCATATGTTCCCGGGTCAGATGGCAGGCATCCAGCATCGCCTCGCTCCAGTCGCGCTTCGCCACGTCGAGCCACATGGTGCCCGCGGCATCGGACATGTCGCTGGCGAAATCGCCCGTCATACGAAAGCGCAGATAGTCTTTCGGCAGCAGGACTTTCGCCACCTGACGGAAAATCTCCGGCTCGTGGCGCTGTACCCACAAAAGTTTTGGTGCGGTGAAGCCCGGCATCATCAGGTTGCCCGTAATCTCGCGGGACGTGGGCACACGCGCTTCAAGGATTGCGCACTCTTCCGCACAGCGGCCATCGTTCCAGAGAATAGCCGGGCGCAGAACGCGATGCTGGCTATCCAGCAACGTTGCACCATGCATTTGTCCGGCAATGCCCAGCGCTTTCACGTCGCGCAGGCTGTGCTGCTCGCCTAAGGCTTTTATCGCGCGATCCGTCGCCTGCCACCACTGCTCCGGGTCCTGCTCCGACCACAGCGGATGCGGGCGTGAAACCTGCAGCTTTTCAGTCTGCGTTGCTAACACGTCGCCCTGCTCGCTTAACAGGATGGCTTTCACACCCGATGTGCCAAGATCGATCCCGATATACATTGTGGTGACTCCTTTGACAGAAATGCCCGGTGGCGCTTCCGCTTACCGGGCCTGGATGCTGTTATTTATCGAACAGGTAGTGATTAACCAGGTTTTCCAGCAGTTCCTGATGCCCGCTCTGGTGCTGCGGCGCCAGCTGCTGTTGTTCAGCGTACTTCGCGATCTCCGCAAGCGATAACTGACCCTTCAAAATTTGCTGGCCCAGCTCACTGTTCCAGCCGCTGTAGCGCTTCGCCACGCGCTTATCCAGCTCGCCGTCTTCAATCATACGCGCCGCCACTTTCAGCGCCAGCGCCATGGTGTCCATCGCGCCAATGTGGCCGTAGAACAGATCGTATTTGTCGGTGCTCTGGCGACGCACCTTGGCGTCAAAGTTAAGGCCGCCGGTGGTGAAACCGCCCGCTTTGACGATCTCGTACATCACCAGCGCATTCTCTTCCACGCTGTTCGGGAACTGGTCGGTATCCCAGCCCAGCTGCGGATCGCCGCGGTTCGCATCTACCGATCCGAAGATGCCCAGCGCAATCGCAGAGGCAATTTCGTGATGGAATGAGTGGCCCGCCAGGGTAGCGTGGTTAGCCTCAATATTCACTTTGATCTCTTTTTCCAGACCAAACTGCTTCAGGAAGCCATACACGGTCGCGACATCGTAGTCGTACTGATGCTTGGTTGGTTCCTGCGGTTTAGGCTCGATCAGCAGCGTGCCGCGGAAGCCGATTTTGTGCTTATGGTCGACAACCATCTGCATAAAGCGGCCAATCTGCTCGCGCTCCTGGCGCAGGTCGGTATTGAGCAGGGTTTCATAGCCTTCACGGCCGCCCCACAGGACATAGTTTTCGCCGCCCAGCTGATGCGTAGCGTTCATTGCCGTCACCACCTGCGTAGCCGCCCAGCTAAACACTTCCGGATCCGGGTTGGTGGCCGCACCCGCACCGTAGCGTGGGTTGGTGAAGCAGTTTGCCGTACCCCAGAGCAGCTTCACGCCGCTTTGCTGCTGTTTTTCTGCCAGCACGTCCACCATCTGCGCAAAATTGTTCAGGTACTCTTTCAGCGACGCCCCTTCCGGCGATACGTCAACATCATGGAAGCAGTAGTACGGCACGTTCAGCTTGTGGAAGAACTCAAACGCCACGTCGGCTTTGCGTTTCGCCAGCTCGATGGCCTCACCCGGCTGTTGCCACGGACGGTCAAAGGAACCCACGCCGAACATATCGGCGCCGTTCCAGCAGAAGGTATGCCAGTAACAGGCGGCAAAGCGCAGATGATCTTCCATGCGCTTACCCAGCACCAGCTCATCCGGATTGTAGTGACGAAATGCTAAAGGATTGGTCGTTTTTGGGCCTTCGTAACGAACGCGATCGAGTTGGTCGAAATAAGCTTGCATATTGAGCTCCATAATCAGGGTATGCGGCGAGTCGTTGATTCAGGAGTAATAGTGAATAGACATTTTGGGTTGCTCAATTACGTTATTTCACACTGCTATTGAGAGAATGCACAACTGTGCGCTGGCTCGCAAAATAATGCGCAGACAAACTATTTTTCGGCGCACATTCCAGAATCAAATGTAATTAAGGCGTTACGAATTTTAAAATCCGATCGCGGTCATAAATTCAGAAATAAACCAAATATCGTAATGAGAAGATAAAAATCTGTAATTGCCAGCCCGCCTTTCCGCGTTAAAAATTTGCTGCGACCCAGCAGTGAATGTTTCTTTTATCTCAGCAACACATACCCCTACAAAAAGGCCTAATAATTATGAAGATAAAGAACCTGACCCTAACGCTCTGCACTACGCTCCTCCTTGCAAGCTTTGCAGGGCATGCCAAGGAGGTCAAAATTGGCATGGCGATTGATGACCTGCGTCTGGAGCGCTGGCAAAAAGATCGCGATATTTTTGTGAAAAAAGCGGAATCACTCGGTGCGAATGTGTTTGTTCAGTCGGCTAACGGCAATGAAGAAACGCAAATGTCGCAGATCGAGAATATGATCAACCGGGGAGTCGATGTTCTGGTCATTATCCCTTATAACGGCCAGGTATTAAGTAACGTGGTGAAAGAAGCGAAGCAGGAAGGCATAAAAGTTCTCGCTTATGACCGCATGATTAATAACGCCGATATTGATTATTATATTTCCTTCGACAATGAAAAAGTGGGCGAATTACAGGCGCAAAGCCTGATCGACAAAGTGCCTCAAGGCAATTATTTCCTGATGGGCGGTTCGCCGGTGGATAACAACGCCAAACTGTTCCGCGAAGGGCAAATGAAGGTCCTTAAGCCGTACATCGACAGCGGCAAAATTAAGGTGGTCGGCGATCAGTGGGCCGACGGATGGTTACCAGAAAATGCCCTGAAGATTATGGAAAATGCGCTGACGGCTAATAACAACAAAATTGATGCTGTCGTGGCCTCCAACGATGCCACAGCAGGCGGGGCTATTCAGGCTCTGAGTGCCCAGGGACTGGCCGGTAAAGTCGCGATTTCTGGTCAGGATGCCGACCTGGCGGGCGTAAAACGCATTATCGCAGGTACCCAGACCATGACGGTCTACAAACCGATTACCGAACTTGCCAATACGGCGGCGGAAATTGCCGTTGAGCTGGGCAACGGTAAGCAACCTAAAGCAGATGCAACGCTGAATAACGGCCTGAAAGACGTTCCGGCTCGCCTGCTCACGCCAATTGAAGTCAATAAAGAGAACATTGACGCCACCGTTATTAAAGACGGTTTCCACAAGAAGAGCGAACTGTAATCCGGCGCTGCCCCTGCTCTGCGGGGGCGCATCACGTTGTACTGTTCTTCCCTCGGGTTATGTGGAGCAGTTATGCCTTATTTACTTGAAATGAAAAGCATCACCAAGCGCTTCGGCGCGGTGAAAGCCGTCGACAACGTCAGTCTCCGGTTGAACCCTGGCGAAGTGGTTTCGCTGTGTGGCGAGAACGGTTCGGGCAAATCAACGCTGATGAAAGTCCTGTGTGGGATCTACCCGCACGGCAGTTACGAAGGCGAAATTGTCTTTGCCGGTGAAGTCATCCAGGCGACGCACATTCGCGACACCGAACGCAAAGGCATCGCCATCATCCACCAGGAGCTGGCGCTGGTGAAACATCTCACCGTGCTGGAGAACATCTTCCTCGGAGCCGAGATTTCCCGCCACGGCGTGCTGGATTACGACAACATGACGCTCCGCTGTGAAAAGCTGCTGGCGCAGGTGAGCCTCAACATTTCACCGGATACCCGCGTGGGCGACCTGGGCCTGGGGCAACAGCAGCTGGTCGAAATTGCGAAGGCGCTGAATAAACAGGTCAGGCTGCTGATCCTCGATGAGCCAACGGCGTCACTCACCGAACAGGAAACTGCGGTTCTGCTCAATATTATCCGCGATCTGCAAAACCACGGTATCGCCTGCATATACATTTCGCACAAGCTGAACGAGGTAAAAGCCATTTCGGACACCATCTGCGTGATCCGCGACGGGCAACACATCGGCACGCGTGAAGCTGCGGGCATGAGTGAAGATGACATCATCACCATGATGGTGGGCCGCGAGCTGACCGCACTCTACCCGAATGAGCCCCACAGTCAGGGCGATGAAGTGCTGCGCGTGGAAAACCTGACCGCGTGGCACCCCGTTAACCGCCACATTAAGCGGGTCAATAACGTTTCGTTTTCCCTTCACAGCGGCGAAATTCTTGGGATTGCTGGGCTCGTCGGTGCCGGGCGTACCGAAGCCGTGCAGTGCCTGTTTGGCGTGTGGCCAGGGCGCTGGGAGGGCACGATATATATAGACGGCCAGCCCGTGAGAATCGACAACTGCCAGCAGGCGATTGCCCGCGGCATTGCCATGGTGCCGGAAGACCGCAAAAAAGACGGCATCGTACCGGTCATGGCGGTGGGTAAAAACATCACCCTTGCGGCACTCGATCGGTTCTCCGGCGCGCTGAGCTGCCTGGATGATGCCGCCGAGCAGCAGTGCATCCTTCAGTCACTTGCCCGGCTGAAGGTCAAAACCTCCTCGCCGGAACTGGCGATTGGTCGACTGAGCGGCGGTAACCAGCAGAAGGCGATTCTGGCACGCTGTCTGCTCCTTAATCCACGCATATTAATCCTTGATGAGCCGACGCGCGGGATCGATATCGGTGCCAAATACGAAATCTACAAACTGATTAATCAGCTTGTACAGCAAGGGATTGCCGTCATTGTCATCTCGTCTGAGTTACCCGAAGTGCTCGGCCTGAGCGACCGCGTGCTGGTCATGCACGAGGGGAAACTGAAAGCCAACCTGATTAACCAGAACCTGACGCAAGAGCAGGTGATGGAAGCCGCTTTAAGGAGCGAACGTCATGTCGAAAAGCAATCCGTCTGATATCAAAGTCGCTGTTCCGACGCCCGGCGCGTTCGCGGGGCTAAAAGCGCTGAACCTGCAGGTTTTCGTGATGATCGCGGCGATTATCGTCATCATGCTGTTCTTCACGTGGATGACGGATGGCTCGTACTTAAGCGCGCGTAACGTCTCAAACCTGCTCCGCCAGACCGCCATCACCGGCATCCTGGCCGTGGGCATGGTGTTCGTGATCATCTCTGCGGAAATCGACCTGTCGGTCGGGTCGATGATGGGTCTTCTCGGCGGCGTGGCGGCCATTTTTGACGTCTGGCTCGGCTGGCCGCTGCCGCTAACCGTCGCGGTTACGCTGGTACTGGGGCTGGTTTTAGGGGCCTGGAACGGCTGGTGGGTTGCCTATCGGAAGGTGCCATCGTTTATCGTCACCCTGGCGGGAATGCTGGCCTTCCGCGGGATCTTGATCGGTATCACTAACGGCACGACCGTCTCCCCGACCAGCGCGGCGATGTCCCAAATTGGCCAGAGTTACCTCTCGGACAGCATAGGCTTTACGATCGGCGTGGTGGGACTGCTGGCGTTTGTCGCGTGGCAGTGGCGTGGACGTATGCGCCGTCAGGCGCTGGGTCTTGCGTCGCCAGCGTCAACGTCCGTGGTAGGACGTCAGGCGCTGACGGCGGTCATTGTGCTGGGCGCCATCTGGCTTCTTAACGACTATCGCGGCGTTCCGACGCCGGTACTGCTGCTGGCGCTGTTACTGCTCGGCGGCATGTTTATGGCGACGCGCACCGCGTTTGGCCGTCGTATTTATGCCATCGGCGGCAACCTTGAAGCTGCTCGCCTGTCGGGTATTAACGTCGAACGTACCAAGCTGGCGGTTTTCGCCATTAACGGCCTGATGGTCGCTATCGCCGGGTTGATCCTCAGCTCGCGTCTGGGGGCAGGCTCTCCTTCCGCCGGTAACATCGCCGAGCTGGATGCTATCGCTGCCTGCGTCATCGGTGGCACCAGCCTCGCAGGCGGTATCGGTAGCGTGGCGGGCGCGGTCATGGGGGCATTTATCATGGCGTCGTTGGATAACGGGATGAGTATGATGGACGTCCCGACGTTTTGGCAGTATATCGTCAAGGGGGCCATTCTTTTACTGGCAGTCTGGATGGACTCTGCCACCAAGCGACGAGCCTGATAACCGCATTGTGACTTAATTGGGAAGCGAGCCATGTTTGAAAAGCGTCACCGCATTACGTTGTTATTCAATGCCAACAAAGCCTACGACCGTCAGGTGGTAGAAGGCGTGGGTGAATATTTGCAGGCGTCGCAATCCGAATGGGATATTTTTATTGAAGAAGATTTCCGCACCCGTCTGGAGAACATCAAAGACTGGCTGGGTGATGGCGTCATCGCCGACTATGACGATCCCATCATCGAGCAGCTGCTGACCGACGTCGACGTGCCGATTGTGGGCGTCGGCGGCTCGTATCATTCACCCGAACACTACCCGCCGGTCCACTACATCGCCACCGATAACCATGCCCTGGTCGAGGCCGCCTTTCTCCATTTAAAGGAGAAAGGCGTCCATCGCTTCGCGTTTTATGGTTTACCCGCCACCAGCGGCAAGCGCTGGGCCGTGGAGCGTGAACATGCGTTTTGCCAGCTGGTCGCACAGGAGAAGTACCGCGGCGTGGTCTATCAGGGGCTGGAAACCGCACCGGAAAACTGGCAGCACGCGCAAAACCGCCTGGCGGACTGGCTGCAAACGCTGCCACCGCAAACCGGCATTATTGCCGTGACGGACGCCCGGGCCCGACACGTGCTGCAGGTCTGCGAACATTTGCATATCCCGGTGCCCGAAAAACTGTGCGTGATTGGCATTGATAACGAAGAACTGACCCGCTACCTGTCCCGCGTGGCGCTCTCCTCCGTAGCACAGGGCACACGTCAGATGGGCTATCAGGCGGCAAAGCTGTTGCACCGTCTGCTGGATAAAGAGGCTCTGCCGCTTCAGCGCCTGCTGGTTCCCCCCGTCCGCGTCGTTGAGCGTCGCTCAACCGATTATCGCTCCCTAAGCGACCCGGCCGTCATTCAGGCCATGCACTATATTCGCAACCACGCCTGCAAAGGGATTAAGGTCGATCAGGTCCTGGACTCGGTGGGCATTTCCCGCTCGAATCTGGAGAAGCGATTCAAAGAAGAGGTGGGCGAAACCATTCATGCCGTCATTCATGCGGAGAAGCTGGAGAAGGCCCGCAGCCTGCTTGTCTCCACGTCACTGTCGATCAACGAAATCTCGCAGATGTGCGGCTATCCGTCGCTGCAGTATTTCTATTCGGTGTTTCGCAAAGAGTATGACACCACGCCGAAAGAGTACCGGGATCGCCACAGCGAGGTGCTGATATAGAAAAGGAAACGCCTTCCACTGGAAGGCGTTTTTTGAGATTACATATGGGCGGCAATTAAGCGCTGGTTATCCTGGTACATAGCGAACAGATAGTTGTTATAGCTATTTCCCTTCGTCGAATAACCTTTTAGCTTGTGAATCATTGCGCTGGCCGTTACTTCCTGATCCGCTTTACGCAACTGAGCGCGTGATTTACGGAACGATGAGTAGGCCGGGTGCGTATTAAGATTCACCGCGTAAGCATTCACGGAATCTTTTACTGATTCAAACTGAGAATAGCCCTTCACTTTGCCGGGCGCATTATTACAACGCCCTTTCGCACATTTCATGCCGAACAGGTTGTTGTTATTACGCGCCAGCTTAGACGTTCCCCAGCCGCTTTCGGCTGCTGCCATGGTCGCTACCATGCTGCCTGGGATAATGTCCACACGCTCAAGGAGAGCATTCCACGGTACGCGACGCGTGTTACCGTTCCAGCTCAGTTTATAGCGCTTCGTGATGTCTTTCAGACGCGCGCGTTCAGACGGCGACCAGCGGCTATCGTACTGTTTTGAAATTAACCAGTTACGATCCGCCGTAATCGCGGCATTTTGACTTGTTATGTAAGGCATTACCGTCCGGAGAAACGCTTTTTTTCTTGGTGTTCCGGAAGGGTATTTTCGCAAATCAGGAAGTGAACTACTCTTTGCACTATTGCGAGAATACTCTTGTTTACTGCTAACCTTACTACTTGTCGTCTTTATTACGTGGGCTTTCTTACTCGTTGTATCCGTGTGCGTCTTCGCAAGCACCCCACCCGAAAATGTCGTGGTGAGTAACATGAGTATCGCGGCCCCATATCGTCGAATGGGAGTCGATATCATTAGGTCTCCTGGTCGGATGTAATCATCCCAACACCTTATTTTTTTCACAAATTTGAGAGCGGAATCTCAAATCATATCAAAAATAGACTTCAAGAGCACGTATAGAAATAGTCCAAATCCGAAACTATGTCACCTGAAACTTGCTCATAAAAACATCATTCCTGAAAAAATGTGTGCGATATCGCAGATAACTGTCTCATTTCGCGCGGGATCACTCATCCTCACAGATCCTCCCGACAGAAAGCGATGGAGGATGAGTTTTTAACCACAACCTGATGGCACACTGGTCAAAAATGCCGCGACAGGAAAATGGAATGAAACGCACCGCATTAGCTTTTCTGATGTTACCCGCTCTGGCACATGCCGACTGGTCATCGCCGGGGTTTAACGCATTTCGTGCCGAAGGCACCGGGGTTTTCACCAGCCAGGCAAAGCTTACGAAGGGTACGCGTCCTCTGACGCTGGGTTTTGACAAGACGTGCTGGCAGCCTTCGGAGGCGATAAAACTCAATGAGATGCTGTCGCTCAAGCCCTGCGACGGGTCTCCGCCGCAGTGGCGCCTTTTCCGCGACGGTGAATACCAGATGCGGATTGATACCCGATCCGGCACGCCAACTCTGTTGCTGACAATTCAGAGCACCGCAGAACAGCCGGTTGCAAGCGTTATCCGCCAGTGCCCGAAGTGGGACGGTAAACCGCTGACGCTGGACGTCAGCCATACCTTCCCGGAAGGCACCGTGGTGCGTGATTTCTACAGCAAACAGACCGCGACGGTGCAGAACGGAAACATAACCCTGCAGCCAGACGCCAGCAGTGGTGGCCTGCTGCTGCTTGAGCGCGCCGAAACCGACAAACCAGCGCCGTTTAGCTGGCAGAACGCCACCGTCTATTTTGTGCTAACCGACCGCTTTGTGAATGGCGACCCGGGCAACGACAACAGCTACGGTCGTCACAAAGACGGCATGCAGGAAATTGGCACCTTCCACGGTGGCGATCTCAAAGGGCTCGCCAGCAGGCTCGACTATTTACAGCAGCTGGGGGTGAACGCGCTCTGGATAAGTTCCCCGCTTGAGCAGATCCACGGTTGGGTAGGCGGTGGCACCAAAGGGGACTTCCCACACTATGCCTATCACGGCTACTACACCCAGGACTGGACGAAGCTCGATGCCAACATGGGCACCGAGGATGATCTGCGCCATCTTGTTGATGAAGCGCACAGGCGCGGCATTCGCATCCTGTTCGATATCGTCATGAACCACGCGGGCTACGCGACACTTGCGGACATGCAGGAGTACCAGTTTGGCGTGCTGTATCTGCAGGGTGATGAGCTGAAAAAGACCCTGGGCGACCGCTGGACGGACTGGAAGCCGGGCGCGGGCCAAAGCTGGCATAGCTTCAACGATTACATCAACTTTAGCGACAAAGCCGCATGGGAAAAATGGTGGGGCAAGAAATGGATCCGCACCGACATTGGTGATTACGACAACCCCGGCTTCGACGATTTAACCATGTCGCTGGCGTTCCTACCTGATCTGAAAACGGAATCCACCGCCCCTTCCGGATTACCCAACTTTTATCAGCACAAGCCCGATACCCACGCGAAAGCCATCCCGGGATATACCCCGCGCGACTATCTCACCCACTGGCTCAGCCAGTGGGTGCGCGACTACGGCATTGACGGTTTCCGGGTGGATACCGCGAAGCACGTCGAGCTTGCGGCCTGGCAGCAGTTAAAGGACCAGGCTAGTCAGGCCCTGGCCGCGTGGAAAGGGGCCAACCCGGACAAAAAGCTCGATAACGCACCGTTCTGGATGACCGGCGAGTCCTGGGGTCACGGAGTGATGCAAAGCGACTATTACCGCCACGGTTTCGACGCGATGATCAACTTTGATTATCAGGAGCAGGCGGCAAAAGCGGTGGATTGCCTGGCCGATATGGATCTCACCTGGCAGCAGATGGCGGAAAAGCTGCAAAGCTTCAACGTGCTGAGCTATCTCTCCTCCCATGACACACGCCTGTTCCGCGAAGGAGGCCAGCGCGCTGCGGAGCTGCTCCTGCTGGCACCGGGCAGCGTACAAATCTATTACGGTGATGAATCCGAGCGTCCGTTTGGCCCGACGGGGTCTGACCCGCTGCAGGGTACACGCTCGGATATGAACTGGCAGGACGTGACGGGCAAGCAGGCCTTAACCGTCGCCCACTGGCAAACGCTGGGCCAGTTCCGCGCCCGCCATCCGGCGATCGGTGAAGGCAAGCAAACCACGCTGTCGCTGAAAGAGGGGTACGGCTTCGTGCGCGAGCACAAGGGCGATAAGGTGATGGTGGTATGGGCGGGTAATCAATAATTATCCCCCCCTCACCCTGGCCCTCTCCCCGCATGGGGAGAAGGCAGGGGTGAGGGGTGAAACACACCAGAACTATTCACTACACAAATCCCACTCCGCCATACAAAACAACAAATCCGACCACATCTCCCGATTTGCACCAGCACAGTGCTAGCGTTATGGTTACCCACTTTCAAAATAAGCTCGATAGAACACCTGCTATGACGTTTTCACTTTTTGGCGACAAATTCACCCGCCATTCAGGCATTACTCGCCTGATGGAGGACCTCAACGACGGGCTGCGCACACCGGGTGCCATCATGCTCGGCGGCGGAAACCCGGCGCAAATTCCGGAGATGACAACCTATTTCCAGACGCTGCTCGCGCAGATGCTGGAAAACGGCAAAGCGACCGATGCGCTCTGCAATTACGACGGTCCACAGGGTAAAACCGAGCTACTGACTCTCCTTGCCAAAATGCTGCGTGAAGAGCTGGGCTGGGATATCGAACCACAGAATATTGCACTAACAAACGGCAGCCAGAGCGCGTTTTTCTACTTGTTTAACCTCTTCGCAGGGCGTCGTGCCGACGGCACCACCAAAAAGGTGCTGTTCCCGCTGGCACCGGAGTATATCGGCTATGCTGATTCCGGCCTGGAAGAGGATCTGTTCGTCTCCGCGCGCCCGAACATCGAGCTGCTGCCGGAAGGCCAGTTCAAATATCACGTCGATTTTGAACACCTGCATATTGGTGAAGAGACGGGGATGATCTGCGTATCGCGTCCGACGAACCCAACGGGCAACGTGATTACCGACGACGAACTGATGAAGCTGGATGTCCTGGCGAATCAGCACGGCATCCCGCTGGTGATCGACAATGCCTACGGCGTGCCATTCCCGGGCATTATCTTCAGCGAAGCACGTCCGCTGTGGAACCCGAACATTGTCCTGTGCATGAGCCTCTCCAAGCTGGGTCTGCCGGGCAGCCGCTGCGGCATCATCATCGCCAACGAGAAAATCATCACCGCCATTACCAATATGAACGGCATTATCAGCCTTTCACCGGGTGGTATCGGTCCGGCGATGATGTGCGAAATGATCAAGCGCAACGACCTGCTGCGTCTGTCTAATGAAGTCATCAAACCGTTCTATTACCAGCGCGTTCAGGAGACGATTGCGACGCTTCGCCGCTACTTACCGGAAGAACGCTGCCTGATCCACAAACCCGAAGGAGCGATTTTCCTGTGGCTGTGGTTTAAGGATTTGCCGATCACTACAGAACTGCTCTATCAGCGACTGAAAAAGCGTGGCGTGCTGATGGTGCCGGGCGATTACTTCTTCCCGGGTCTGGATAAGCCGTGGCCGCACACGCACCAGTGCATGCGCATGAACTACGTGCCCGATCCGGCAAAAATCGAAGCGGGCGTCAAAATTCTCGCCGAAGAAATTGAAAAAGCGTGGCATGAAGGCAGCCAGTAACACGCTACCCCTCACGCACGTTAAAACCCAGCTCTTTTGATATCGCCTCTGCCGTTTCGCGCAGAGGCTTGAGCAGGTTTTTCTCGCCAACCTGCTTCATGCGGGACGTCGACAGCGAAATGGAGATCGCATACGGCACGCGACCATGAATATCAAACACCGGCACGGCGATACAGGAGACACCCAGCTCGTTCTCTTCTTTATCCATTGCCATGCTGCGATCGCGAATTTCCGCCAGCTCATCGTACATAGCACTCAGTTCAGTGATGGTATTGCGCGTCAGCGGTTGAATCTGTTCCTGATGGCTTTGCCAGTAACTGGCCACGTAATCCTGATGACCAAAGGCCATATAGATCTTGCCCATTGCAGAACAATAGAGCGGCATATGCTGGCCGATGTAAGCACGCGTACGCAGCATGCCGGTTGTCGGCTCGAGCTTATAAATTAGGATCGCGTGGTCATCTTCCCGACTGGAAAAGTTCACCGTTTCGCCAGTGGCAATGTTCAGCGCCTCAAGATGCGGGGCCGCCACGTGAATAATGTTGAGCGATGACAGCGCCTTTTGCCCGACAGCAATGAATTTCGTGGTCAAACGATAGCTGCCCGCCGCTGGCGCCGGGGTAACGTACCCGCACGACTGCAGTCCCTGGAGTAACCGGTGGACGGTGCTCTTATTCAAACCAGCCAGTTCCGATAAATGCGCAAGCGGACACCCGTTCGGGTAGTTGCTGAGGATCTCAATCAGCATCAGGCCGCGAAACAGGCTCTGGCTGCCCGCTGGCCTCTCTTTTTCCTGCGTTATTTCGCTCTCTTTCATGCTCATCAAATCGCTCCTTTTTATCGCGCTCCTGATGGTAGCGCAAAGTGTGGTTTAGTTCACGATCTCAACAGAAAAAACACAACCAGTTGATTTTAATGATTTTTGAAAAACGTGAATGTCGTTGATCTGACAAAAATTGATCGCTATATTTGAAATCAGATTTCGCATAGTGAAATTTAACGATAAAAAAGCGTTCGCACTTGCCCCTAAAAAACAGGAGAACAGGGATGAAAGTGACCTTCGAAGAGTTGAAAGCGGCGTTCAATCGGGTTCTGCTCGATCGCGGCATAAAAGTGGAGACTGCCGATGCCTGCGCAGAGATGTTTGCCCGCACCACCGAGTCCGGTGTCTACTCGCATGGCGTAAACCGCTTCCCGCGTTTTATTCAGCAACTGGATGCGGGCGACATCATCCCTGACGCCCAGCCACAACGGGTGACCTCATTGGGTGCCATCGAACAGTGGGATGCCCGACGCTCCATCGGCAACCTGACAGCGAAAAAGATGATGGATCGCGCCACCGAACTGGCATCCGACCACGGTATCGGCCTGGTGGCGCTGCGTAACGCCAACCACTGGATGCGCGGCGGCAGTTACGGCTGGCAGGCGGCTGAGAAAGGTTACATTGGAATTTGCTGGACCAACTCCATTGCAGTAATGCCTGCGTGGGGATCAAAAGAATGCTGCATCGGCACAAACCCGCTGATCGTCGCTATCCCGTCGAATCCCATCACCATGGTCGACATGTCGATGTCGATGTTCTCCTACGGCATGCTGGAAGTGAACCGCCTGGCCGGGCGCGAGTTGCCTGTAGATGGCGGCTTTGACGACGAGGGCAATCTCACCCGAGAGCCTGGCGTGATTGAGAAAAACCGCCGTATTCTGCCGATGGGCTACTGGAAAGGTTCAGGCTTATCCATCGTGCTCGACATGATCGCTACCCTGCTCTCTAACGGCTCTTCCGTCGCAGAAGTGACCCAGGACAACAGCGACGAATATGGCGTATCGCAGATCTTTATCGCTATTGAAGTGGATCGCCTGATCGACGGGCCAACCCGCGATGCCAAACTGCAACGCATCATGGACTTCATCACTACCGCCGAACGCGCTGATGAAAATGTTGCCGTTCGTTTGCCGGGACATGAATTCACGCGTCTGCAAGAAGAGAACCGTCGCAACGGCATAACCATTGACGACAGCGTATGGGCGAAAATCCAGTCTCTGTAAGGAGGGGATGATGATATTCGGACATATTTCGCAGCCCAATCCGTGTCGCCTGCCGCTGGCGATTGAAAAAGCGCTTCATTTTCTGCGCACCACGGATTTCACCACCCTGGAGCCAGGCGTGGTGGAAATTGAAGGCCGCACTATTTTTGCCCAGGTGCTCGACCTCACCACAAAGGAACAACACGAAAACCGTCCTGAAGTGCACCGCCGCTATCTGGATATTCAGTTTCTGGCCTGGGGTGAAGAGAAAATCGGTATCGCTATTGATACTGGCAATAACAAAATAAGTGAATCATTACTGGAACAGCGAGATATTATTTTTTATCACGACAGCGAAAATGAGTCGTTTATAGAAATGGTACCTGGCAGTTATGCCATATTTTTCCCGCAGGATGTTCATCGTCCTGCCTGTATTAAAAACAAGGAAACGGTAATTCGTAAAATTGTGGTGAAAGTGGCAATCAGCGAATTATTGTAATTTTCTGACGAATACAGGAACGCGAAATGACCAACACCGGTTTTATTATTGGTGCGTACCCCTGCGCACCCTCGTTTCACCAGAAAGGGGAACAAGAAGAACAATCCTTCTGGCGGGAACTTTCCGACACACCGTACATACGCGGGCTGGAACAACCTTGCCTGGAAAACCTTCATCCTTTCGGTGACGAGTGGCTGTTCCGTCATACGCCGGACGAGTGGCAAATCGTGGTCACGGCGGTGATGGAAACCATGCGCCGTCGTGGCACGAACGGCGCATTTGGTCTGGCATCAGCAGACGAAGAACAACGTAAAGCATGCGTTGAATTTTACCGGCATCTGCACCAGAAAATTGACGCTGTAAATGTGCGTTTTCCGGGAAAAGTCATAGCCCTGGAGATGCAGGCGGCGCCGCAGGCCGGGAACGCATCCGTCGAACAGGCCACCGAGGCATTCTCCCGCTCAATCTGCGAAATTGTGAGCTGGAACTGGTCCTGCGATCTGGTGCTGGAACACTGCGATGCCATGACCGGACCTGCACCGCGTAAAGGTTTTTTACCCTTAGAACAGGTGCTGGAGGTGGTAAACGGAACCGACATCAGCGTCTGCATCAACTGGGCACGGTCGGCCATTGAAGGCCGTAATTCCACCGTTCCGCTTGAACACGTTCAGGCCGCATGTAAAGCCGGAAAATTGGGCGCGCTGATGTTCTCTGGCACCACCACACGCGGCGAATATGGCGAGTGGCAGGATCTGCACGCGCCGTTTTCTTCGTTCTGTGCCGACAGTTTAATGACGACTGAACAGGCTACATCACTCTTTACTGCGGCGAGCGCCGCAAAATTGAAATTCTCCGGTATTAAATTACTGGAAATAAATGCTAATGCTGATGTCAGCCATCGCATCGCCATTTTGCGTGACGGCATTAGCGCTATGAATAAAGCGACACAATAAAAATAAAAACATATTCCGATTACATTCACAGAGACATTAACTATGAATATTTCAACGAATGCTCTACATGCGGATATTCCGCGCCAGCGCTGGCTAAGAATCATTCCACCTATTCTTATCGCCTGCATTATTTCTTACATGGACCGCGTAAATATCGCCTTTGCGATGCCCGGAGGTATGGATGAAGAACTGGGTATTTCCGCCACCATGGCAGGCCTGGCAGGCGGGATCTTCTTTATCGGCTATCTGTTCCTGCAGGTTCCGGGCGGCAAGATTGCTGTTCATGGTAGCGGCAAGAAGTTTATCGGTTGGTCCCTGGTCGCCTGGGCAGTCATCTCAGTCCTGACCGGTATTGTCACCAACCAGTATCAGTTGCTGGTGCTGCGCTTCTTACTCGGCGTGGCGGAAGGCGGGATGCTGCCCGTTGTGTTAACGATGATAAGCAACTGGTTCCCCGATGCCGAACGTGGCCGCGCCAACGCGATTGTGATCATGTTCGTGCCGATTGCCGGGATCATCACCGCGCCACTTTCTGGCTGGATTATTACCGCGCTCGACTGGCGCTGGCTTTTTATCATTGAAGGTTTGATGTCCATAATGGTGCTGGTGCTGTGGGCGTTCACCGTTTATGACCGTCCGCAGGAAGCACGCTGGATCTCAGAGGCCGAGAAAAACTATCTGGTGCAAACGCTGGCCGCTGAACAGCAGGCCATCGCCGGAAAAGAGGTGAAAAATGCCTCATTGAGCGCCGTGCTTTCCGATAAAACCATGTGGCAATTAATCGCCCTGAACTTCTTCTACCAGACCGGGATTTACGGTTATACCCTTTGGCTGCCCACCATCCTGAAAGAGCTGACGCACACCAGCATCGGCCAGGTCGGGGTGCTCGCCATTCTGCCTTACATCGGTGCCATTGCGGGGATGTTCCTCTTCTCTACGCTTTCTGACCGCACCGGCAAGCGCAAGCTGTTTGTCTCCCTGCCGCTGATTGGCTTCGCACTTTGCATGTTCCTCTCCGTGGCGCTGAAGGCAAACACCTGGCTGGCCTATGCCGCGTTGGTCGGCTGCGGATTCTTCCTGCAGTCCGCCGCTGGGGTGTTCTGGACGATTCCTGCACGTCTGTTTAGCGCCGAGATGGCAGGCGGTGCGCGCGGTGTGATCAATGCGCTTGGTAACCTCGGCGGATTCTGCGGCCCTTATGCGGTAGGCGTACTGATAACGCTGTACAGCAAAGATGCGGGAGTTTACTGCCTGGCGATTTCTCTGGCACTGGCTGCGCTGCTGGCACTGCTGTTACCAGCGAAATGTGATGCCGGAGCAGAACCCAATCCCACGGTGAATCCGCATAAACGTGCGGCCTGATGCCCTCACCCAACCCACTAAACCGAACCGTAGGCCGGGTAAGCGAAGCGCCACCCGGCGAATAAGTGAGATGAAGATGAGTGAAAAAGAGCCCTTCTGGCTGGGTATCGATTGTGGCGGTACTTATCTGAAAGCCGGGTTATACAACCGCCAGGGAAAGGAAATGTGTATCGAACGTCGCTCAGTGGCCACGCTCAGCCCACGCGCAGGCTATGCGGAGCGGGATATGCACCAGCTCTGGCAGCACTGCCACGCTACCGTCGCCACGCTGCTCAAACGTTCAGGCATAGACGGAGAGCAGATCAAAGGCGTCGGCATTTCTGCTCAGGGCAAAGGACTGTTTCTACTCGATAAACAGGATCGGCCCCTGGGCAACGCCATGCTCTCTTCTGACCGCCGGGCGCTGGAGATTGTGCAACGCTGGCAGCAGGACGGCATTCCAGAAAAACTCTATCCGCATACGCGCCAGACGCTGTGGACCGGGCATCCGGCCTCGCTTCTGCGCTGGGTAAAAGAGAATGAGCCTCAGCGCTTCGAGAAAATTGGCTGCGTGATGATGGCGCACGATTATCTACGCTGGTGCCTCACCGGCACCAAAGCCTGCGAAGAGAGCAACATTTCGGAGTCCAATCTCTACAATATGAATACCGGCCAGTACGACCCACAGCTCACACGCTGGCTCGGTATCAGCGAAATTGACGGCGCCCTGCCGC
Source organism: Enterobacter cloacae complex sp. P14RS (assembly GCF_014895895.1). Classification (NCBI taxonomy): domain Bacteria; kingdom Pseudomonadati; phylum Pseudomonadota; class Gammaproteobacteria; order Enterobacterales; family Enterobacteriaceae; genus Enterobacter; species Enterobacter cloacae complex sp. P14RS. Next base: position 50,337 of record NZ_JADBQM010000016.1, read on the forward strand.
CGATTGTCGGTTCAGCAGAAATTTGCGGGGAAATCACCGCTCAGGCAGCCGCCCTGACCGGTCTCGCGGCGGGTACGCCCGTCGTTGGTGGACTGTTTGACGTGGTTTCCACCGCGATCTGCGCCGGGCTACACGACGAACATACGTTGAATGCCGTAATGGGCACCTGGGCCGTCACCAGCGGGATTGCGCATGGCATCCGCGACAGCGAGCCGTTCCCCTACGTCTATGGCCGCTACGTTCATCCGCAACAGTACATCGTTCACGAAGCCAGCCCGACTTCCTCCGGCAATCTTGAGTGGCTCACCGCGCAGTGGGGCGATATGTCATTCGATGAAATCAACCATGCCGTCGCCGGTCTGCCAAAAGCCGGAAGCGATCTGATTTTCCTGCCCTTCCTCTACGGCAGCAACGCGGGCCTGGAGATGACCAGCGGTTTCTACGGCATGCAGGCGCTACACACCCGCGCACACCTGTTGCAGGCGGTTTACGAAGGCGTGGTATTCAGCCACATGACCCATCTTAACCGCATGCTTGAGCGCTTTACCGAGGTGCAGGCACTGCGCGTCACGGGTGGCCCGGCCCATTCGGACGTGTGGATGCAGATGCTTGCGGACGTCAGCAGTCTGACAATTCAATTACCCCAGCTAGAAGAGACTGGCTGTTCCGGTGCCGCGCTGGCCGCACTGGTCGGTACAGGCATCTATCCCGATTTCCACACGGCGCAACGCGCCCTTAAACATGACATCCGGGTGATTGAACCCGACATGAACGCCCATGCGGCCTATCAACGCAAATATCACCGCTATCAGTTACTGATTTCAGCATTACAGGGCTATCACGCCCAGGTTAAGGAGCACGACCTATGAGCCGACCATTACTGCAGCTGGCGCTCGATCACACCTCACTTCAGGCCGCGCAGCGCGATGTTGCCCTGCTTGTGGATCACGTCGATATCGTCGAAGCCGGTACCATTTTATGTCTGACCGAAGGACTAAGCGCCGTCCGCGCGCTGCGCAAACAGTGCCCGGAGAAAATTATTGTGGCGGACTGGAAAGTGGCCGATGCCGGCGAGACGCTGGCAGAACAGGCGTTTGGCGCGGGCGCGAACTGGATGACCATTATCTGCGCCGCTCCGCTGGCGACCGTTGAGCGAGGCCACGAGGTGGCACTGCGCTGCGGAGGAGAAATCCAGATAGAGCTCTTTGGTAACTGGACGCTGGACGACGCGCGCGCATGGCAACGTATCGGCGTAAAACAGGCGATATACCACCGGGGAAGAGACGCGCAGGCCAGCGGTCAGCAGTGGGGTGAGACGGATCTCGCCAGAATGAAAGCCCTCTCAGATATCGGTTTACAGCTTTCGATTACCGGCGGCATCACGCCTGCCGATCTCCCCCTGTTTAAGCGAATCAACGTCAAAGCGTTTATCGCCGGGCGCGCGCTGGCGGGCGCGGATAACCCGCCACAGGTGGCACAGGCATTCCATTCGCAAATCCGCGATATCTGGGGAGCGTAACCATGCGTCAGCATCCGTTAGGTATTTATGAAAAAGCGCTGCCGAAAGATCTCTCCTGGCCGGAACGCCTGGTCCTGGCGAAGAGCTGCGGATTCGATTTCGTTGAGATGTCGGTTGATGAAACCGACGAGCGTTTATCTCGCCTTGAGTGGAGTACCACGCAGCGCGCCTCTCTGGTTGAAGCGATGCTGGAAACCGGGGTCTCTATCCCTTCTATGTGCTTGTCTGCCCACCGTCGCTTCCCGTTCGGCAGCCGCGACGAAACGGTGCGCCAGCGCGCCCGTGAGATCATGACCAAAGCCATCAGGCTGGCACGCGACTTAGGTATTCGCACCATTCAGCTTGCGGGTTATGACGTCTATTACGAAGAGCACGATGAAGGTACTCAACAACGTTTTGCCGAAGGACTGGCATGGGCCGTTGAGCAGGCCGCCGCCGCACAGGTGATGCTGGCGGTCGAGATCATGGATACCGCATTCATGAATTCCATCAGCAAGTGGAAAAAGTGGGACAGCATGCTCGCCTCGCCGTGGTTCAGCGTTTACCCGGACGTTGGCAACCTGAGCGCGTGGGGTAACGACGTTACCGCCGAGCTGACGCTGGGCATTGACCGCATTGCGGCTATTCACCTGAAAGATACCCAACCCGTTACCGCGCAAAGCCCTGGACAGTTCCGCGATGTACCGTTTGGCGATGGCTGCGTCGATTTTGTCGGCGTGTTTAACACGCTGAATAAGCTGAACTATCGCGGCGCGTTTCTGATTGAAATGTGGACCGAAAAAGCCAAAGAGCCGGTGCTGGAGATTATCCAGGCACGCCGCTGGATTGAAGCCCGTATGCAGGAAGGAGGCATGACATGTTAGAACAACTGAAAACCGAGGTACTGGCGGCAAACCTGGCGCTGCCAGCCCACCAGCTGGTGACCTTTACCTGGGGCAACGTCAGCGCAATAGATCGCGAAAGCGGCATGATGGTCATCAAGCCGTCCGGCGTGGAGTACGACGTGATGACGGCGGAGGATATGGTGGTGGTGAACATTGCCACCGGCCTGGTGGTCGAAGGCAGTAAAAAACCCTCCTCTGACACACCAACCCATCTGGCACTGTATCGCCGTTATCCGGAGATTGGCGGCATCGTACATACCCATTCCCGCCACGCCACCATCTGGTCGCAGGCGGGACAGGATTTACCCGCCTGGGGCACGACGCACGCAGACTATTTCTACGGAGCGATCCCCTGCACGCGGCTGATGACCACGGCAGAAATTGCCGGGGAATACGAATACCAGACGGGCGAAGTGATCATTAAAACCTTCGAGGAGCGCGATCTCAGCCCAATGCAGGTCCCGGCGGTACTGGTTCACTCCCACGGCCCGTTCGCCTGGGGCAAAGACGCTGCCGATGCGGTCCACAATGCCGTCGTGCTGGAAGAGTGCGCCTATATGGGCCTGTTCTCACGCCAGCTCGCACCACAGTTACCGGCTATGCAGCAGGCGCTGCTGGACAAGCATTATCTGCGCAAGCACGGGGCGAACGCCTATTACGGGCAGTAATCAACCGGAATTAATATGCTCTTTACAGTACCGCCGTTTCCAGACGGCGGGGGTTAACCCGGTATGCTTCGAAAATATCTGTCGGAAATATCCCACGTCGTTAAAGCCGCAGCGCGCTGCGACCTCGGTTAATGACGCAGCGTCGTTGAGCAGGAGTTTTTCCGCCGCCCTGACGCGCTGGCGATGTATCGCCTCCGTCAGGGTTAAATGGAAAGTCCGGCGAAAGACGCGCCCGAGATAATCTGCATTACAGTGCAACGCTTTTGCCAGCTGCGAGGTGGATATCGGTAAATGAAACTGCGTGCGAATAAGCTGTTTTGCCTTCCATGCCATCGCCGCGCCGGCCTGATCTGCGCTGTCTTCATATCCTGAAGAGTTTGACACCTGCTGTAAAATCAATAATAAAATCATCTCCAGCGCCAGGCTTCGCCGTAATTTCTCCTGCTCGCTGAGAAATTGACGAAAGAGCGCAATCACATATTCCGCATCCCTTACGCGGCAGTGTTGTTCTATTGCCAGAGGAGCAGCATTGGGTAACGTTGGATCTTGCGGCTCCACCTCAAAATGCAGCCAGTAAAAGCGCAGGTCCGCCGGGAAATCCTCCACGCCCACATGCCGACGCTGCGGCCAGAGCAACAAACTCTCTCCCGCATTGACATCAAAAACATGATTTTCTTCCTGGATCGTTAAAGTCCCTTTTTCGACAAAAATAATCTCCCACGATGTTAATTTTCGCGCAGGGTGGCGGCCCACTCCGCGGGAGATAAATAGCCCGCCATTTTGAACCTTAACCGGAAGCGCTATGGATAATTCGAGCATGGATATTCACCATTCCGCTTTTATTGTCGTTAATATTCGACTTACCCGTTGATTATTAATCAATATTAAAATATCTGTCCGATCGGAATCACATTTTTATCATCAGGTCGGAATCGTCACCTTTTTATACTTTTCCCTTCCCTTGTTGGCCTTCCCGTTCGATGCAGAATAAAGAGGTACCCAGCATAAATACGATAATAAATTCGATCTCCGAGGAGTTACTTCATGACTTCCACACCGATTACAGACGCAGACGCTGCAAAACAGAAAGTCGACGACCGGCTGTCCGTCCGCGAGAAAATGGGCTACGGCCTGGGCGATGCGGGCGGCACGGTGATTACCTGCCTGATCATGAACTTTCTGACCTTTTTCTATACCGATGTATTTGGTCTCACCCCTGCGCTGGTGGGCACGCTGTTTATTGCCCTTCGCGTGTTTGACGCCATTTCCGATCCGGTGATGGGCGTCATTGCTGACCGCACGCAGAGCCGCTGGGGCCGATTTCGTCCCTGGCAGCTGTGGGTCGCCGTCCCGATAGGCATTATCGGCGTAATGACCTTCACCGTTCCGGAAGCCAGCATGGGCGTGAAAATCGCCTGGGCGTTCGGCACCTATTTGCTGTTATCCGTGGGCTATACCGCCATCAACGTGCCCTACTGCGCGCTGATTAACACCATGACCACCCGCCACAACGAGGTGATCGCCTGCCAGTCCTGGCGCTTTGTGCTGTGCGGCGTGGCGGGCTTTCTGGTCTCCGTTGGCCTGCCGTGGCTGGTAGCGGAGCTGGGTCAGGGCGATGCCGCGAAGGGTTATCAACTGGGCGTTGGCGTGCTGTGCGCTATCGCCGTGGTGATGTTCTTGTGCTGCTTCTTCTGGGTTCGCGAACGCGTTCCGCTGGCGCTGATGGGCAAATTCACCCTGCGCGAGCACCTGGCGGGCCTGCGTAAAAACGATCAGCTGCTGCTGATGTTGTTGATGTCGTTTCTGCTGATCAACGTCTTCAACATTCGCGGCGGTGGATATATGTACTTTATCACCTACGTGCTTCAGGGCAGCACGGCGTACACCTCGCTGTTTTTCACCATGGTGACCTTTGCCGCTATTCTGGGCGCGGTGATCGTCAGCCCGCTGTCGCGCCGTATTGATACCGTCAAACTCTACTACTACACCAACCTGGTGCTCGCTGCGCTTGCGGTGGGCATGTGGTTTCTGCCGGGTGGCCCGGCGCACCAGACGCTATGGCTGATCGTCATTTTAAGCAACGGCGTGATCCTGGGCTTCACCCTGCCGCTGCACTTCTCGCTAATGGCCTTTGCCGATGACTACGGCGAGTGGAAAACCGGCGTGCGTTCGTCGGGCATGAACTTCGCCTTCAACCTGTTTTTCATCAAGCTTGCGTGGGCGTCCAGCGCCGGGATTATCAGCCTGGTGTTTATTGCCGTGGCCTATCAGCCAGGCGCGGGCAACCAGACGCCAGCCTCACTGCAGGGCATTACCGCCATGGAGACGCTGCTGCCTGCCCTTTTCCACCTGCTGCTGGCGGTCGCTATCCGCTGGTGCAGGCTTAATAACCCAATGATGTCGCGCATTTCCACCGACCTGCGCCAGCGTCACGTACCGTCCTGAGGAGAACGCTATGTCCATAATGGAACCCGACCTGCACCAGCTGAAAATCAACGATCCGTTTCTCGGGCAATATCAACGGCTGGTCCGTGACGTGGTGATCCCTTACCAGTGGGATGCGCTAAACGACCGCGTGGCGGAGGCCGAACCCAGCCACGCCATCGCTAACTTCCGCATCGCGGCCGGGCTGGAACAGGGGGAGTTTTACGGGATGGTGTTTCAGGACAGCGACGTGGCGAAATGGCTCGAAGCCGTGGCGTGGTCGCTGTGCCAGAAGCCGGATGCAGCACTGGAAAAAACCGCCGACGAGGTGATTGAGCTGGTCGCGGCGGCGCAGTGTGAAGATGGCTACCTCAACACCTACTTTACGGTAAAAGCCCCCGAGGAACGCTGGACGAATCTGGCCGAATGCCACGAGCTGTACTGCGCCGGGCATATGATTGAAGCTGGCGTGGCGTATTTCCAGGGAACCGGAAAACGTCGCCTGCTGGACGTGGTGTGCAGGCTGGCGGACCATATCGACAGCGTGTTTGGCCCGGGAGAAACACAGCTACACGGTTACCCTGGTCACCCGGAAATCGAGCTGGCGCTGATGCGGCTGTACGACGTCACGCAGGAGCCGCGTTATCTCAATCTGGTGAAATACTTTATTGAAGAACGCGGCGCGCAGCCTCACTTCTACGATAGCGAATACGAGAAGCGCGGCAAAACATCTTACTGGAACACCTATGGTCCGGCGTGGATGGTCAAGGACAAAGCCTACAGCCAGGCGCATCTGCCCCTTGCGGAACAACAAACGGCCGTCGGCCATGCCGTGCGTTTCGTCTATCTGATGGCGGGCATGGCGCATCTGGCGCGCCTGAGCAACGACGAGGGGAAACGTCAGGACTGTCTGCGTTTGTGGAGCAATATGGCGCAGCGCCAGCTGTATATCACCGGCGGGATTGGCTCGCAGAGCAGCGGGGAGGCGTTCAGCAGCGATTACGATCTGCCCAACGATACGGTGTACGCCGAAAGCTGCGCCTCAATCGGCCTGATGATGTTCGCCCGCCGGATGCTGGAGATGGAGGCAGACGGCCACTACGCCGACGTGATGGAGCGCGCGCTGTACAACACGGTGCTGGGCGGGATGGCGCTGGACGGTAAGCATTTCTTTTATGTCAATCCACTGGAAGTGCATCCGAAAACGCTGGCCTTTAACCATATCTATGACCACGTGAAGCCGGTGCGTCAGCGCTGGTTCGGCTGCGCCTGCTGCCCGCCGAATATCGCCCGCGTGCTGACCTCGCTGGGGCACTACATTTATACCGTTCGTCCGGATGCGCTGCTGATAAACCTGTACGTGGGGAACGACGTCGCCATTCCGGTGGGCGATAACGCCCTACAGCTGCGCATTAGCGGTAACTATCCGTGGCAGGAGCAGGTGAAGATCGAAATCACTTCGCCGGTTCCGGTCACCCACACGCTGGCACTCAGGCTGCCGGACTGGTGCGCGGAGCCTGCCGTTTCGCTGAATGGCGAAGCCATTACCGGTGAAGCGTCACGCGGATACCTCTACCTCAACCGCCGCTGGCAGGAAGGCGACACCCTGACCCTGACGCTACCGATGCCGGTCCGCCGCGTGTACGGTAACCCCCAGGTGCGCCAGCAGGCGGGTAAAGTCGCGCTACAGCGCGGGCCGCTGGTTTACTGCCTGGAAGAAGCTGATAACGGCGCCAACCTGCATAACCTCTCCTTGCCCCGAGATAGCGAGTTCCGGGTATATGAAGGCAAAGGCATTTTCGCGCATAAGATGCTGATACAGACAGAAGGGATTGGGTGTCACATGAAGGAAACGGATGCGCTGTGGCAGTACGACCGCTCGCCGGTACTGCGCCAGCCCCGGACGTTGACCTTTATTCCGTGGTTTAGCTGGGCTAACCGGGGAGAAGGGGAAATGCGGATATGGGTGGATGAAGGCTGAATAGCGGCGGTCTGTTGCCCTCACCCACGGGAGAGGTTGAACGCTATGGCAGCACGCGACGTGCTGCCTCAGCCAGAAATGCGCTTCGATTACCGAACTGAGGATGCTCGCTGACAAAGGAATCAATCTTTACCAGCAAACGTCGAGGCATCGTGATGTTGATACGCTCGGCCCTGCCGTCAAACTGCTTCATATCAATATCCACCAGCAACCATTGCCCGCCCGTGAAGTCGTCAGGGTGATTTTCAAGGTGCACTTCGACATTCCCCGGAAGAGGCAATGCTTCATCCATTTCAAACAGCGCTTCGAAGTGCGCGGTGAGCGCCTCACGTGCATCCTGAAAAGCGTCGTCCAGGGAATCACCAGCAAAAAAACAGCCTGGAACGTCAGGAAAAAAGCCGCTGGCGCTACCGTCGGTGTCAGAATGAATGTAAGCCGGATAAAACATAACTACTCCTGATATCAGTGTTTAATTCCCGCCTGCCGCCATATCTGCGCGAGCGTGCCCGGTTTAATATCCTTCTTATGATGTGGGACAGTAACCAGCCCTTTCTGTTCGGGATGGCGAAACTGATGATGGCTTCCTTTCGTTCTGACACATTTCCAGCCGTGGCCGATCAGAACGGTAATGACATCCGCACTTTTCACATCCCAGTCCTTCCATGATTGTACACATGATACACACCATTACTATCGGGTCGAATCACATTAGCGCATAAGGAACATCAGTGCAGCCGTGTTTTGGCGGAACAGGAAGAAGCATCGAGAAATGAAAAAGGAATACGTTGTATTGCAGATAAAAATGCAGGCAAGATCGTAGGCCGGGCAAGGCAACGCCGTCGCCCGGCTTTACCGCATCAGAAGCGCCAGGTCAGGCCGGTCATTAGCGCGAAGCTATCATCGCGGTCGATCATCGGGCTGTTCTTCACGTCATCAGGCAACACGGTGTAGACCGCGCTGGCGTTGAGGTACAGCTTCTGGGTTAACTGATATTTAGCTACCAGACCAACGTAGGGCGTCCAGCTGTCGCCGGCGGTGTATTGATCCAGCCCTGAGCGGCGTGACTCGCTGCCGGATACGCCGTAGTAGTAGTCGTTATAGCTCTCGTCGCTGTAAAAAACACCGACAGAAGGCGTCAGGGTCAAACGCTCCATCCTGATTGGACGGAAGTAGGATACCTCGCCCACCACGCCACCGCTTTCATCCGTGGCATCGCCTGAGACCGCCACTTTCAGAGAACCCCAGCTTTCGTGGCGGTAGTACGCACCGCCGAGGAAAGCAGAGGCTTTACGCTCATCAAGCTGCTTCATCTGGTGGTCGTCGTTATCATCCGGATCAAAATGCAGCGGCATCCAGGATGCGGTCAGGCTGAGTTCATTTTTTGCGTCTTTCCACAGGATCCATCCGCCCGTGGTCTGGCGAACATAGAAGCGATCGCCCTCATAGCTAATTAACGGCACCGCGGTGGTATTTTCGTTATAGCCTTTATAAGGAGACTCATTAAATACGGCCCCCGCGCCAAGTGAAAAATCACCGGCCATTGCAGAAGAGGTTGCAAATAACGTGGCAGCAATCAGTAAATTGTATTTAATAGTCATGTGAAGTAATCCATTTATACGCCAAATAAGCGGGGCGAATAATAATGGTTACAAATTTGCCGGTGCAACGCTGCAGTTTATATAATATTATATATAAAACCATATAGATGGGTGCGCATGATGAATAAATTACAGCTAAAGCCACGCGAGTTAAAAATAATCTCCGTCATCGCAGCCACCCACAGCATTGGTGATGCCGCCGCCCTGCTGGGCATGGCGCAGGCCAACGTCAGTAAATATCTCTCGGATTTTGAAACACGGGTTGGGCTTAAGGTTTTTGAGCGCACGACCCGCCAGCTCGCTCTGACGCAGTTCGGTGAGGCGTTGCTCCCTTATGTCGACGCCACGCTGGACAAAAACACGCAACTTATTAATTTCATTGCCGATTATAAGCATGAAAAGCGTGGAAAAGTCACGATTTACGCCCCAACGGGCATTGTGACCTATCTCGCGCGCCACGTGATCCACCAGATAAAGGACATCGGGGACATTCGCATTTCCCTGAAAACCTACAACCTGGACCGCAACGAATATTCAGAAGGTGTGTCCTTCCCGGATGACTGTGATATTTTAATTACCTATGCTCAGCCAAAAGATGAAAGTCTGGTCGCCAGCGTATTAACAAAATATTCCGTCACTGCATTCGCAACCCAGGAATATTTAAATAAACATCCTTTAACCGGACCTGAAGATTTAATTAATCACTCCTGTATTCTGATCGACTCCATGCTGGTCGATGACGCCAATATCTGGCGTTTTCGCATGCATGGCAGTGATGATGTGCATGATTATCGGGTAACCGGAAACTATATTTGCGACAATACCCAGACGGCCCTGGAGCTGGCAAGAAATAACCTTGGCATTGTGTTCGCGCCGAAAGAAAGCCTGAAGAAGGAATTAACGCAAGGCACGCTGGTCCCCTGTTTCCCGCATCAGGAAGAGTGGTGGCTCGATCTGACCGCCATCTTCCGCAAGCGCGAATATCAGCCCTGGCGCGTACAATATGTTCTGGATGGTGTCCTCAACTGCCTGCGCCAGCAAATTGCTCAGGCCGTCCATGGACGGCCTGAACTGGGCGATTAGAATAGCCCCAGCGGTTTATCGGAGTAGCTGACAAGCAGACATTTCGTCTGCTGGTAATGCTCCAGCATCATCTTGTGCGTTTCACGCCCGATGCCCGACTGCTTATACCCGCCAAATGCCGCGTGAGCCGGATAGGCGTGGTAGCAGTTGGTCCATACGCGCCCCGCCTGAATGCCTCTGCCCATTTTATAGGCCAGATTACCGTTACGGCTCCAGACTCCCGCCCCCAGGCCATACGGCGTGTCGTTGGCAATCTCCAGCGCCTCCTCCATCGTTTTGAAGGTAGTCACCGCCAGCACCGGTCCGAAAATCTCCTCCTGGAAGACGCGCATGTTGTTCTGCCCGAACAGGATCGTCGGCTCAAGGTAATACCCTTCCTGCAGATCTCCGCCGAGCACCTTACGACGACCGCCGGTCAGGATATCCGCCCCTTCCTTCTTGCCGATATCGATGTAGTTGAGGATAGTCTCAAGCTGGCCATGCGAGACCTGCGCCCCCATCTGCGTAACGTTATCGAGCGGGTTACCACTGCGGATAGACTCGACGCGGCGAATGGCCCGTTCCATAAAGCGCTCGTAGATGGACTCCTGCACCAGCGCGCGGCTTGGGCAGGTGCAGACTTCGCCCTGGTTAAAGGCAAACAGCGCAAACCCTTCCAGCGCCTTGTCGAAGAAAGCGTCCTCTTCCTCCATCACGTCCGCGAAGAAGATGTTCGGGGACTTCCCGCCCAGCTCGAGGGTCACTGGAATAATGTTTTGCGTGGCGTACTGCATAATCTGCTGGCCCACTTCCGTCGACCCGGTAAACGCCACTTTAGCGATCCGTTTTGAGGTGGCCAGATATTCCCCTATCTCACCGCCCGCGCCGTTCACCACGTTAATCACCCCCGGCGGCAGAAGATCGGCAACAATTTCCATCAGCAGCAGGACAGAGAGCGGGGTTAAACGCGCCGGTTTAAGCACAATGCAGTTCCCGGCGGCCAGCGCGGGCGCCATTTTCCAGCTCGCCATCAGCAGCGGGAAGTTCCACGGAATAATTTGCCCGACGACCCCCAGCGGCTCGTGGAAGTGGTACGCCACGGTGTCGCTATCTACCTCGCTTATTCCGCCCTCCTGCGCGCGAATACAGGAGGCAAAATAGCGGAAGTGGTCGATAGCCAGCGGCACGTCTGCCGCCATCGTTTCCCGGATCGGCTTGCCGTTATCCCAGGTTTCCGCCGTCGCCAGCAGCTCCAGGTTCTGCTCCATCCGGTCGGCGATTTTGAACAAAATGGCCGCGCGCTCCTGAACGGAGGTATGGCCCCATTTATCTTTCGCTTTGTGCGCCGCATCCAGCGCCAGATCGATATCCCGCTTGCCGGAGCTGGCAATCTCGCACAGCGGCTGGCCGGTAACGGGCGTCAGGTTGGAATAGTATTCGCCGTCGACGGGGGCCACCCAGTCGCCGCCGATAAAATTGTCATAACGGGGCTTCAGCTTGAGGGGAAAACCATACTCGCCGGGCTGGATACGCGAAGAGGGAGGATTGTTTGTCATGACCGTCTCCTTGCTGTTGGTGTACAACAAGGGTAGTCCCGGCTGGCGGTTTTCTCGCCAGTGGGTGACGGGTTTACGAGCCGTATCACGGATTACCGTACTTTACGTTTCGTTTCTGCCACTGAGCCATACTTAACAGCTCAAGGGCTCATGAGGAACGATGCGATGCAGCTGTTTATCGGTTTTGACGTAGGCGGAACCCACATCAAACACGGCGTGATTGATGAAAATGGCAAGGAGCTGACGACGGACGAGTACGATACTCCTGAGGATAAAAACACCTTCAAAAAAAAGTGGAAAGCGGTAGTTGAAGCGTATCAGGACGAACACGACATCGTCGGTATCGGCGTGAGCTTTCCCGGCCATATTAACCACCACAGCGGCGAAGCGGCAAAAGCGGGCGCACTCGACTATCTCGACGGCGAAAACCTGTGCGAACTCTTCGCCGGTCTGACCGATCTTCCCGTCACCGTGGAAAACGACGCCAACTGTGCGGCGCTGGGCGAGCGCTGGCAGGGCGCGGGTAAGGACTACGAGCATTTCGTCTGCATCACCATCGGCACGGGCATCGGTGGCGGGATTGTGATGGAAGGCGATCTTTATCGCGGGTCGCATTACCGCGCTGGCGAATTTGGCGTGCTGCCCGTCGGTAATAACGGCGAACCCATGCATGACGTGGCGTCGGCCAGCGGCCTGATGAAAGCCTGCCGCCGCGCGCTGGCCGTATCAGAAGAAGAGATGCCTGACGGCGAGGCGCTGTTTAAACGCATGGAGAGCGACGTGCATCTGCGTGAGGCCATTGAGGAGTGGGCCCATTGCCTCTCGCGCGGCGTTTACAGCGTAATCTCGATGTTCGATCCACAGGCAGTGCTGATTGGCGGCGGGGTAAGCGAGCAGGAGAAAATCTATCTCCTGCTCGATAAGTACCTGCAGCGATTCGAGGAGTGGGAGGCGCTCAAGGTGCCCATTCTGCCCTGCGAGCTAGGTAACCAGGCGGGAAGGCTGGGCGCGGCATGGCTGGCAAAACAAAAACTCTCCCGCCGCACGTAGCGCTCAGGGGAACAGCTGCGCGTCGCGAAGCAGATGGTCATTACCCCGGCGACGCGTAAAACCGATGCGGTTGAAATATTCCAGGATCTGGATCGCCAGCTTGCGGCCAACGTTCAGCCGGTCGCGGAAATCGGCTGCGCAGGTGGAGCCGCGCGCCTGATCCAGTTCGCGGATCAGGTTAGCAAACGCCACAATGCGATCGTTACGGTAATAACGATCTTTCACGATCGCGACTATCAGCCCCTGCTGCGCCGCATGGCGCAATACCTGGCGCATCACCTGCTCGTCGGTGTTCGTTTCACGCGCCAGATCGCGAACCCACCACGGTTCATCGCCAAACAGCGAGGCCACTTTTTGCCAGATTGCCTCCTGCTCTGCGGTGAACCCGGCTTTGTGATCCGGCAGGTGCAGCCAGCCGTGATGGCTTTTAATCACCCCGCTTTCGCGCATGTTTTCAATCAGCACCAGCACCAGCGCATCGTCTTCCATCGGCAGCGCCATGCGTCGCAGGCGCTCGCGACCAGGACCGGGTTCATCCTGATGCTGTTCATGGTAAGTGGCGAGCGTGTTCAGGATCTTACGCTGCCAGTTTGCCGCAACCGGCGCATCGAGCAGGCTGTTGCCGGCCTGAATAAAGCCCGGCTGCTGGGTCAGCTGATGCAACCCTTCGCCGCTCAGCTGGCGTGCCCATGTAAAATCACTCAGGCTCACGGCCCCGCGCTCAAGATGCACCCGCAGCGCGGCGTTATCATCCTGAGCCTGTGCAAGCGCAGCCAGCCATTGCAGGTATTCAGGCTTACGCTTGCCGCGTCGCGGCGGGTTCAGCGTCACTACCCGCGCCCCGGCCAGCGTTTCCCGTGCGGAAATGTCCCGCAGTACCAGACGGTCGTTATCCGCCAGCCAGAGCGGCGAATCAAAAACCAGTTCGGCAAGATCGTTTTCCAGCAGGGACACGCGCCCGGTGATATGGCTGGCCGCGTGGTGAATATGCAGCGGCTGCCATTGGGTCAGCGGGACGTTTGTCTGCAGGGAAACGATGACGCGTTCAGACGGCTCGGGCGGGGCGTCGGCCAGCAGCCAGTCGCCGCGATTAAGCTGCTCTTTTTCCGCATCCCCGGCAATGTTGAGCGCGATCCGCTGCCCGGCGTGGGCGTGCTCCGCAGGCTGGTTTTGCGCATGTAAGCCGCGCACGCGCATCGGTTTATTAACGCCCGTCAGCCACAGGCTATCGCCCACCTTCACTTCACCGCTTAACGCCGTACCGGTGACCACCAGCCCCGCGCCTTTGACGGTAAACGCCCGGTCAATCGCCAGACGGAAGCGGTGATGGCTGGCGTGGTCTCGCGATGAGAGCTGCTGCAAATGGTGGCGAAGTTCGCCGATACCCCGCCCTTCTGTCGCTACGGTGACAAAAAGCGGTGCATCGGCAAAACCATATTCCCGTAAGGTCGCCTGCACCGCTTCGCGCACCTCGCTGACGCGCGCGTCGTCAACGCGATCGGCTTTAGTCAGCGCCACGGTCAGCTGCGGGTTGCCTGTCAGCTGGAGGATCGCCAGATGCTCACGGGTTTGCGCCATCACGCCGTCATCACAGGCCACCACAAGCAGGGCATGATCGATGCCCCCCACGCCCGCCAGCATGTTGGAAAGAAATTTTTCATGCCCCGGAACATCAATAAAGCCCAGCACGCGGCCATCGGGCTGGGGCCAGTAGGCATAGCCCAGATCGATGGTCATGCCGCGCTTTTTCTCTTCCGGCAGACGATCGGCATTTATGCCGGTAATTGCCTGCAGTAACGTGGTTTTTCCGTGGTCGACGTGACCGGCGGTGGCAATAATCATTTCAACAACATCTCCAGAAATCGCTCTTCATCTTCAAGGCAGCGCAGATCCAGCCACATGCGGCCGTCGTAAATCCGTCCGATAACCGGCGTCGGCAGGCTACGCCAGCGCAACGACAGGGCCTCCAGGCGGCTACCGCGCCCGTCACGCGGGGTGAAGGTGAGCGCTTGACTCGGCAGCCTGTCCACCGGCAGCGAACCGCTGCCAATTTGCGACTGGCAGGGCTCAATGCGAACGTCAAAATCGGGGTAGTGCGGGGCAACGCGCGGCAGCAGCCGTTCGGCCTGGGCGCGAATCGAGGCGGCATCCCGGCTTAACAGACGCAGCGTGGGCAGGCGGTCGGCCAGTTTCTCCGGATGGAGATAGAGCCGCAGCGTCGCCTCCAGCGCGGCAAGCGTCATTTTATCGGCGCGCAGGGCGCGCTTGAGCGGGTGCTGCTGCAGCTGCGCAATCAGCTCGCGCTTGCCGACGATAATTCCGGCCTGCGGCCCGCCCAGCAGTTTGTCGCCGGAAAAGCTGACCAGGCTCACGCCCGCCGCAATCATCTCTTGCGGCATCGGCTCTTTAGGCAGCACGTACTGGCTGAGATCCACCAGCGAACCGCTGCCGAGATCGGCAATCACCGGAATATTCAGCTCGCGCCCAATCGCCGCCAGCTCGGCCTCTTCAACCGTTTTGGTGAAGCCTTCAATATGATAATTGCTGGTGTGGACCTTCATCAGCAGGGCGGTGTTTTCATTCACCGCCGCGCGATAATCTTTCGCATGGGTACGGTTAGTCGTACCCACTTCATGCAGCGTGCAGCCCGCCTGGCGCATCACGTCCGGGATGCGAAACGCCCCGCCAATCTCCACCAGCTCGCCGCGGGACACCACCACCTCTCTGCCGCTCGCGGTCGCCGCCAGCATCAGCAGCACCGCCGCCGCGTTGTTATTCACAATGCAGGCATCTTCCGCGCCGGTTAGCTGGCAGAGCAGATCCGCCAGCGCGCGATCGCGATG
Organism: Enterobacter cloacae complex sp. P14RS; assembly: GCF_014895895.1. Classification (NCBI taxonomy): domain Bacteria; kingdom Pseudomonadati; phylum Pseudomonadota; class Gammaproteobacteria; order Enterobacterales; family Enterobacteriaceae; genus Enterobacter; species Enterobacter cloacae complex sp. P14RS. The sequence continues at coordinate 65,922 of NZ_JADBQM010000016.1, forward strand.
CCCGCGCCCGGCGCCGTCCAGATCGTACTCCAGCGTCACCGGCGAGCGCATGGCCTGCACGACCGCAGCCACCGCCTCTTCCGCCTGCTGGGCGCGTCCCAGGTTAGTGTGCAGCACGGTCCCCGTCAGGTTGACCACCGGGCGTAACGCGCTTTGCGCCTTCTCACCCAGCCGATGCTCAACTTCCAGCTCCCACGCTGCGCACCAGTCGGGCAAGGCGTTTTCGGCCTGGATATGGCCTCGGGCTTCATCCTGAAGCAGACGTAACATCTCCACCGTCGCGGTATGGCCGAAGCGCTCAACGGCAGCGTGAATGCGGGGCTCGCGAAGAAGTCGGTCGGTCGCGGGGATCTGGCTGTACAGCGAATGATGAGTAGTCATGAAAGCGCCTGGCGAGTAAATATCTTCCCCCCTCCCGACGGGAGAGGGAGTTAACATATGGAGGGATTGTACCGCCTCCGACGCCGAAGTGTTATAACCCGCGTCAAGCCTTTGGCGGTTCGGTGCGGGCAAAGCTCTCGCGGCTAAAGAGCGTTTCTGCGAGTTTCACCAGCAGCGGACGGTCAACGCACCAGCCAGGGGACACCCGGCGGAAGTTGAGATAGCCGATGGCGCAGGCGATGGCGATGGTTGCCAGGTCCAGGCTGTCGGTGTGGATCTTGCCCTCCCGGATAAGCTTTTCGCACATATCCAGACTGCGGCTGATTTTTTCCCGCTGGCGCAGCAGCTCGTTTTCTGACTGCTGGGCGGCGGGCCTTGCCTGCTCGCGAACGGAGGTGAGTGCTGCATCCATAATGCCGTCGGCCAGGGCTTCAATTTGCTTCACCGCCAGCGCCGCTTTAGGGTCAGACGGCAGCATTGCCGGGGCAATGCCCAGCTGTTCGATATACTCCGCAATAATGGGGGAATCGAACCAGTATTCGCCCTCGTCCGTCACCAGCGCCGGAACTTTCCCCAGCGGGTTATACTGCGCGACGCCGTTTTCGGCGTTGTAGGGCTGTTCATTAACGAATTCAAATTCAATCCCTTTCTCCAGCAGGAGAATCGAGATTTTTCGCACGAAGGGACTGGTGTAGCTACCGATGAGTTTCATTGCCTGATCCTTGATGCCGGGAAAAAGTCAGTATGGATCAAGCGATGAAAAAAGGGCAGATATGCGTGTCGCATTCCCGCCCCGGAAGGATTAGTGATCGAGATAGAGGTAGTGCATCCAGCTGGTCATACGCAGCAGCACTTTACGCATCACCGAGACGTGGGCGAAATGATCCGAATAGACCGCCACCTGGGCATAAATACCGTCCGGCAAAGCATCGACGTCGGCGTTAGGCTCCAGTTCAATCAGCGCCTGTACGCCATCCGTACCCGGCGCAACGGTCAGTGCCTGCAAGGCACCCTGCGCCTGATACGACCCGCCCGGCACCACAGGCAGAACGCTGGTGAGCTTACCGGTGAACACCTGGCCCGGCAGCGCGTTAAATACCACTTCCGCTTCATCGCCCGGCTTCAGACGCAGCAGCGAGTTCTGGCGGAACTGGGCCACAATCTGGCGCTTCTGTTCAGGAATGAAGACCATCACCGGGCGCAGCGGCAGCGCGGCGGCATAGGTTCCCGGACGAATCAGCACCTGGGTGATATAGCCATTGCTCGGCGCGCGCACCACGGTCTGATCGAGGTTGTATTTTGCTTCAGCAAGCTGGGCGCGTAACGAGGCAATCTGCGACTGCTCGCCGTTCACCATGCTGTCCAGCTGGCTTTGAATCTGCGTCTGCTCAGCAACGGAGCCTTTCACCATGGCATCCTGCGCCAGATAGTTCTGCCGCGCGTTATCAATATCGCTTTCAGAGAACGGATTCACCTTCGCCTGGCTGCCTTTGAGGTAGCGCTGATAATCTTTATATAGTCGATCGCGCTCAGCGGAGACGCGTGTCGTATTGGCAACCGCTTCCGAAAGCTGCGCTTTCAGAGTGTCGATATTGTGCGTCGCGGTCACCAGGTCCGCCTTCAGTCTGTCGACGCGCGCCTGATAGCGGCCCGGATCCAGTTTAAATAACACTTCGCCTTTTTTAATGAGCTGGTTATTTTTATCGGTCACTTCAGTAACCACCCCCGTGACCTGCGGCGTAATCGGAATGGAAATTACCGCTTTTTGCGCCGTAAAGGTATACGGATGGTTATAGTTCATTAGCAGAATGAGTCCGGCAACAATAAACACCCCGCCTAACGTCGCGGTAGCAAGCGTCCACTGATTTACCGGAATACGGAATATTTTAAAGATTGCCCAGGCAAATGCCACATAGGTCAGAATAATCAACAGATCCATGATTAGCGCTCCAGCGTGTTTTTATCATCAGAGGGCTGAACCGCTGCCAGCTTGTGTTCTAACTCGGCCACGCGTTTGGCCAGCGCATCCATCCCCGGAACCTCATCAGGCTTAGTAATGTGGTTCTGCATGCCCCAGCCGCGATCTTCGCGGTACAGCGTGGCCCAAATCCACAGGAACGGCCAGATGGCATGGAGCGTAAACAGGCTGATCCAGCCTGCCGTATGAATAGCATCGGCATGGGGATGATTACGCTTTTTAGCCATATTATAGGGGATGTCATGGATGGCGATGATTCCGTAAAAAAGAACCAGAAATACAAAAATCAACACGCCCAGCGCAAAATAGTTGAGAAACATAGTCTCCTCACTTAAACAACGTCAACTCATTACATTAATAAAACAGCACGCAGCCTAATTAATTTATTTTTAAATTTAAAAGGCACACTGATTATTTCAGAGCCGGGGAGTATCGGTTTTTATAATATCTCCACGCAAGTTTATAAGCGTGTCAAAATATATCCTGAATAATAATATACTCAACCTTACATTATGAGCGTAATTCAGGTTTCAACTTTCCGCCATACTACATATGAAAACTGTTTTATTAGCTTTCCGTGTTACTCGAGGCCGTCCTGACGCCGATCGCAGTCGGAGAAATCTGCATAAAAATATTTTGTGAAACCAGTCACAATCCGGAAACAAACACGCAAAAACAAAACGTGACATCAATCACATAAAGAGGTGGTTTTTGCTCTATTTTTCGCCATCGTATTTTTTTTACTCGCCTATTTTGTGACTCAGGTCACTTCATTCAACACCACACCCCCTACATTTACGTGACATGCATCACACAAAATTCCACTATCTGGACAGTTGAACGATTCAGTGCCAGATTTCACAGCATCAGAACAGGGTCCGGCTACCTCTGCCGCCTCATTAACAATAAACCTCGGGCCGCAAGCCTAAGCGTAAACAGAAGAAGGGGTGTTTTATGTCATCCGATTTCAAGATCAAAGTTCAAAGCTTTGGTCGTTTCCTCAGCAACATGGTGATGCCAAATATCGGCGCGTTTATCGCGTGGGGTATTATCACCGCATTGTTCATTCCGACAGGGTGGTTGCCTAACGAAACGCTGGCGAAACTTGTTGGCCCAATGATTACCTATCTCCTGCCGCTGCTCATCGGTTATACCGGTGGTCGTCTGGTGGGCGGTGACCGTGGTGGCGTCGTGGGTGCCATCACAACCATGGGCGTGATCGTCGGTGCGGATATGCCGATGTTCCTCGGTGCGATGATTGCCGGTCCTCTGGGCGGCTGGGCGATTAAGAAATTCGACGTCTGGGTTGATGGCAAGATCAAGTCCGGCTTCGAAATGCTGGTGAACAACTTCTCTGCGGGCATCATCGGGATGATCCTCGCGATTCTGGCGTTCCTCGGCATTGGTCCGGCTGTTGAAGTGCTGTCCAAACTGCTGGCGGCGGGCGTTAACTTCATGGTGGCGCACGACATGCTGCCGCTGGCGTCTATCTTCGTTGAACCGGCGAAAATCCTGTTCCTGAACAACGCCATTAACCACGGTATCTTCTCGCCGCTGGGTATTCAGCAGTCTCACGATCTCGGCAAGTCCATCTTCTTCCTGATTGAAGCGAACCCGGGTCCGGGTATGGGCGTTCTGCTGGCGTACATGTTCTTTGGTCGCGGCAGCGCGAAGCAGTCTGCTGGCGGCGCGGCTATCATCCACTTCCTGGGCGGTATCCACGAAATTTACTTCCCGTACGTGCTGATGAACCCACGTCTGATCCTGGCCGTTATCCTCGGCGGTATGACTGGTGTGTTCACCCTGAGCGTGCTGGGCGGCGGTCTGGTCTCCCCTGCTTCTCCAGGCTCTATCCTGGCGGTGCTGGCGATGACGCCGAAAGGCGCGTACTTCGCGAACATCGCGGCGATCTGTGCGGCGATGGCGGTCTCCTTCGTGGTCTCTTCTATCCTGCTGAAAACCAGCAAGGTGAAAGAAGACGACGATATCGAAGCGGCAACCCGTCGTATGCACGACATGAAAGCCGAGTCCAAAGGTGCGACCCCGCTGGCGGCTGGCGATGTCTCTAACGACCTGAGCCACGTGCGTAAAATCATCGTTGCCTGCGACGCCGGTATGGGTTCCAGCGCAATGGGTGCAGGCGTGCTGCGTAAGAAAGTGCAGGATGCGGGCCTGACCAATATCTCCGTGACCAACAGCGCGATTAACAACCTGCCGCCGGACGTTGACCTGGTCATCACGCACCGCGATCTGACCGAGCGCGCTATGCGTCAGGTACCGCAGGCACAGCACATCTCGCTGACCAACTTCCTGGACAGCGGCCTGTACACCAGCCTGACCGAACGTCTGGTTGCCGCGCAGCGCCACGAAGACAACGAAGTGAAAGTGCGCACCAGCCTGCAGGACAGCTTTGACGAGAGCAACGCTCACCTGTTTAAGCTGGGCGCGGAGAACATCTTCCTCGGCCGTACCGCGAGCACCAAAGAAGAGGCAATTCGCTTTGCCGGTGAACAGCTGGTGAAGGGCGGCTACGTTCAGCCGGAATACGTTGACGCGATGCTGGAACGTGAAAAACTGACGCCAACCTACCTGGGTGAATCCATCGCGGTTCCGCACGGTACGGTTGAAGCGAAAGACCGCGTGCTGAAAACCGGCGTGGTGTTCTGTCAGTATCCTGACGGTGTGCGCTTTGGTGAAGAAGAGGACGACATCGCCCGTCTGGTGATTGGTATCGCCGCTCGCAACAACGAGCATATTCAGGTGATTACCAGCCTGACCAACGCGCTGGATGATGAGTCCGTCATCGAGCGCCTGGCACAAACTGAAAGCGTTGAAGAAGTTCTGGCCCTGCTCAACAAATAGCAGCGCCTCTTCCCTCTCCCCTTCGGGGAGAGGGCTAGGGTGAGGGGGGAAACGTTCCTCACCCCAGCCCTCTCGGGTAAAAACATTGATGAAGGTTAACACTATGAAAGCATTACATTTTGGCGCAGGTAATATCGGTCGTGGCTTTATCGGTAAACTGCTGGCAGACGCGGGCATTACCCTGACATTCGCCGATGTGAATCAGGTGGTTCTGGATGCCCTGAATGCCCGTCATAGCTATCAGGTTCATGTGGTGGGTGAAAAGGAACAGGTTGAAACCGTCTCTGGCGTCAACGCGGTCAGCAGCATCGGCGACGACGTGATTGACCTGATCGCCAGCGTTGATCTGGTGACCACCGCCGTGGGTCCGGTAGTGCTTGAACGTATTGCTCCTGCGGTCGCGAAAGGCCTGAAGAAGCGTAAAGCACAGGGCATTGAAACACCGCTGAACATCATCGCCTGTGAAAACATGGTGCGCGGCACCACGCAGCTGAAAGGCCACGTTATGGCGGCCGTGGCTGAGGAAGATAAAGCCTGGGTTGAAGCGCACGTCGGGTTTGTGGATTCCGCTGTAGACCGCATCGTTCCGCCGTCCGAATCCGCCACCAACGATCCGCTGGAAGTCACGGTTGAAACCTTCAGCGAGTGGATCGTCGATAAAACTCAGTTCAAGGGCGCGCTGCCGACCATTCCGGGAATGGAACTCACTGATAACCTGATGGCATTTGTCGAACGCAAACTCTTCACGCTGAACACCGGGCATGCTATAACCGCGTACCTCGGAAAGTTGGCCGGTCATCAGACCATTCGCGACGCGATCCTCGATGAGCAGATCCGCGCGGTGGTGAAAGGGGCAATGGAAGAGAGCGGCGCGGTGCTGATCAAACGCTACGGTTTTGATGCTGATAAACACGCAGCATACATCCAGAAAATCCTCGGTCGTTTTGAAAACCCGTATCTGAAAGATGACGTTGAGCGCGTGGGCCGTCAGCCGCTGCGTAAGCTGAGCGCGGGCGACCGCCTGATTAAGCCGCTGCTGGGCACGCTGGAATACGGTCTGCCGCACGCCAACCTGGTGAAAGGAATTGCTGCCGCGATGCACTACCGCAGCGAGCAGGACCCGCAGGCGATTGAGCTGGCTCAGCTGATTGATGACAAAGGCGCGCAGGCTGCGCTGGCGCAGATTTCCGGTCTGGACGCCAGCAGCGACGTGGTTGCGGAGGCGGTTAACGCATACAACGCAACCAAATGATGCAGAATCCGGCGCAGGTAAGCCTGCGCCCGAATAACAGATTGTCAGATATGCAGGCAATAATGGAACAAACCCAGGCCTTTGAAAATCGTGTGCTTGAGCGTCTGAATGCTGGCAAAACCGTACGAAGTTTCCTGATTGCCGCCGTCGAGCTGTTAACCGAGGCGGTGAATATCCTGGTGCTTCAGGTGTTTCGCAAAGACGACTACGCGGTAAAGTACGCTGTAGAACCGTTACTGGACGGAGACGGACCGCTGGGCGATCTGTCGGTGCGTCTGAAGCTGATTTATGGTCTTGGCGTGCTCAACCGCCAGGAGTATGAAGACGCTGAACTGTTAATGGCGCTGCGCGAAGAGCTCAATCATGACGGTAATGAGTACACTTTTACCGATGATGAGATCCTGGGGCCGTTCGGCGAGCTGCACTGCGTCACCGCCCTGCCTCCTGCTCCCCATTTTGATAACAGCGACCCTGAACTGTACGCGATGCAAAAGCTGCGCTATCAGCAGGTTGTCCGTTCCACTATGGTCCTCTCCCTGACTGAGCTGATTTCTAAAATCAGCTTAAAAAAAGCGTTTCAGAAGTAAGCCCGTTCACATTGGTGTATCCTTCCCTGTAATTCCCCCGATTTAGAGTCAATTGTCATGAAAGAAGTCGAAAAGAACGAAATTAAACGCCTGAGCGACCGTCTGGATCTGATCCGTCACCAGATGGCTGGCCTGTCTCTGGTTGATTCCGCCGAGAAATATGCCGAGCTGGAAAAAGAGACCGCGAAGCTGGAAGCGGAAATCGAGCGCCTGCGCGAAGTCAAAGGCCAGAAGCTGAGCAAAGAAGCGCAGAAGCTGATGAACATGCCGCACCGCCGCGCGATCACCAAAAAAGAGCAGGCTGACATGGGCAAGCTGAAGAAAAGCGTTCGTGGTCTGGTGGTGGTTCACCCGATGACCGAGCTTGGCCGCGAAATGGGCCTGAAAGAGATGACGGGTTTTTGTAAGACCTCATTCTGATTTCATGCCGGGTGGCGCTGCGCTTACCCGGCCTACTCTTTTCCCCTTCGCGTGAATTGGTCCAACCAATAACGCAATCAATCCTCCCCCGGTTCACAATTCCATTATTTGCGCTCACAAAACCATTGCCACTCCATAACATCTGGTTAACCATTCATTGTCATTAACCCTACAACACAATATTGGCAGGACCACTTTTACACAGTTTGTGACGCAGAGTTGAGCGGAGACTCACCCGCAGCACAGGCTGTCTGGTCCCCAGGAGACCTGCATGAGCCTCTGGCAACAAAACTACGACCCGGCCGGCAATATCTGGCTGTCGAGCCTGATCGCATCGCTACCGATCCTGTTCTTCTTCTTTGCGCTGATTAAGCTCAAGCTGAAGGGCTACCTCGCCGCGACGTATACCGTTGCCATCGCCCTGCTGGTGGCGCTGTTCTTCTACAAGATGCCGGTCGATCGCGCGCTGGCCTCCGTTGTCTACGGTTTCTTCTACGGCCTGTGGCCGATTGCGTGGATCATCATCGCCGCGGTCTTTGTCTATAAAATCTCGGTAAAGACCGGGCAGTTCGACATCATTCGTTCGTCGATTCTCTCCATCACCCCGGACCAGCGCCTGCAGATGCTGATTGTCGGCTTCTCCTTCGGGGCGTTCCTTGAAGGCGCGGCAGGATTCGGCGCACCGGTGGCGATCACCGCCGCGCTGCTGGTGGGGTTGGGCTTTAACCCGCTCTACGCCGCTGGCCTGTGCCTGATTGTGAACACCGCACCGGTGGCGTTTGGCGCGATGGGGATTCCTATTCTGGTGGCCGGACAGGTGACCGGTCTGGACAGCTTTGAGATCGGCCAGATGGTTGGCCGCCAGCTGCCGTTCCTGACCATTATCGTGCTGTTCTGGATCATGGCGATTATGGACGGCTGGCGCGGCGTGAAGGAGACCTGGCCTGCGGTGATGGTGGCAGGCGGTTCGTTCGCGATTGCCCAGTATCTCAGCTCAAACTTCCTCGGCCCGGAACTGCCGGACATTATCTCTTCCCTGGTGTCGCTGGTCTGTCTGACGCTGTTCCTGAAACGCTGGCAGCCGGTGCGCATCTTCCGTTTTGCCGACATGGGCGCATCGCACGTGGATCAGACCCTCGCCCGCACCGGCTATACCGCAGGACAGATCGTCCGCGCGTGGTCGCCGTTCCTGTTCCTGACCGCTACCGTGACGCTGTGGAGCATACCGCCGTTTAAGGCGCTGTTCGCCCCGGGCGGCGCGCTGTACGACATGGTGATTAACGTCTCCGTGCCGTTCCTCGACAAGATGGTTGCCCGTATGCCGCCGGTCGTGCACGACGCCACCCCGTATGCGGCAGTATTTAAGTTTGACTGGTTCTCCGCCACCGGGACCGCCATCCTGTTTGCCGCTATTCTTTCCGTGGTGTGGCTGCGCATGAAGCCTGCCGCCGCGGTGCAGACTTTTGCGGCAACGATTAAAGAGCTGATGCTGCCGATCTACTCCATCGGCATGGTGCTGGCGTTCGCGTTTATCTCGAACTACTCCGGCCTGTCGTCGACGCTGGCGTTAGCGCTGGCGCACACCGGGCATGCATTCACCTTCTTCTCGCCGTTCCTCGGCTGGCTGGGGGTGTTCCTGACGGGTTCAGATACCTCGTCTAACGCCCTGTTTGCCGCCCTGCAGGCGACGGCTGCGCAGCAGATTGGCGTGTCGGACGTGCTGCTGGTCGCCGCGAACACCACCGGCGGCGTGACCGGCAAAATGATCTCCCCGCAGTCCATCGCCATTGCCTGTGCGGCGGTGGGACTGGTGGGCAAAGAGTCGGACCTGTTCCGCTTTACCGTGAAACACAGCCTGATATTCACCTGCATGGTGGGCGTGATCACCACCCTGCAGGCCTATGTCTTAACCTGGATGATCCCATGATAGTGATGCCCAGACGCCTGTCCGACGAGATTGCCTCTCGCGTGCGGGCGCTGATTGAAGAACAACAGCTGGAAGCGGGCATGAAATTGCCCGCCGAGCGCCAGCTTGCCGCCCAGCTTGGCGTATCGCGTAACTCATTGCGCGAGGCGCTGGCGACGCTGGTCAGCGAAGGCGTACTGATGAGCCGTCGCGGCGGCGGCACCTTTGTGCGCTGGCAGCATGACGACTGGTCCGAGCAAAACATCGTTCAGCCGCTGAAGACGCTGCTGGAAAACGACCCGGACTACAGCTTCGACATTCTAGAAGCGCGTCACGCCATCGAAACCAGTACCGCATGGCACGCAGCGATGCGGGCAACCGAAGCCGACAAAGAGAAGCTCAAAGCCTGCTTCGAAGCCACGCTAAGCAGCGACCCGGACATCGCCTCCCAGGCGGACGTGCGTTTCCATCTGGCAATCGCCGAGGCGTCGCACAACGTGGTGCTGCTCCAGACCATGCGCGGGTTCTTCGACCTGCTGCAATCCTCCGTGAAGCAGAGCCGCCAGCGCATGTATCTGGTCCCGCCGGTCTTTGCCCAGCTGACCGAACAGCACGAGGCGGTGCTCAACGCCATTCTGGCCGGCGATGCCGAAGCCGCGCGCAAAGCGATGATGGCGCATCTCGGCTTCGTGCACACCACCATTAAACGATTTGATGAAGACCAGGCCCGACAGGCGCGTATTACCCGTCTGCCTGGCGACAGTGATATTTCCAGGGAGAACAAAGCATGATTATTTCAGCAGCCAGTGACTACCGCGCCGCGGCGCAGCGCATTTTGCCGCCGTTCCTGTTCCACTACATCGACGGTGGGGCGTATGCCGAATACACCCTGCGCCGCAACGTGGAGGATCTGTCAGAAGTGGCCCTGCGCCAGCGCGTGCTGAAGAATATGTCTGACCTGAGCCTTGAGACGAAACTGTTTAACGAAACGCTCTCCATGCCGGTGGCGCTCGCACCTGTCGGCTTATGCGGCATGTACGCCCGTCGCGGTGAAGTGCAGGCCGCCGCCGCGGCAGATGCTAAAGGCATTCCGTTTACCCTCTCTACCGTCTCGGTCTGTCCGATTGAAGAGGTCGCCCCGACCATCAAGCGGCCGATGTGGTTCCAGCTGTACGTCCTGCGCGATCGCGGCTTTATGCGTAACGCGCTGGAGCGCGCTAAAGCGGCGGGCTGCTCCACGCTGGTCTTTACAGTCGATATGCCCACGCCCGGCGCGCGCTACCGTGATGCCCACTCCGGCATGAGCGGCCCGAATGCCGCCCTGCGCCGCTACTGGCAGGCGGTAACGCATCCACAGTGGGCGTGGGATGTGGGTCTGAACGGCCGTCCGCACGATCTGGGGAATATCTCGGCCTACCTTGGCAAACCGACCGGGCTGGAGGATTACATCGGCTGGCTGGCGAACAATTTCGATCCGTCGATCTCATGGAAAGACCTGGAGTGGATCCGCGAATTCTGGGATGGCCCGATGGTGATCAAAGGGATCCTTGACCCGGAAGATGCCCGCGACGCGGTGCGCTTCGGCGCGGATGGAATTGTGGTCTCTAACCACGGCGGACGCCAGCTTGACGGCGTGCTCTCTTCCGCCCGCGCCCTGCCGGCCATTGCCGATGCGGTGAAAGGCGATATTGCCATTCTGGCCGACAGCGGCATCCGCAACGGGCTGGACGTGGTGCGCATGATTGCGCTGGGCGCAGACAGCGTGCTGCTGGGCCGCGCATATCTTTACGCCCTGGCGACGGCCGGTCAGGCGGGCGTGGCAAATCTGCTGAACCTGATCGAGAAAGAGATGAAGGTGGCGATGACCCTGACCGGCGCGAAGTCGATCAGTGAAATCAGCAAGGATTCGCTGGTGCAGGAGCTGAGTAAACTGCCGGCGGCGCTGGCTCCGCTGTCACATGGCGACGCGGCCTGATCCTCTCCCGTTACCCCACCTTTCCCATGCGTCCGATTTCCCCCTCGGGCGCTTTTTTTGTCGAAAATAACACCTGCGTAACATTCTGGATAAGAAAATTTGACACACCCCTCCCGTTCGCAATTGTATAGACAAGCAAATACAAGAACACAAAAACAACATCACATCGGAGGGGAGCGTATGACCTATTCAGGTAAGGTGGATATTCAGCAGGTGATCGACGAGAGTCCTTTTTCAGGGTTTCACTGGCTTCTTATCGTGCTGGGCTTTCTGGTTCTGGCGATCGATGGTTTTGATACGGCAGCGATGGGCTACATCGCGCCTACGCTGTCGGCGGAGTGGGGAATACATAAACAGGATTTGGGGCCGGTGCTGAGTGCGGCGCTGCTGGGGCTGTCGCTGGGAGCCCTTATTGCAGGTCCGGTATCGGACCGGATGGGACGCAAGCGCGTGCTGGTCTTCTCGTGCCTGTTCTTCGGCCTGGCGAGCCTGGGGACGGCCTGGGCGCAAAGCCTCAACACCCTGACGCTATGGCGCTTTCTGACGGGTCTCGGGCTCGGCGCCGCCATGCCTAACGCCATCACGCTGATCTCAGAGTTCGCCCCCCAGCGCTGCCGCGCCATGGCGATTAATACCATGTACTGCGGCTTCCCTCTGGGCGCAGCGGGCGGCGGGGCGATCTCTTCCTGGCTTATCCCTCACCACGGCTGGCGAAGCGTGCTGCTGACCGGCGCGATTGCGCCACTGATTTTAACCGTGCTGCTGGCGCTGCTGCTGCCGGAATCGGTGAAGTTTCTGGTGCAGCGCGGGAAAGACGTCGCGCAGGTTCGCCGCATTGCCAGCCGGTTCAGCCGCAGCACGCTGGAGAGCGTTACGGGCTTTTTCCTGGCGGAAGAGAAAGCTGCGTCTAAAAAAGGAAGCGTGGGGCAGCTGTTTTCCATGCCCTGGCTACCCGGCACCCTGATGCTGTGGGTGACTTATTTTATGGGGCTGGTGATTTACTACGTCCTGCTTAGCTGGATGCCGACGCTGATGCAGGGGATGGGTTATGCCCTGGCGGAATCCGCCTGGCTCACCTCGCTGTTTACCTTCGGCGGCACCGCAGGCATTCTGCTCGCGGGCTGGATGATGGACCGCTGGGAAGCGCACAAGGTGGTCGCAGGTGGTTTTGTGCTGACGATGGGCCTGATTCTTTTGCTTGGCCTTGAGCATAACCATATCGCCCTGTTTGGCGGGCTGATTTTCCTGATGGGGATCGCGATGAACGGCGCGCAGTCGGGCATGCAAACCCTGGCCGCCACCTTTTACCCTACCGAGTGCCGCGCGACGGGTATCGCCTGGATGCAGGGCATCGGTCGCTTTGGCGGCGTGGCGGGAACCATGACCAGCGCCCAGCTTCTTTCCCTGCAGTGGCAGGCAGACAGTATTTTAATGATCCTCAGCGTGCCCGCTCTGGTGGCCGCGACGGCAACCGTCTACAAAATGCTGTACAGCCGCTCTCAGGAACCCGGCGTCGCGTAGTTCCTCTCTTTTCTGCTATTCTGCCCCCGCAATTAAGGGGGCAGCATGCTTAACATCGTTTTATTCGAACCAGAAATTCCGCCAAACACCGGCAATATCATCCGCCTGTGCGCCAACACCGGTTTTCGTCTGCACATCATCGAGCCGATGGGCTTTACGTGGGACGACAAACGCCTGCGCCGCGCGGGGCTGGATTACCATGAATTTACCGCCGTGGTTCGCCATCACGATTACGCCGCGTTTCTGGAAGCAGAGAAGCCGCAGCGCATGTTCGCCTTGACCACCAAAGGCACGCCAGCGCACAGCGCCGCGAGCTATCAGGAGGGTGACTATCTGATGTTTGGCCCGGAAACCCGCGGCCTGCCGGCCACGATCCTGGATGCCCTGCCCGCTGAGCAGAAAATCCGTATTCCGATGATGCCGGACAGCCGCAGCATGAACCTGTCGAACGCGGTGTCGGTGGTGGTGTATGAAGCCTGGCGCCAGCTGGGTTACCCGGGCGCCATTCTCAGAAGTTAAATGCCGTCACCATACTCGAAGGTATGGTGAATGCCGTTGAAGTGCTGATCCATATCCATCGACGGCTTATCGCTGTCTGGCTTACCAACGATGCGCGCCGGTACGCCAGCGGCGGTGGTGTGCGGCGGCACGGGCTGGAGCACAACCGACCCCGCGCCAATCTTCGCGCCGCGCCCGACTTCGATATTGCCGAGGATTTTGGCGCCTGCGCCAATCATCACCCCTTCACGAATTTTCGGGTGGCGATCGCCGCTGGTTTTCCCGGTACCGCCCAGGGTAACCGACTGCAGGATCGAGACGTCGTCTTCAATCACCGCCGTTTCCCCGACAACGATCCCGGTGGCGTGGTCGAGCATGATCCCGCGGCCAATCTTCGCCGCCGGGTGAATATCAACCTGAAACGTCACGGAAACCTGGTTTTGCAGGAAGATCGCCAGCGCGCGGCGGCCTTCATTCCACAGCCAGTGGCCAATGCGGTACGCCTGCAGCGCGTGGAAGCCTTTCAGGTAGAGAAGCGGCGTAGAGTATTTATCGACCGCCGGGTCACGGGTGCGCACGGCCTGGATATCACAGGCGGCAGAGGCGATCATTTCCGGGTCAGCGGCGTAAGCCTCTTCCACCACCTCACGAATCGCAATCGCGGGCATGATCGAGGACGCCAGCTTGTTGGCGAGCATATAGCTCAGTGCGCTGCCGAGGTTTTCGTGCTTGAGTAGCGTCGCGTGATAGAAACTGGCCAGCATAGGCTCACAGTCCGCCAAAGCGCGGGCTTCGGCTTTAATATTATTCCAGACGATATCCAGTTCTTCACACGGCATTGCTAACTCCAGACGATAGTTAATGACCAGCCAGTTCTGCGCTGGCTGGGTCATTCAGGTGACGATACTTCCCGGCTAATTGCTGCTGCGCTCGTCCTTGCGCGCACGACCTAATAGGGTCAATGCTGCCTCGCGCGCATTTTTTCCGCAATACAATACCTGATAAATTTCCTCGGTTATTGGCATTTCGACACCAAACCGGTGCGCCAATTCGCGGACTTCTTTGGTATTGCGGTAGCCTTCCACCACCTGTCCAATCTTCTCCTGCGCGCTTTTTACATCGCTGCCTTGTCCGAGCATCATGCCAAAGCGGCGGTTACGAGACTGGTTATCGGTACAGGTCAGCACCAGATCCCCCAGACCCGCCATCCCCATAAAGGTGGCCGGATCGGCACCCAGCGCTTCGCCCAGACGGGACATCTCGGTTAAGCCGCGGGTAATCAACGCCGTACGCGCGTTGGCGCCAAAGCCAATACCGTCAGACATCCCGGCCCCAATGGCAATCACGTTCTTCACCGCGCCACCCAGCTGCACGCCGATAAAATCGGGGTTGCTGTAGACGCGGAAGCTCTTGCCGCAGTGCAGCAGTTGCTGGAGATCGTCGGAGAAGGCCTGATCGGTGGATGCCAGCGAGATCGCCGTCGGCAGGCCCGCAGCCAGCTCTTTGGCAAAGGTCGGCCCGGAGATGACCGCCAGCGGGATCTCATCCCCCAGCGCTTCGCGGGCAACGTCCTGCAGCAGACGTCCGGTTTCCGCTTCCAGCCCTTTGGTCGCCCAGACGATACGCGCATCCGGGCGCATCAGCGGCTTGATCTGATTCAGCACGTCGCCAAAGACATGGCTTGGCACCACAATCAAAATGTTGCGGCTGGCCGCCAGCGCGGTTGCAAGATCGCTTTCCAGGTGCAGGGTGTCAGGGAACGGAACGTCCGGGAGAAACGCCACATTGCAACGGTCGCGCTGCAGCGTGGCGATATGTTTTGGATCGTGGCCCCACAGGACCACGTCGTGACCATTTCTTGCCAGCGTGATGGCAAGAGCGGTGCCGTATGAGCCGGCACCGATCACAGTCATTGACGCATTAACAGTGCTCATCAGGCATCCTGATGTTGTTCGGCACCTTCGCCAGCCTGCTGCTGCAGATAGTTCATGAACAGCGCATCAAAGTTCACTGGCGCAAGGTTCAGTTGCGGGAATGTACCGCGAGAAACCAGGCTGGTGATGCATTCACGGGCATACGGGAACAGGATGTTCGGGCAGTATGCACCCAGGCAATGCGCCATCTGGTTGCCTTCAATGCCGCCGATGGAGAAGATACCGCCCTGCTGTACTTCGCACAGGAATGCAGTTTCTTCGCCCAGAGAGGCGGTCACGGTCACACGCAGTACGACTTCATACACGTCATCCGCCAGCTGGGTGGATGCGGTATCCAGATCAAGTTTAACCTCTGGCTGCCAGTCTTTCTGGAAAACGTGCGGCGCATTTGGCGCTTCGAAAGAGACATCCTTGGTGTAGATACGCTGGATCTGGAAAGTCATTTCGGTGTTGTTTTGTTCTGACATGGAAATACCCTTTTTAATTGTCCTAAAGTCTCTTAGCTCAGCAGCGGATCGAGTCCACCACGGGCGTCGAGCGCATACAAGTCATCACAGCCGCCAATGTGCTGCGCATCAATAAAAATCTGCGGAACCGTCGTACGACCACTACGTTGGATCATCTCTTCGCGTTTGATCGCGTCACCGTCGATCGGCAGTTCCTGGAACGTGACGCCTTTGCTGCTCAGCAGCGCTTTCGCACGGTGGCAGAACGGGCACGTCGCTTTGGTGTAGATCTCAATATTGGCCATGACTGAACTCCTTATTTACCGCGAACCAAAGGAAGATTTTCCCCGCTCCAGCCGGAAATCCCTTCTTTCAGTACCGTTACGTTTTCGAAGCCCGCTTTGTAAAGCGCGCTGGCAGATTCCTGCGCCTGCATACCGGTCGCATCCACAACGATAATGGGCTGGGCTTTGTGTTTCTCAAGCTCACCAACGTTGTTGGCTTTGATTTCAGCTGGCAACAGGTTGATTGCGCCGGCAATGTGACCTTTACGGAAATCGTCACGCTGACGCAGATCGACAACGACGGCATCTTCTTTGTTAATCAGACGCGTCGCTTCACCACGGGTGATAACCTTAATCTTAGACGTCAGGCTCTTAAATGTGGTGAACAGCACAGCAGCCAGCAGGCCAATCCACGCGATGCTCAGTACCGGATGGCGGCTAACGAATTGCATAATTTCTTGCATGGAGGGTAACTACTCCCGACTAAGTGATAAAAAACCAGGACAGGAGTATACCTGTGCGTTCTGGCAAATACAGCCAGCGACCATAACCTAATCCATTTTCTGCGGCATGCCACCTAAAAAAATGCCTCAAAATGGTCCGGTCAGCATCTTGCCCCCGCGTTTTCTTTGATCTTCTGCGGCTATTTGATCGATTCAGCTGTAGTAAAATTACGCAAATTTTGATTCTTGAGCATGAGGTTGTTGCAATGTCGGTTTCTAAAAAACCTATGGTACTGGTGATTCTGGATGGCTATGGCTACCGTGAAGACAGCCAGGATAACGCTATTTTCAACGCAAAAACCCCGGTCATGGATGCACTGTGGGCAAAACGTCCGCATACCCTGATTGACGCATCCGGTCTGGAAGTGGGCCTGCCGGATCGCCAGATGGGCAACTCCGAAGTTGGCCACGTTAACCTCGGCGCGGGTCGTATCGTGTATCAGGATCTGACCCGTCTGGACGTCGAAATCAAAGAACGCACCTTCTTCGCTAACCCGGTTCTCTGCGGTGCGGTAGATAAAGCCGTTGCGGCAGGTAAAGCGGTGCACATCATGGGTCTGCTTTCCGCAGGCGGCGTGCACAGCCACGAAGATCACATCATGGCGATGGTTGAACTGGCCGCTGAACGCGGTGCGGAAAAAATCTACCTGCACGCCTTCCTGGACGGTCGCGACACGCCACCGCGCAGCGCAGAAGGGTCCCTGAAAGCTTTCGAAGACAAATTCGCTGCGCTGGGCAAAGGCCGCGTGGCCTCCATCATTGGCCGTTACTACGCTATGGACCGCGACAACCGCTGGGGTCGCGTTGAACAGGCCTATGACCTGATGACTCTGGCAAAAGGGGAATTTCAGTTCCCGACTGCGGTTGAAGCACTTGAAGCCGCTTACGCGCGTGATGAAAACGATGAATTCGTAAAAGCGTCCGTGATTCGCGCGGAAGGCCAGGCCGATGCCGCAATGGAAGATGGCGACGCGCTGATCTTCATGAACTTCCGCGCTGACCGCGCGCGCGAAATCACCCGTGCGTTCGTCAACAGCGACTTCGACGGTTTCGCCCGTAAAAAAGTGGTGAACATCGACTTCATCCAGCTGACCGAATACGCGGCAGATATCAAAGCGCCGTGCGCGTACCCACCAGCCTCGCTGGCTAACACCTTCGGTGAGTGGATGGCGAAGAACGACAAAACCCAGCTGCGTATTTCCGAAACGGAAAAATACGCGCACGTGACCTTCTTCTTTAACGGCGGCGTTGAAGAGCCGTTCAAAGGCGAAGAGCGCATTCTGATCAACTCGCCGAAAGTCGCGACTTACGATCTGCAGCCAGAGATGAGCTCTGCGGAATTGACTGAAAAACTGGTCGCGGCCATCGAAAGCGGCAAGTACGACACCATCATTTGTAACTACCCGAACGGCGACATGGTCGGCCATACCGGCGTAATGGAAGCGGCAGTGAAGGCGGTTGAAGCGCTGGACCACTGCGTTGAGCAGGTTGCGAAAGCGGTTGAGTCCGTTGGCGGCCAGCTGCTGATCACCGCTGACCACGGTAACGCCGAGCAGATGCGTGACCCGGCAACCGGTCAGGCGCACACCGCCCATACCAACCTGCCTGTTCCACTGATTTATGTAGGTGATAAATCACTGAAAGCAGTAGAAGGCGGCAAGCTTTCCGACATCGCGCCAACCATGTTGTCGCTGATGGGTATGCCGATCCCTGAAGAGATGACTGGTAAGCCGCTGTTCATCGTGGAATAATCGCTCCCCATGAGGGGAAAGGCGATTTTTTCAATCACATGGGTCGTGAAGCCGCTTAGGCTATCAGTCAGACCTCTGCTTTGCGCCAGCGCACTCAGCGCTGGCGTATTGCTGTGCGCCGCATCCGCCCACGCGGATGACCGCGACCAGCTGAAATCCATTCAGGCCGATATCGCCGCCAAAGAGCGTGCGGTACGCCAGCAGCAACAGCAGCGCGCCGCCCTGCTCGCCCAGCTTAAGCAGCAGGAAGAGGCCATCTCCGCTGCCGCACGTAAACTCCGTGAAACGCAAAACACCCTCACCCAGTTGAACAAACAGATCGACGAGATGAATGCGTCGATTGCCAAACTGGAGCGCCAGCGTGATGCGCAGGAGCGCAACCTCGCAGCACAGCTGGATGCCGCATTCCGCCAGGGTGAGCATACCGGACTCCAGCTGATCCTCAGCGGTGAAGAGAGCCAGCGCGGCCAGCGTCTGCAGGCCTATTTCGGCTATCTGAACCAGGCGCGTCAGGAGACCATTGCACAGCTGAAGCAGACGCGTGAAGAGGTCTCCATCCAAAAAGCGGAGCTGGAAGAGAAGCAGAGCCAGCAGCAGACGTTGCTCTACGAACAAAAAGCGCAGCAGGCGAAACTTGAGCAGGCCCGTAACGAACGCAAGAAAACGCTGTCCGGTCTTGAGTCCTCCATTCAGGCAGGACAGAGCCAGCTGAGCGAAATGCGCGCCAACGAATCAAAACTGCGTAACAGCATTGCCCGTGCGGAAGCCGCAGCGAAGGCGCGCGCCGAAAAAGAGGCCCGCGAGGCGCAGGCGGTTCGCGACAAGCAGCAGGAAGCCTCCCGCAAAGGGACCACCTACAAGCCAAGCGAAAGCGAACGCTCCCTGATGTCGCGTACCGGCGGTCTGGGTTCCCCGCGCGGTCAGGCCTACTGGCCCGTTCGCGGCACTATTCTGCATCGCTATGGCGAACAGCTGCAGGGTGAGCTACGTTGGAAAGGGATCGTTATCGGTGCGTCTGAAGGTAGCGAAGTGAAAGCCATCGCCGATGGCCGCGTGATCCTGGCCGACTGGCTGCAGGGTTACGGGCTGGTGGTGGTGGTCGAGCATGGTAAAGGCGACATGAGTCTTTACGGCTACAACCAGAGCGCGCTGGTCAGCGTCGGCACCCAGGTGCGCGCCGGCCAACCCATCGCCCTTGTGGGCAGCAGTGGCGGTCAGGGCCGCCCGTCACTCTATTTCGAAATTCGTCGTCAGGGTCAGGCGGTCAATCCACAGCCGTGGTTGGGAAGATAAGTTTTGCTTCAATTTCGTCGAATGGTTCTCTCCGTCGTCAGCGCACTGGCGCTGGCTGCACCGGTATATGCAGGTAAACTCGCCATCGTGATTGATGACTTCGGTTATCGACCACACTATGAAAATCAGGTGCTGGCGATGCCGTCAGCCATCTCCGTCGCCGTCCTGCCGAATGCGCCTCACGCGCATGAAATGGCGACCAAAGCGCACAATAGCGGCCACCAGGTCCTCATCCATCTTCCGATGGCACCGCTCAGCAAGCAGCCGCTGGAAAAAGACACCCTGCGCCCGGATATGAGCAGCGATGAGATCGAGCGCATCATCCGCGACGCCTATAACAAGGTGCCGTATGCCGTGGGTCTGAACAACCATATGGGTAGCGCGATGACCTCCAGCCTGTACGGTATGCTGAAGGTGATGCAGGCGCTGGAGCGTTACAATCTCTATTTCCTCGACAGCATGACCATTGGCAACAGCCAGGCGATGCGTGCCGCTCAGGGTACGAGGGTGAAGGTCATCAAGCGCAAAGTCTTCCTGGACGACTCCCAGAACGAAGCGGATATCCGCGTGCAGTTCAACCGCGCGGTACAGCTGGCGCGTCGTAACGGTTCGGCGATTGCCATCGGGCACCCGCATCCGTCTACCGTTCGCGTTTTGCAGCAAATGCTGCCGACCTTACCCGCCGATATCACGCTGGTACGCCCGAGCGATCTGCTCAATGAACCGCAGGTAGACACGTCTCGTCCGGAGAGCGCTCAACCTCCGGCAACGCAGCCGCGTAATCCGTTCCGCGGCGTGAAGAACTGCGCGCTGAAAAAGCCGCTCGAGCCGGTGCATGCAACCCGCTTCTTTGCGGTCATCAGCGAAAGCGTGGGCCAAAGTACGCTGGTGCAGTACTTCCAGCACCAGTGGCAGGGATGGGGTAAAAAAGTCTCAGCGAACCAATCCCAGTGACAGGCGATTAAGGTAGAAAGATGCCACAGCGACACAAAATTCTGCTCCTCGATACCGGTAAAGAGTGGGGAGGAGGCACCAACAGCATGCTCGAGCTTCTGAAGCGGATTAACCGCGAGAAGTTCGATATTACCTGTTGTTTTTACAGTGATTACAGCCGGGCCGAAGGACAAACCATCGGCCAGGTGTTGAACGGCATTGGCATCCCGTTAATTGTCATTCCGCAGCAAAAGCAGCCCGGATGGGCGAAGGTTGCGAAAGAGCTGGGCCGCAGCCTGCTATTTTTCTCGCGCAGCGCCCGCAAGGCATTTACCCGACATATTGATACGCTCTGGCGCATCCGGCCCAACGTCAGCAAGATCGAGACGATTTTCAGGGAAGGCGGTTTCGATACGCTGTACATGAACAATCAGCCGGGCTCTAACGAAGAGGGTTATCTGGCGGGCGCGAACCTGCATGCGCGGATAATTCAGCATTGCCGGATTGAACCGGTGCTGACCCCACCGCTGGTGAAGCTGGTGAATGCCCATGCCACAAAAATCATCGCCGTCTCGCACGGCGTTGAACGCGTGCTTCTTCAGCATGGCGTCCGGCCCGAGCTGTGTACCACGGTCAACAACGCCATCGACATCCACCAGCCTTTGCCCGACCGACGCGCCATGCGCCAGCGTCTGAACATTGATGATGAGACGTTTGTGTTCGGCAGCATTGGGTCGCTTATCCCTCGCAAGTCCAATCACCACACGCTGGAGGCGCTGGCCCAGTTCAACCAGAAGCACCCGCAGGCAAAATGGAAGATGGTGCTGGTCGGTGAAGGGGCTGAACGCGGCGCGCTGACGGCGCAGGCTGACGCGCTGGGGATTGCTGAGCACGTCATTTTTACCGGTTTCCAGAACACGCCTTTTGACTATCTCGCCACCTTTGACGCGTTTATTCTGGCTTCGAAGAGCGAAGGTTTGCCCCGCGTCGTGCTGGAGGCAATGCTGCTGAATATCCCGGTGATTGGCTCAAAGGTAACCGGCACGGCAGAATTGATCGACCATGAGTCGACCGGGCTGCTGTTTCCGTGGAGCGATGTGTCGCAACTTGCTCAACATCTGGATAATATCTGGCAGGATCCTGCTCTGCGCGCCCGGCTCGCCGCAGCCGCGCACCAGAATGTCTGCAACGTGTATGCCATTGAAAGCTATGTTAACGGTGTCGAGGCCGTTCTTGGCGCGCAATAACCAAACGAGAAGAACATGTTTAAATTCCTGAATGCTCGCTACCGCCACATTACCGGGCGTCATAACATTCCTTACGCTTCCCTTCCGGTCACGCGCGATCTCGTTGCGGTTGATTCCATCGTGATCCCTTGTACGGGCGCGGATTTCGTCGAAGAGGCGTTATTATCAGCGACCTTTGCAGAGCGTTACGCCACCGACGTCAGCGAGATTGTTATCGTCAGCGATCAGCCTGAATCCGCTTTCGGCGAGCTGCCGCCAAAAACCCGCGTTGTGACCCTCACGCTGCCAAAACGTGAAGAGGGGTACCGCTATAAGCAGATCTACCTCAGCCGTCTGGTGAAGCTTAACGCTCCGCTTCAGGCGCGCGGTGAAGGGGTGCTGATGATTGACTCCGATCTCAACCTGCTCAAGATGCCCCAGATCAACATGGCGGATATGCACATCTACTCCAGCTTCCGTCAGGGCAAAATGATTGCCAAGCTGGACGGCGCCCCCGCAGAAAAAGTGCCGGCATATTACAAAGAAACGGTGCGCCCGTATCTGGTCGATCACGTTAACGGCGCGTTTCTTGCCGCAACCAAAAAGACCTGGCGTCGCATCTGCCCGCTGTGGCTGACGCTGTTCCAGGATACCTGGGAACTGATGGACGACACGCAGCCGCCGACCGATCAGCTGCCGCTCGCCGCGCTGCTGGACATGCTGGATGTTAAAACGGTTAACCTGGGCGACTGGATGAACTGGCCGGTCTCCAAGAAGATCGGCGGTCAGGAAGCCGTTGTGCCGAAAGAGGTGATTGGCGCGCACGGGGGTTTCCCGCTTTCCGAATGGCAGAAGTATCTGGAATCGCCGGATAACAAATTGCTGTTCAAAGGGCAGGACTATACCCGCAAGGTGCGCTACCTGACGGATGAAGAGAAAAAGAATCAGTAAAAAAGGGGGCCTGAGGCCCCTTTTTGTTTACTTATCCCAGCTCAGGATCACTTTCCCTGACTGGCCGGAACGCATCGCGTCGAAGCCCTGCTGGAACTCATCGATGGAGAAACGGTGAGTGATAATCGGGGACAGATCCAGGCCGGACTGGATCAGCGCTGCCATCTTGTACCAGGTTTCGAACATCTCGCGGCCATAGATGCCTTTGATGAACAGCCCTTTGAAGATGACTTTGTTCCAGTCGATGGACATATCTGACGGCGGAATGCCCAGCATCGCGATACGGCCACCGTGGTTCATAGTGTCCAGCATGGTGCGGAACGCCGGCGGCGCGCCGGACATCTCCAGGCCTACGTCAAAGCCTTCGGTCATACCCAACTCTTCCATCACGTCGGTCAGGCTCTCTTTCGAAACATCCACCGCACGGGTGACGCCCATTTTGCGCGCCAGCGACAGGCGGTATTCGTTCACGTCGGTGATCACCACGTTGCGCGCGCCCACGTGCTTCGCCACGGCTGCCGCCATAATGCCGATTGGGCCGGCGCCGGAGACCAGCACGTCTTCACCTACCAGGTCGAAGGAGAGCGCGGTGTGTACCGCGTTGCCGAACGGGTCGAAGATGGAGGCCAGATCGTCAGAGATATTGTCCGGGATTTTGAAGGCGTTAAACGCCGGGATCACTAGGTATTCCGCGAAGCAGCCCGGACGGTTTACGCCCACGCCGACGGTGTTGCGGCACAGGTGCGTACGGCCACCGCGACAGTTACGGCAGTGACCGCAGGTAATATGGCCTTCACCAGAGACGCGATCGCCAATGCTAAAGCCTTTGACTTCCTGGCCGATGCCGACCACTTCACCAACATATTCGTGACCGACAACCATTGGGACAGGAATGGTTTTTTGCGACCACTGATCCCAGTTGTAGATGTGAACGTCAGTACCGCAGATGGCGGTTTTACGAATTTTGATCAGCAGATCGTTATGACCGACTTCCGGCTCCGGCACGTCGGTCATCCAAATCCCTTCTTCCGCTTTCAGTTTGGATAACGCTTTCATCACACGTCCTCAGGCAATTACGCCCAGCTGTTTGCCGATGCGGGTAAAGGCTTCCACCGCACGCTCAATTTGTTCAGGCGAATGCGCCGCAGACATCTGGGTGCGGATACGCGCCTGACCTTTTGGTACCACCGGGAAGAAGAACCCGGTGACGTAAATCCCTTCTTTCTGCAGCTCACGGGCAAACTGCTGCGCCACAACTGCGTCGCCCAGCATCACCGGAATGATCGCGTGGTCAGCGCCGGCCAGGGTGAACCCTGCGGCGCTCATTTTTTCGCGGAACAGACGGGCGTTTGCCCACAGGCGGTCGCGCAGCTCGGCGCCGGACTCAACCATCTCCAGCACTTTGATGGAGGCGGCCACAATGGCTGGCGCCAGGGAGTTGGAGAACAGGTACGGACGGGAGCGCTGACGTAGCCACTCAACCACCTCTTTACGCGCAGCGGTATAACCGCCGGACGCGCCGCCAAGCGCTTTGCCCAGCGTACCGGTGATGATGTCCACGCGGCCCATCACGTCACAGTATTCATGGGAGCCGCGGCCGTTTTCACCGACAAAACCGACCGCGTGGGAGTCATCGACCATCACCAGCGCGTCGTATTTATCCGCCAGGTCGCACACGCCCTTCAGGTTGGCGATCACGCCGTCCATGGAGAATACGCCGTCGGTCGCGATCAGCACGTGGCGGGCACCCGCTTCGCGTGCCTCTTTGAGGCGCGCTTCCAGCTCAACCATGTCGTTGTTGGCGTAGCGGAAACGCTTCGCTTTACACAGGCGGACACCGTCGATGATGGAGGCGTGGTTCAGGGCGTCGGAGATAATCGCATCTTCTGCGCCGAGCAGGGTTTCAAACAGACCGCCGTTGGCGTCGAAGCAGGAGGAGTACAGAATCGCGTCTTCCATTCCGAGAAAGTTTGCCAGCTTTTGCTCAAGCTGCTTGTGGCTATCCTGGGTGCCGCAGATGAAGCGCACGGAGGCCATGCCGAAGCCGTGGGTATCCATGCCATTTTTCGCGGCGGCAATCAGCTCAGGGTGATTCGCAAGACCTAAGTAGTTGTTCGCGCAAAAGTTGATCACATGGCTGCCGTCGGCAACGGTGATGTCCGCCTGCTGGGCAGACGTGATAATACGCTCTTCTTTGAACAACCCTTCCGCACGTGCGGTGTCGAGGTCGCTGTTTAACTGTTTGTAAAAATCACCACGCATTGCAATTCTCCAGACTCGGCAAATTTTGGCACATATTACCCAAACCTATAGTTCATGACGAGATGACGCCGTATCTCTTCTCGTTTTTGCAGCATAAATCACGTGTACCCCTGCTGCATATCGGTGAATGGCTGAAGACCGGGCATTGTGATGATATGATATGATATGAATATTAGCGTCCGGGATTGTCCCCGGGCTCAACACTTCAAAGGTTACAGTTATGATCATCGTTACCGGCGGCGCGGGCTTTATCGGCAGCAACATTATCAAGGCTCTCAATGATAAGGGCATCACCGACATTCTGGTGGTGGACAACCTGAAAGACGGCACCAAGTTCGTTAACCTGGTGGATCTGAACATCGCTGACTACATGGATAAAGAAGACTTCCTTATCCAGATTATGGCGGGTGAAGAGTTCGGCGAGATCGAAGCCATCTTCCACGAAGGTGCGTGCTCTTCCACCACCGAGTGGGACGGCAAGTACATGATGGATAACAACTATCAGTACTCTAAAGAGCTCCTGCACTACTGCCTGGAGCGTGAAATTCCGTTCCTGTATGCCTCTTCCGCGGCAACCTACGGCGGGCGCACCTCGGACTTCATCGAATCCCGCGAATACGAGCAGCCGCTGAACGTCTACGGCTACTCCAAGTTCCTGTTTGACGAGTACGTGCGTCAGATCCTGCCGGAAGCGAACTCACAGATCGTCGGCTTCCGCTACTTCAACGTCTATGGGCCGCGCGAAGGCCACAAAGGCAGCATGGCGAGCGTAGCGTTCCACCTGAACACCCAGCTGAATAACGGTGAAAGTCCAAAACTGTTCGAAGGCAGCGACGGCTTCAAGCGTGACTTCGTCTACGTAGGCGACGTTGCAGCCGTAAACCTGTGGTTCCTGGAGAACGGCGTCTCCGGCATTTTCAACCTGGGCACGGGCCGCGCGGAATCCTTCCAGGCGGTGGCAGACGCGACGCTGGCATATCATAAGAAAGGCAGCATCGAGTACATTCCGTTCCCGGATAAGCTGAAAGGCCGCTACCAGGCGTTCACGCAGGCCGACCTGACCAACCTGCGCGCCGCGGGCTACGACAAGCCGTTCAAGACCGTTGCCGAAGGCGTAACGGAATATATGGCCTGGCTGAACCGCGACGCGTAAGTATGAAGATTCTGGTGATCGGCCCGTCATGGGTGGGCGACATGATGATGTCGCAAAGTCTCTATCGCACGCTCAAGGCGCGTTATCCCCAGGCGATAATCGACGTGATGGCACCCGCCTGGTGCCGTCCGCTGTTATCGCGTATGCCGGAAGTAAACGAGGCGATCCCGATGCCGCTCGGCCACGGGGCGCTGGAAATCGGCGAACGCCGCAAGCTCGGTCATAGCCTGCGCGAGAAGCGCTATGACCGTGCGTACGTGCTGCCTAACTCCTTTAAATCCGCCCTTGTGCCCTTCTTTGCGGGCATTCCACACCGTACCGGCTGGCGCGGCGAAATGCGCTACGGTCTGCTGAACGACGCGCGGGTGCTGGATAAAGCGGCCTGGCCGCTGATGGTGGAGCGCTACGTGGCGCTGGCCTACGACAAAGGCGTCATGCGCAGCGCGAAAGATCTGCCGCAGCCGCTACTGTGGCCGCAGCTTCAGGTTAACGACGGGGAGAAATCCCACATCTGCAACGCGTTTGGCCTTTCGTCCGAACGCCCAATGATTGGCTTCTGCCCCGGCGCAGAATTTGGCCCGGCAAAACGCTGGCCGCACTACCACTACGCCGAACTGGCGAAACAGCTGATCGACGAGGGCTACCAGATTGTGCTGTTTGGCTCGGCGAAGGATCACGAGGCGGGCAACGAAATTCTCGCCACGCTGAGCACCGAGCAGCAGGCCTGGTGCCGCAACCTGGCTGGAGAAACGCAGCTTGAGCAGGCCGTTATCCTGATTGCCGCCTGTAAGGCCGTGGTCAGCAATGACTCTGGCCTGATGCACGTCGCCGCCGCGCTGGAGCGTCCGCTGGTTGCGCTGTATGGCCCAAGCAGCCCAGACTTCACGCCGCCGCTGTCGCACAAAGCGCGCGTAATCCGTTTGATCACCGGCTACCACAAGGTACGCAAAGGCGATGCCGCTGAAGGTTACCATCAGAGCCTGATCGACATAACGCCGCAGCGCGTTCTCGAAGAGCTCAACGAACTGCTGTTGAGCGAAGAAGGATAACGGATGCGGGTATTGATCGTTAAAACCTCCTCAATGGGCGATGTGCTGCATACGCTACCGTCGCTGACGGACGCCATGCGGGCCATTCCCGGCATCCGTTTTGACTGGGTGGTAGAAGAAGGCTTCGCGCAGATCCCCACCTGGCATGAAGCGGTTGACCGCGTGATCCCGGTCGCGATTCGCCGCTGGCGCAAAGCGTGGTTCTCCGCGCCGATTAAAGCCGAGCGTAAAGCCTTCCGTGAAACGGTGCAGGCGCAGCGTTACGACACGATTATCGACGCGCAGGGGCTGGTGAAAAGCGCGGCGCTGGTCACGCGTCTGGCGCACGGCGTAAAGCACGGCATGGACTGGCACACCGCCCGCGAACCGCTGGCGAGTCTGTTCTATAACCGCCGCCACCACATCGCAAAGCAGCAGCACGCCGTAGAACGCACCCGCGAGCTGTTTGCGAAAAGCCTCGGCTATGCGAAACCGGAAGCGCAGGGCGACTACGCCATTGCGCAGCACTTTTTGCGCAATACAGATCCCTGTGCTCAGCCTTATCTTGTCTTTCTGCATGCCACAACGCGCGACGATAAGCACTGGCCGGAAACACACTGGCGAAGGCTGATTGAACTAATGCAACCCTCCGGTATCCATATTAAACTCCCGTGGGGCGCTGAGCATGAGCGGCAGCGTGCGGCGCGTCTGGCAGCAGGCTTTTCCCACGTCGAGGTGTTACCCAAACTCACGCTGGCGCAGGTTGCCGCAGAGCTGGCAGGCGCTAACGCCGTTGTTTCCGTGGATACGGGTTTAAGCCATTTAACCGCGGCGCTGGATCGCCCAAATATCACCCTTTTTGGCCCGACCGATCCCGGCCTGATCGGGGGCTATGGCAAAAACCAGCATCAGATGGTCAGCCCGACTCAGCAAACGAAGGATATCAGCGCAGATGCGATTTTTTCATTTTTACAGGGCAGCCGTTGGCTTTCCAACAGGGATATTTAACCCATGAGTTACGTATTTCTGCTGATTTTACTCTTTCCGGTGAAGCTTATCCGGAAGCTGTTGCGCAAAGAGACAGGGAAAAACCTGGTCATTCAGACAGCCAAAATCGGTGATTTTGTTAATGCAACGCCTCTTCTGGCCTGGCTGCAAAAAAGCGACGTGCTCATCAGCCGCAGCGTGGGTGCGCTGGCGAAGCACGACGAGACGGTCGAAGAGATTTATTTTATTGAGCAGCATAAGCGTAACCTGTGGCGTAAGCTCTGTTTCGCCTGCAGGATCATGAACCGCTATGACAACGTCTACCTTCTGCAGCCTAACAGCGTGAATCTTTTTTTCGCCTCCGTTTGTAACGCCAAAAACAAGCAATTCTTAAGCACTTACACGCGCAGGTGGTATCACGGGATTTTCTATTCAACGGCCGATGGTACGGTTGACCACGGTAGAAAAACGTTAACAGTCACTAACTATCTTAAGCTGGCCGACCGCGCTCTGACCTGGCAAGACTCTCCAAAGCACGCCACAAAGCCACTGTTTAAACCCGCGACTTATCCGGCGATCCTTGATAAACCCGGCGCGGTCCGCATTGGCATCAGTATCGCCGCCGGGAATAAAGCCAAAACCGTTCCGCCTGTCATCTGGAAGCAAATTGCCGATCGTCTCGCCGACCTGCCCTGCGAGTTTTATGTCTTTGGCGCCCCGAATGAACAGTCCTGGATGGATGACATCACCCGCGCTTACGGTGAACTGCCCAACTTTATTAATCTGATTGGCAAGATCTCGCTTGAAGAGCTTCCGTGGGCAATTTCTAAAATGGATTGTTATATCGCCTCCGACTCGGGGAATGTCTACATCGCCGATGCGGTTGGCGTGCCGGTCGTCTTACTGTTCGGTCCGTGCTGTCACTACGAGCAGCGCCCGCTTGGCAACGTGTTGCTGATTGGCAACGATGACAATATTTGCTCGTATGTTTTTGAAACTCGTTATTATTTCTCGCAAGGCCGGGAAGAACTCTTCGCGGTAACAGATGAATCGCTGGACGAACTCAAACATTTCATTTGCGGGCTACCAACAGCAAAATCTGCCTTTGATGCTCAGGGAAACTAATTAATATGGCTTTTCTCAGCATCATTATTGCCGCACATAATGCCGAAAACACGCTTCACGCCACACTGGAAAGTCTGCAAAACGCGATTGAGAATGCAGGCGATGATGTAGAAGTTATTATCATTAATGACAGTTCTAACGATTCCACACAGGATATTATTGAGGCGTGGTTGCCAAAGCTTCCGCATGCGCAATGCCAATACGTTGAGTACCGTAACGTAGGGCATGTTCGAAACAGCGCAGTCTCGCTGGCGTCAGGCGATTACATCACGATGCTTGATAGCGACGATCTGTTAAAGCCGGGTAGCATCCGGGATGCCGTCGCCTTCCTGAAAGCAGAGCGTCCTGATATGTTGCTGACGCGCCTGCTGGAAATACGCGATATGCGGAAAATCACCTCCGCCTGGCAGGGATTCACGCCCGTCTCATTATCGCAAAATGATGCAATAAAGCGTTTCCTGCAGCACAAAGATTTTCAGGCGCATCTCATCGGGCAATTCGTACACCGCAGGCTATACGCAACCAACCCTATCCCTTCTATGGTCTGCTATGAAGATTTCGCGGTATTTCCCGGCATGCTGATGCAATCGCGTAAAATCTTCTTTCAGCGTCAGGGACACTATTTTTACGTCAAACGCAGCGACAGTTTGTCGAGCCGTCTTGACGCCAGCAAAATCGCCACGCTGATTGAATGTACGCTACAGATGGAAAATACATTCCCGCAATCATTTAAGCATCTTATTAATTGCCACTGGTTTGATATTTACAGTAATCACCGACAATATCTGACCGACCTGCAGCTCAAACGGGTTAAGGCGCGGGTAAATGCACTTTATTCTTTCTCTTTTTTCTTCTCCAGAGATGTACGTTTCAGCTACAAAAAAAGGGTCATTGAGGCATTATGGAAAAAGTAAAACTGCGGCTCTATCAGCTGACGCTGATTTTGAGCCTCATTTCGTTTGCACTGGCGCTGCTGAGCTCAGGTAAACAACGCGAATTTTTCTATATTGCGGTTTATGCCAGCATTATCGGCTTAGCTTGCGAATATAAAAAAATCACCCTGCGCCCCTTTTCAATCGCGCTCCCCATATTGCTGATTGGGCTACTCAATCTTGTCTGGTATATGGTGTACGAATACCATAGCGAAGGTTTAAACGCTTATAGCGATTATCTGGGTGCCAGTAAGAAACTGATATTAGCGAGCATTCTCGTTTTCTATCTTGACCGGTTTAAAACTTACGTCGATAAAAGCGCTTTCCAGAAGTACTTCCTGTACGCGGCAGGTACAGGGTTTGTCCTCGCCACGGGATATGGCTTGTGGCAGGCGACGCAGGGTATGGCACGTATAGAGATGGCCATCAATCGCGCCACCGTATCTGCCTATGTTTACTCCGTACTGTCACTGGCGCTGGTATACAGCCTTTATCTTCAAAAAAACAGAAAACTGTATGTAGTCGCGGGTCTTACCATCTTAATATCTTACTTCGTTATTCTTTTAACGGGGACGCGTGCTGCAATGGGATTATATTTGCTCCTTGCGATTGTACTCACGCTCTACCACTTCAGAAGAATTCATCTGAAATCAACGCTGATTTTTTTATGTATTGTGGCAGGTGTAGTT
Organism: Enterobacter cloacae complex sp. P14RS; assembly: GCF_014895895.1. Classification (NCBI taxonomy): domain Bacteria; kingdom Pseudomonadati; phylum Pseudomonadota; class Gammaproteobacteria; order Enterobacterales; family Enterobacteriaceae; genus Enterobacter; species Enterobacter cloacae complex sp. P14RS. The sequence continues at coordinate 96,799 of NZ_JADBQM010000016.1, forward strand.
GTCGTTAGTTACAAACCATTAATTTCACCCAAGATTATGCAAGTACAAGCTGAGCTTGAGAAATATGAAAGCGGAGTAGACGGCACCTCACTTGGCTCTCGTTTTACCATGTGGAATGTAGGTATTCAAAACGGGCTTGCACATCCACTAGGGCAATCATTAGAAGAAAGGTATTTCTGGACGCAACATTATATTAATGATGGACATCCTAATCTAATCACTGCACTTGGCTATTTAAAAATACACCTACACAATGAATTTATCGAAAAATACTCTCTGCAAGGGCTTCCGGGTCTGGCGATATTACTCTTTTTCTTCGTTTCGATGATCGCTTACGCGCTTAAAAACCGAAATGGCCTGCTGCTGACAACGATGCTTCTTTTATTACTCTATGGCCTGACGGACGTCATTTTATTGAGCTCAGAAGCCCTAATATTCTTTGTTACTCTGTTTGCATTGAGTACTCCCTTCTCGCAAACCAGACAACATCAATAAGAGATAATGCCCGCCAGCCGGGCATTATTTTTTCTTGTATTGATAAAACTCCGCCAGCGTCATCCCCACCGTCTTATCGGATAGCCAGCTAAAAAGCGCTTCTAAATCCTGATATAAACCTTCAATCGCCGCCTCATCTTTAAAGGTCGGACTTCCGCCTGGCATAAATTCAGACGAGTGAAGCATAAACTCCACATAATCCTGTCCCTGCGACAGACATTGCTGCGCGACCTGAATCATCTGCGACGCATTGCCACCGGTCGGTCGCAGCCAGTTCACGGAAGGCGAGCGATATTTACCGCGAAGCCGATCGTATCCCTGTTTGATCGTGTTCAACCAGGCCGGATGTTTATACTGAATGCTCATCGGCACTTCGAGTAAGGGGCTATTTCCCGCCTGAGAAATAGTATCTAAATCCATAAAATAGGCGTGGTCGGGGAAATGCTGATAATCCGTTCCACCATTGCCCTGCGGAGCACCTTTCGCATTGCGCCAGTTCACGCGTGGCGTCACGGAGCAATCAACCTGGTAGCCCAGTTCAACGAGCAATTTTGCATAGCGGCTATCAAATGCCCAACGCCCGGCGCGGTGGCTCAGCATTTTGGTCTGGAATGTCTCTTCCAGCAGACGGGTCATGAACAGCACTTTCTCACGCATCACCTCGTCTGAAAATTCAATCAGATACGGTTGCCAGCGCCAGTCATCTCCCGTGAGATCGTGCTCAGGTGGGCTATTCCATGCGTGAAGGTGCATTCCCACCTCCCCCTGACCGCGAGCGATCGCGTCCCTGGCGAATTCAATGAAAACGGGCTCGATTGCCATCTCATAGTTTGTCAGCCATACGGGCTTAAAACCAAAACGCTCACAGAGGGCCTGGAACCGGGCCAGATAGCGCGCATTTTCCGTTTTAATGACGCGGTGATTCTCCCAGAGATTATCGCCCTCAGTATCAATCGTGATGATAAACGCTGGTTTTTTCATAATGAGTCCGCATGACAGGGAAGTTAGCGCTATGTTACGCACTCTCCAAAGCCTGAGTAAACCCTTCCTGGGAAATTCCTGAGATTATGGAGAAAGAGTGCAAGTCGCTACCAGGTCTATTAGAATTGCCAACAGTACAACGCCGATAAGATGATGATGAATAACTTACCTGACACGCCTGATTTGCGCATTCTACTGATCAAACTCCGCCATCATGGCGATATGTTATTGACCACCCCCGTCATTGATTCATTACGTCAAAAATGGCCACAAGCGCAAATTGACGTGCTGTTGTATGAAGAAACGCGCGATATGCTCGCCGCGCACCCGACGATTGGCACTATTTATGGAATCGATCGTAAATGGAAGCAGCTGGGCACGCTAAAGCACCTTCAAAAGGAGTGGCAGCTGCTCTGCGCGTTACGAAAGCAACATTATCATCTGGTGATAAATCTTGCCGATCAGTGGCGTAGCGCTATCGTTACCCGTTTCACCGGTGCGCCGGTTCGCCTCGGATTCGCCTTTAACAAACGCAACAATCCATTCTGGCGTTTCTGTCATAGCGATTTAGTCTCTGTTGCAAATCACAAATCCCTGCACACCGTCGAACAAAATCTCTCCATTCTGTCACCATTACAGGTCGCGCCTGAGCCAGCTGTTACCATGGCCTACAGCGCAGAAGACTGGCACCACGCCCGCCAGCAGCTGGTGCAAAAAGGAGTGGGCGATAACTACATCGTCATTCAGCCGACATCACGCTGGTTCTTCAAATGCTGGGATGAAAGCAAAATGGCGCAAACCATCACCGCGCTGCAGCAGGATGGGCATACCGTTGTACTCACGGCCGGGCCGGATAAAAAAGAGCTGGCGATGATAGATCGCATACTCGCCGCCTCACCGAAAACGGGGGTCGTCTCGCTGGCGGGACAGCTAACGTTGCGCCAGCTGGCCTCACTCATCGACCACGCGTGTCTTTTTATTGGCGTTGACTCCGTTCCGATGCATATGGCCGCCGCGCTGCAGACGCCCTGCGTGGCGCTGTTTGGCCCCTCCAAACTGACGTTTTGGTCTCCATGGCAAGTCAACGGTGAAGTCATCTGGGCTGGCGACTACGGTCCCCTTCCCGATCCCGACGCTATTGATACCAAAACGAAAGAACGCTATCTCGACGCCATTCCTGTTGATGCTGTCGTCTCCGCTGCAAGGAGATATTTGTCATGAAACACCATCGTCTGGCGATTGTTCGCCAAAAGTATCGCCCTGATGGCGGAGCGGAGCGCTTCGTTTCACGTGCGCTCACCGCGCTGAGCAATCAGAATCTTGAACTCAACGTCATTACGCGTGAATGGCAGGGCGAGAGACAGGACGACTGGCATATCCATATTTGCGACCCGCGCAAATGGGGCCGAATTAGCCGCGAACGCGGGTTTGCCCATGCTGCCCGCGTGCTGTGGCAGCAACAGCAGTTTGATATTGTGCAAAGCCACGAGCGGATTCCGGGCTGTGATATCTACCGCGCTGGCGATGGCGTTCATCGCCGCTGGCTGCTACAGCGTGCGCGCATCCTGCCCGCCTGGCGCGCGAAAATGCTGATGGTCGACCGCTATCACCGCTACGTGATGCACGCCGAGCGTGAAATGTACCAGGCGCCAGAGCTGAAAGCGGTTATCTGTAATGCGGAGATGATCAAACGCGAAATCGTCGAAGACTTTGATATTGACGCAAAAAAGATACATGTGATTTATAATTCAATTGATTCCAGCCGCTTCGTTCCGGCCCAGGAAGCACAGCGTGCCGCGCTGCGTCAGCAATTTGGTTTGCCAGCCGATGCCGTGGTGTTCTGTTTTGTAGGATCGGGATTTGAACGAAAAGGATTGGCCAGCGCCATACGCGCTATCGCAGGAACTTCAGCCTGGCTGATTGTGGTTGGACAGGATAAAGCAGAACATCGTTATCGTGACCTCGCCCGTTCATTGGGCTGCGAAGGGCAAATCCGTTTCCTGGGGATGCAGAAAGAAACGCTGCCTTTTTATCAGCTATCCGATGGTTTACTGTTGCCAACGCTGTATGATCCCTTTCCAAACGTCATTCTTGAAGCGATGGCCTGCGGCTTGCCCGTCATTACTTCAGAGAGTTGCGGAGGCGCTGAATTTATTCAGCAAGGCCAGAACGGATTTTATTGTGACGCCCTGGATATCAACACATTGAAGGAGGCAATTGCAGCCACTCCTTCTCTGGGAAAAAATAACACGATGGGGCAAGCGGCACGTGAACGGGTAAAAGACGCCACCCCCGAAAAACTGTCAAGTCAGCTTATTTCGCTTTATCAAAAATTACTGGATTAAAAATGCGCATCCTAATGATTATTGATGGTTTACCCGGTGGGGGAGCTGAAAAAACAGTTCTTACACTTTCCAGCGGATTAACGGAAATGGGGCATCAGGTCTCCCTTTTCTCTCTGCGGAAAGTGTGTGATTACGCCATCCCGGAAGGCATTGATTATCAGGTGGTCCAGGATACCTGCAAAAAACCGTGGCGCAAGTTGACGGAGATCCCACGCCGAGCCCGCCTGCTGGATCAGGCAATTGAGCGGGCTGAGCGCAGCGGAAAATTTGACGTTGTGTTCTCTCATCTGCACAAAACTGACCGCATTGTGGCGCACTGCCGCGCGCTGGAGCGTGAAAAAGTCTGGTTCTGCGTGCATGGCATGTTCTCTTTCTCCTATCTTCGCCATCGCAGCGGGCTGTCGCGCTGGTTTAAGCATCTTAAAATTCGTCATACCTACGAAAACCGAAACGTTGTCGCCGTCTCAGGCGCCGTGCTGAAAGACCTTTCCGAGACCCTGGCTCTGAAACTCCGGCGTAAAGCGGTTATCCACAATCCTTTTGATATCCCTGAAATTCAGCGTCTGGCGGATGCCCCCTTCGAGATGCAAGGGAAGGATTACATCATCCATGTCGGCCGCTTCCATGAGCACAAACGCCACGACCGTCTTTTACGCGCATTCGCACAGAGCCAGCTCGACACTACGCTTGTCATGATGGGCAATGGTTCCGAAGCCAAAATTCAAAAGCTCAAACAGCTTGCCCGCGACCTGGGTATTGAAGACAAGACGGTTTTCCGTCCCTTCGACTCCAATCCCTACCCCTGGATTAAAGGGGCACGCCTCTTAGTGTTAAGTTCTGACTGCGAAGGTTTTGGTAATGTGCTGGTGGAATCCATTATCTGCCAGACGCCACCGGTCAGTACCAATTGTCCGGGTGGCCCCGCAGAAATCCTCACCGGCGCCTTAGCGCGCGGGCTGGCAGAGCTAAATGACGCATCACTGGCAAAAACCCTGGTAGATATTTATACCGCCCCGCCGGTCGTTGGCGATGCAACGATTGCGTCGTTCGGTATCAATGCCATTTGCCAGCAGTACATTGCTTTGGTCGACAATCAAAAATAATCAGGTTTCTTATGCAAAATTCAGCGCCATTGTTAAGCGTGGTGGTTGCCGTTTATAACGGCGAAGCTTTTCTGGATCAGTTCTTTACCTGCCTTGTGAATCAACGCATCGACAGCATGGAAGTCATTATTGTCAATGATGGCTCGACTGACCGCTCGATGCAGATCGTCGAAAGCTGGCGTGAAAAACTGCCGCAGATGCAGGTGATTGAACAGCAAAACCAGGGCGTTTCCATTGCGCGGAATACCGGCCTGGCCGTTGCAACCGGTCAGTATCTCTCTTTCCCGGATATTGATGACGTCTTCAAACCTGGCATGTACCAGCGTCTGCTGGATATGGCCGTCACGCAGGATCTGGATGTCGCCACCTGTAACGGCAACTACGTCTGGGAAAATGATAAGAAACCGTCTCGACCTATCTTCCCCGAGGATAAACTCGCCTCAACGGGCGTTATGACGGGCCCGGCATGGTTAAAGATGGCGCTGGATTCACGTAAGTTCCTGCACGTGACCTGGCTTAATATCTATCGCCACGATTTTATTCGTAAACACAGTTTCCATTTCGAACCCGGGCTGCGCCATCAGGATATCCCGTGGACCACCGAGGTGCTGCTTGCCGCAGAGCGCGTTCAGTACACCAGTGAACGCTTTTATGACTACTACATTCACTCTGCCTCGGTATCGCATACGCCGGATAATGACGACACGCTGATCCGCTCCGCGCGCCACTATATGAAAATCCTGCAGATGCTTGATGCTATTAACCAGCGTTACCCGGATAAAGTGAAAAATATCCCCGCCTGCCACTGGCAAATCGCCAAAGAGGGGCTGGGGATCATTCATACCTTCGACAATATGAAGGATGAGACAAAGAAAACAATGATTATCAAAGAGTTCTTCGACACCGGGATCTGGAAGCTTATCTGGAAAAGTGCCAAAAGCCCGCGTTTGCGCTGGCGCCTGGGCCGACGCTACTTCCGTTTAAAACGGTATCTGGCATAAGAGATAGCTTTACCTGGCTTAAATGCTTAGAATTTGCCCGCCGAAACTAAAAAGACGGATAATCGCTTGGAATTGTTGTATACCGCCCTGCTCTATATCATTCAGCCACTGGTGTGGCTGAGACTGTTGCTTCGTAGCCGTAAAGCGCCTGCGTATCGTAAACGCTGGGCTGAACGCTATGGCTTTTGCCGCAATAAAGTCGCCCCGGACGGTATTTTGCTGCATTCCGTTTCTGTCGGTGAAACGCTGGCGGCGATCCCGCTGGTTCGCGCTCTGCGCCACCGCTACCCGTCTCTGCCGATTACCGTCACCACCATGACGCCAACCGGCTCAGAGCGCGCGTTATCCGCGTTTGGCAAAGACGTTCATCACGTCTACCTCCCTTACGATCTGCCCTGCGCTATGAATCGTTTCCTGAACACCGTTCGCCCGAAGCTGGTGATCGTGATGGAAACCGAGCTGTGGCCGAACATGATTTCCGCTCTGCACGCCCGTAAAATTCCGCTGGTGATTGCCAACGCGCGCCTGTCAGAGCGCTCGGCGAAAGGCTACAGCAAGCTGGGCAAATTTATGCGCCGCCTGTTGAGCAAAATCACGCTGATTGCCGCGCAGAACGAAGAAGACGCGGCGCGCTTTATCTCCCTGGGCCTGAAGCGCAACCAGCTTGCCGTGACCGGCAGCCTGAAATTCGATATTTCCGTTACCCCTGAACTGGCCGCCCGCGCCATCACGCTGCGCCGCCAGTGGGCTCCGCGTCGCCAGGTCTGGATAGCGACCAGTACTCATGAGGGCGAAGAGGCGATTATCCTGCAGGCGCACCGTAAGCTGCTGGAAACCTTCCCGGACCTACTGCTGATTCTGGTGCCTCGTCACCCCGAACGTTTTAAAGATGCCCGCGAAATGGTGCAGAAAGGCGGCTTCAGCTTCACCCTGCGCAGCAGCGGAGAGATCCCTTCCGGCAGTACCCAGGTGGTGATTGGCGATACGATGGGCGAACTGATGCTGCTCTACGGCATTGCTGACCTCGCCTTTGTTGGCGGCAGCCTGGTGGAGCGCGGAGGTCATAACCCGCTGGAGCCGGCAGCCCACGCGATTCCTGTGCTGATGGGTCCACACACGTTTAACTTCAAAGATATCTGCGCTAAATTGCAGCAGGCCGATGGTTTAATTACCGTGACCGATGCGGACTCGGTCGTCAAAGAAGTATCGACCCTTCTGACGGATGAAGATTACCGCCTGTGGTACGGTCGCCACGCCGTCGAAGTGCTGCACCAGAACCAGGGCGCACTCACCCGTCTGCTGCAGCTTCTGCAACCTTATCTGCCTCAGCGGAGCCACTAATGTCTACGCGTCTGTCGGTCGTCATGATCGCCAAAAACGCCGCCGACCTGCTTCCGGACTGCCTGGCCTCCGTCGCCTGGGCTGACGAAATTGTTATCCTCGACTCCGGAAGCACGGACAACACGGTGGACATCGCCCGGGCTGCGGGCGCAAAAGTCTTTACCGATACCGACTGGCAGGGCTACGGCATTCAGCGCCAGCGCGCGCAGGGTCACGCCACGGGCGATTATGTGCTGATGATCGACACCGACGAGCGCGTCACCACGGAACTCCAGCAGGCCATTCAGGCGGTGCTTTCCTCACCCCAGCCTGGCGCCGTATACAGCATCGCGCGTCGCAACTACTTCCTTGGCCGCTTCATGCGCCACAGCGGCTGGTATCCGGATCGCGTAATGCGCCTCTACGAGCGCGGGCGCTTTCAGTACAACGACAATCTTGTCCATGAGTCACTGGCCTGCGACGGCGCCCAGGTCATCCCCCTGACGGGTGATTTGCTGCATCTGACCTGCCGTGATTTCGCCAGCTTCCAGCAAAAGCAGCTCAACTATGCCACCGCATGGGCGCAGGAACGCCACCAGCGCGGCAAGAAGGCCTCGCTGACAGGAATCTTCACCCACACGCTGGGCGCGTTTCTGAAAACGCTGCTGCTGCGCGGCGGCGTGCTGGATGGTAAGCAGGGCTGGTTACTGGCGGTAGTGAATGCCCAGTATACTTTCAACAAATACACCGAGCTGTGGGCGCTCTGCCGCGGCTACTCAGAGAAAACGTGAGCCATGAGCACAAAAGCGATTTATCCGGGTACCTTCGATCCGATCACTAACGGTCATCTTGACATCATTACCCGTGCAGCGTGCATGTTCGACAAGGTGATCCTGGCGATTGCCGCCAGCCCCAGCAAAAAGCCGATGTTTGATCTCAACGAGCGCGTGCAACTTGCCACCGACGCCATTTCGCACCTGCCGAATGTTGAAGTTGTCGGGTTCAGCGATCTGATGGCGAACTTTGCCCGCGCCCAGCAGGCCAATATTCTGATTCGTGGCCTGCGCGCGGTGGCAGACTTCGAGTATGAGATGCAGCTGGCGCACATGAACCGCCACCTGATGCCGGAGCTGGAAAGCGTATTCCTGATGCCGTCAAAAGAGTGGTCGTTTATCTCGTCCACGCTGGTAAAGGAGGTGGCGCGCCATCACGGGGACGTTACCCATTTCCTGCCGGATAACGTCCACCAGGCGCTGATGGAAAAGCTAAAGTAGTTCTATTTCTGACACTGGCGGCAGTAGAACGTGGCGCGCTGGGCGTGCTTCGTGGCAATAATCGGCGTCCCGCATGCCCTGCATGGCTCGCCCTTACGGCCATACACCTGCAGCTCCTGGGCAAAATAGCCTGGTTTACCGTCGCTTTGCAGAAAATCCTTCAGGGTGGTCCCGCCTTGCTCAATCGAGCGCAGCAGCACTGCTTTAATGACCCGAACCAGCAGCTCACATTCCTGCGCGGACAGCGACGAGGCCAGCCGATCGGGATGGATCCCGGCCGCGAACAGCGATTCACTGGCGTAAATATTCCCCACGCCGACCACCAGCTTGTTATCCATCAGCCAGGGCTTGATCGGGGTCTTTTTCTTCGCGCACTTCTCATTCAGGTAGTCCGCATTAAACGCGTCTGAAAGCGGCTCAGGGCCCAGATGCGCCAGCACGTTGTGTCCTTCCAGCTCCTTCGTCCACAGCCACGCGCCAAAGCGCCGCGGATCGGTGTAGCGGAGCACTTTGCCGTTGCTCATTACCAGGTCAACGTGATCGTGTTTTTCCGCAGGCAGTTCTTCGGTCAGGATGCGCAGGCTCCCGGACATCCCAAGATGGATAATGATCCAGCCGTCAGGCAGCTCCAGCAGCAGGTATTTCGCGCGGCGCTGCACGCTAAGGACGGGTTTGTCGCTTAACGTGTGGATCTCATCGGACACCGGCCAGCGCAGTCGTCCATTGCGAACGACGGCATGAAGAATAGTCGCGCCGACCAGATGGGGCTCAATGCCGCGACGGCTGGTCTCTACCTCAGGTAATTCAGGCATGGTTCCTCCGTTGAGATGCAGAATGCAAAAAACCCCGCAGTTGCGGGGTTTTTCAATACAAGGAGGCTAAAATTATTTGATTTTAGCTTCTTTGTACAGTACGTGCTGGCGTACAACTGGATCGAATTTTTTCAGTTCCAGTTTTTCCGGCTTAGTACGTTTGTTCTTCGTGGTGGTGTAGAAGTGACCTGTACCAGCAGAAGAAACCAGCTTGATTTTCTCGCGAATACCTTTAGCCATGATTTATTTCCTCTTTAAGTACTTAGTACTTTTCGCCACGGGCACGCAGTTCAGACAGAACTGTATCGATGCCTTTCTTATCGATTACACGCATACCTTTAGCAGATACACGCAGGGTGACAAAACGCTTCTCGCTCTCAACCCAGAAACGGTGAGAGTGCAGGTTCGGCAGGAAACGGCGTTTAGTCGCGTTCAGTGCGTGGGAACGGTTGTTACCGGTCACCGGACGCTTGCCAGTAACTTGGCAGACTCGGGACATGTCTATTCTCCAAAAATCAAATTAGCTCGAGCTTCGTATGGGGTATCGGCGCCTCGTCAGGCTTTACAGCCCGGTCATCGCGTAGTTCTAAGTGAACTCTCGATTGCCAGGCCCAAATGCCAAACCCGAGATTCTCAAAGGTGGCGTAGTATACGCTGACTCGGCGGTGTGCTCAAGTCCCGAACAGACAAAGATCCCGATGGATCGCGAGAAATAGCCTAAATCCAGCCATGTTCTGCAAAAGAAATGTACTCTCCGCGGCCAATTATCAGATGGTCCAGAACACGAATGTCCATGAATTGACAGCATTTGATAATGCGTTCGGTGATTTCTTTGTCAGCTCTGCTCGGTTCTGCACAGCCAGAGGGGTGATTATGCGCGAGGATCACCCCCGCTGCATTCACTTTTATCGCTTCACGCACAATTTCACGCGGATGTACCTCAACGTGGCTCAGTGTACCCGAAAACAGGCGGCTGTGCTTCAGTACCCGGTTCCTGTTGTCGAGAAAGATCACCATAAAGATCTCCCGCTCCAGACCGGATAGCTGGCTTTGCAAAAATTCGCGGGTCATGTCAGGGGTAAGGATCGGATCTTGCTCCTCCATCTGTACGTTATAAAATCGCCGGGCAAGTTCAGCAATACCCCGTAACTGGGCATACTTCGCGACGCCAATGCCTTCTACATGCGTAAACGCCTCCAGTTCGGCTGTCAGCAAACCATGTAGTGAACCAAAATGGTCTATCAGATTTTTCGCCAGCGTAAATACCGTTTTTCCCTTCGTACCTGTACGTAAAAAGAGCGCCAGCAGCTCCTCGTCTTTTAATAACGCGACGCCATGACGCAGCATTTTTTCGCGCGGTAGCAGCAGTTCAGTCTCTTCCATGCTCGGCCTCCTTCTGTTTGCCATTATGCTGCCACAGGCAAATCCGGGGCTCGACGCTGAGGTTTCGTTCTTGCGTAGCGCCTCGCAAAGTGCCTAAAGGACTTCATCACCCCCTATTTGGGATTGTGGTAAAATGCCCGCTCTCTGGTGAAACCCAACAGGAAAGAATCATGATGAGCCTGGCCGGTAAAAAAATCGTTCTTGGCGTGAGCGGCGGCATTGCTGCCTATAAAGCGCCTGAGCTGGTGCGTCGTCTGCGCGAGCGCGGGGCGGACGTGCGGGTCGCGATAACCGAAGGCGGTAAAGCCTTTATCACCCCTCTGAGCCTGCAGGCGGTTTCAGGATACCCGGTATCTGACAGCCTGCTCGATCCGGCCGCCGAAGCCGCGATGGGGCATATTGAGCTTGGGAAATGGGCCGATCTGGTGATTCTTGCCCCTGCTACGGCAGATTTAATTGCCCGCGTGGCGGCCGGTATGGCGAACGATCTGGTTTCGACCATTTGCCTCGCGACGCCTGCGCCCGTCGCCGTTGTGCCCGCCATGAACCAGCAGATGTACCGCAATGCCGCCACCCAGCATAATCTGGAGACGCTGGCTTCGCGCGGCCTGCTTGTCTGGGGCCCGGACAGCGGCAGCCAGGCCTGCGGCGACGTTGGCCCGGGGCGTATGCTCGACCCGTTGACGATTGTGGATATGGCCGCCGCCCATTTTTCACCTGTCAACGACCTGCAACATCTCAACATCATGATTACCGCGGGCCCGACGCGCGAGCCGCTGGACCCGGTGCGTTACATCACCAACCACAGCTCCGGTAAAATGGGCTTTGCAATTGCTGCCGCAGCGGCAAAACGCGGTGCTAACGTCACGCTGGTCAGCGGCCCGGTCTCGTTACCTACGCCACCTTTTGTACAGCGTATTAATGTTACCACCGCGCTGGAGATGGAAGCCGCCGTGCAGGCTCATGCGCAACGCCAGCAGATTTTTATCGGCTGTGCGGCCGTGGCAGACTATCGCGCCGAGACCATCGCCGAGTCTAAAATCAAAAAGCAAGGCGATGAATTAACACTGAAAATGGTGAAAAACCCGGACATTGTTGCCGGTGTCGCCGCATTAAAAAGCCATCGTCCTTACGTTGTTGGATTTGCCGCAGAAACGAATAATGTGGAAGAATATGCCCGGCAAAAACGTACCCGCAAAAACCTCGATTTAATTTGCGCGAACGACGTATCGCTGGCCACGCAAGGATTTAATAGCGACAGCAACGCACTGCACCTTTTCTGGCAGGATGGAGATAAAATCTTACCGCTTGAGCGCAAGGAACTCCTGGGCCAACAATTACTGGACGAGATCGTTACCCGTTATGATGAAAAAAATCGACGTTAAGATTCTGGACCCGCGTGTTGGCGAGCAATTCCCGCTGCCAACCTATGCCACCTCCGGCTCTGCCGGACTTGACCTGCGCGCCTGTCTCGATGACGCCGTAGAACTGGCTCCCGGTGCCACTACCCTGATCCCGACTGGCCTGGCGATCCACATTGCAGACCCGTCTCTGGCGGCAGTGATCCTGCCGCGCTCGGGTCTGGGCCATAAGCACGGCGTAGTGCTGGGTAACCTGGTCGGCCTGATCGACTCCGACTACCAGGGTCAGCTGATGGTGTCCGTCTGGAACCGTGGTCAGGACAGCTTCACCATTGAACCGGGCGAGCGTATCGCGCAGATGGTTTTTGTACCGGTGGTACAGGCAGAATTTAACCTGGTGGCAGACTTTGATGCCACCGACCGTGGCGAAGGCGGCTTCGGCCATTCCGGGCGCAAATAACCGCCCGACACACGTATCTCGCAGCGCCATAACGCAATAACAAACCGCAAACGTCAGTTTGCGGTCGCTGTGTGGATGCCAGCCTGGCAAGTGCTTATTTTCAGGGGTATTTTGTAACATGGCAGAAAAACAAACCGCGAAAAGGAATCGTCGCGAAGAAATACTTCAATCTCTGGCTCTGATGCTTGAATCCAGCGATGGCAGTCAACGCATCACCACCGCCAAACTGGCCGCCTCTGTGGGCGTGTCTGAGGCGGCGCTGTATCGTCATTTCCCCAGCAAAACAAAAATGTTCGACAGCCTGATCGAGTTTATTGAAGACAGTCTGATCACGCGCATTAACCTGATTCTGAAAGATGAAAAAGATACCACCGCGCGTCTTCGTCTGATTGTGCTGTTAATTCTGGGCTTTGGGGAGCGCAATCCGGGTTTAACCCGTATCCTGACCGGCCACGCGCTGATGTTTGAGCAGGACAGGCTGCAGGGCCGCATCAATCAGCTTTTTGAGCGTATTGAAGCGCAGCTGCGCCAGGTGCTGCGCGAGAAGAAAATGCGTGAAGGCGAAGGATACAATACGGATGAGACATTGCTGGCAAGCCAGATTCTGGCGTTTTGTGAAGGCATGCTCTCCCGCTTTGTGCGCAGCGAATTCAAATACCGACCAACGGACGATTTTGACGCCCGCTGGCCGTTAGTGGCAGCGCAGCTGCAGTAGCACCGCAGGCCCGGTAAGCGTAGCGCCGCCGGGCATTTTAATTACACGCCAAACTCTTCGCGATACGCCCGCACCGCCGCCAGGTGATCCGCCATCTCTGGCTTCTCTTCCAGATACGCAATCAGGTCTTTCAGGGTGATGATAGAGGTCACTTTGCAGCTGTAATCACGCTCTACTTCCTGGATAGCAGAGATATCGCCGCGACCGCGCTCCTGACGATCAAGAGAAATCAGCACGCCAGCCAGCGTCGCACCGTTGGCCTGGATAATCTCCATAGATTCACGGATCGCGGTGCCTGCGGTAATCACGTCGTCGACCAGCATCACGCGGCCCTGCAGCGCGCTGCCCACAAGATTACCGCCTTCACCGTGGGTTTTGGCCTCTTTGCGGTTAAAGCAGTACGGCACATCACGGTCATGGTGCTCCGCCAGCGCCACCGCCGTGGTGGTTGCAATCGGAATGCCCTTGTACGCCGGGCCAAACAGCAGGTCGAAATCAATCCCGGAATCCACCAGCGCTTCGGCATAGAAGCGGCCTAACAGTGCCAGATCGCGCCCGGTATTAAACAGCCCGGCGTTGAAGAAATACGGGCTCTTACGCCCGGATTTCAGCGTAAATTCGCCAAACTTAAGTACCTGTTTATTAATCGCAAACTCAATAAACTGGCGCTGATACGATTTCATGGATTCGCTCCTTTGGTTTTTTCTGTCTTACAGGCAAAAAAAAGGCGACTCATTGGTCGCCTTTAAAATCAATTTTCTAACGCCGCTTTTTGCGTCGTTACAATGGATTCGATTCCCCCTCGGGCCAACGCCAGCAGGGAGAGAAGTTCTTCATGGGTGAACGGCTCACCTTCCGCCGTCCCCTGCACCTCAATGATGCGACCATCTTCGGTCATCACCACGTTCATGTCGGTCTCGGCGGCAGAATCTTCAACGTATTCCAGATCGCAAAGCGCTTCACCGTTAACGATCCCCACAGAAACCGCCGCGACCATCCCTTTCATAGGGTTGGTTTTCAGCTTACCGGCTGCAACCAGCTTGTTCAGGGCATCGGCCAGCGCCACACAGGCACCGGTAATGGACGCGGTACGCGTGCCGCCATCTGCCTGAATCACGTCGCAGTCCAGGGTAATAGTGAATTCACCGAGGATTTTCAGGTCAACGGCGGCGCGCAGCGCACGTGCGATCAGGCGCTGGATTTCCATGGTACGTCCACCCTGCTTACCCTTTGCCGCTTCACGGGCGTTACGGGTATGGGTCGCGCGCGGCAGCATGCCGTACTCGGCGGTGATCCAGCCCTGGCCCTGACCCTTCAGAAAGCGCGGAACGCCCTCTTCGATGGACGCGGTGCAAAGCACTTTAGTGTCACCAAACTCAACCAGCACGGAGCCTTCAGCGTGTTTTGTATAGTTACGGGTCAGGGTGACGGGACGCACCTGATTGGCGCTACGACCTGATGGACGCATGATGGATTCTCCGGCTTGAAACGAATGTGGCTGCGCATTATACGGATAAAGGACGCTTATTCCTATCCTGAGAAGCCCCCGAAAGCTATAATCCCCCCATCTCTCCTTTAAAAACGGGAATGTCTATGATCCGCAGTATGACCGCCTACGCCCGGCGTGAAATCAAGGGTAGCTGGGGTAGCGCTACCTGGGAAATGCGTTCGGTAAACCAGCGCTATCTGGAAACATATTTCCGTATGCCGGAACAGTTCCGCAGCCTTGAACCTGTGGTGCGCGAGCGTATCCGTACGCGTCTGACCCGCGGGAAAGTGGAATGCAACCTGCGCTTTGAGCCCGATGCCAGCGCGCAGGGCGAACTGATCCTCAACGAGAAGCTGGCAAAACAGCTCGTGAATGCGGCGAACTGGGTCAAAATGCAGAGCGATGAAGGCGAAATCAACCCCGTTGATATTCTGCGCTGGCCTGGCGTCATGGCCGCAGGCGAGCAGGATCTGGACGCGATTGCCGCAGAAATTCTGGCAGCCCTCGACGGCACGCTGGATGACTTTATCGTTGCCCGCGAAACCGAAGGTCAGGCGCTGAAAGCGATGATTGAGCAGCGCCTTGAAGGCGTCAGCGCTGAAGTGGCGAAGGTTCGCGCCCACATGCCGGAAGTGCTGCAATGGCAACGCGAGCGTCTGGTCGCCAAGCTGGAAGAAGCGGAAGTTCAGCTGGAAAACACCCGTCTGGAACAAGAGCTGGTGCTGATGGCGCAGCGTATCGATGTTGCTGAAGAGCTGGACCGTCTGGAAGCGCACGTTAAAGAGACCTACAACATCCTGAAGAAGAAGGAAGCGGTGGGCCGCCGCCTGGACTTTATGATGCAGGAGTTCAACCGCGAGTCGAACACTTTGGCGTCTAAGTCTATCAACGCTGAAGTGACCAACTCAGCGATTGAACTCAAGGTTCTGATTGAGCAGATGCGCGAGCAGATCCAGAATATTGAGTAATCGCTTTTTGGATGGCGTCGGCTGACGCCATCCATTATTATTTCTAATCCGAATTCCCGTCTCTTTTCAAATTCAGCAGCCGAGAATCAAAGATATTCAACATGTATTGATTAAATTTTATAGGTGAAACCCAATCGCCTTAGAAAATCTCAATCGTGATCTTGCGCACAAATCGCTAACCTTTCCGCGTTCACACCGGAGGGTATATGCTGCTTCACATTCTTTATCTTATTGGTATCACCGCCGAAGCCATGACTGGCGCTCTCGCCGCCGGGCGTCGCCGGATGGACACCTTCGGTGTGATCATTATTGCCACTGCAACCGCGCTGGGCGGCGGTTCCGTGCGCGATATCCTGCTTGGCCATTACCCGCTCGGCTGGGTGAAACATCCTGAGTATGTGATTATCGTCGCAACGGCTGCCGTATTAACCACCATCGTGGCACCCGTTATGCCCCATCTGCGCCGCCTGTTCCTGGTGCTTGATGCACTGGGGCTGATCGTCTTTTCTATCATCGGCGCGCAAATCGCGCTCGATATGGGGGAAGGTCCGGTTATCGCTACCATTGCCGCCGTGGTCACGGGCGTTTTCGGCGGCGTGCTGCGCGATATGTTCTGCAAACGCATTCCTCTGGTCTTCCAAAAAGAGCTTTATGCCGGCATCTCCTTCGCCGCAGCGGTGCTCTACATTGCCCTGCAGCATTACGTTTCAAACCACGACGTGGTGGTCATCTCCACGCTGCTGTTTGGCTTTACGGCCCGCATGCTGGCGCTGCGTCTGAAGCTCGGATTGCCCGTGTTTCACTATAAGCACAGCGCCCACTGATCTCAGAACCCATTGATGTGCTGCTGAGCAAGCCATCTGATCAACACATCGATCTCTGGCGCGTGCAGCCAGGCAACGATTTGCCGCGCCTTCTCCGCTCCCGTACCCGGCAAGGCCTGCCAGGCCTTTTCACTGCGTTCGCTCATCTTCTGCCACGACACATCTTCCAACGCCTTCAGCGAGGCCTGTGGCAGCGGAACACCCAGCGCCATAATCCAGCGGATAAAAGGCTGCTCATGCACCTGATTAAAGCGATGCCAGAGCGCCAGCCCGCGTGCGGCAGAGAATCCCGGCGTCGACTGCAGCTGCTCCTGCGTTAATAGCAGCCACGAAAAGAGATGTTCAAAATGATGCGCCTGCCAGAGTGTGCGCCAGCCTGACTCACCTAATCCTTCAATGTTGAATACCTGCTTTGAACTGAGCCACGTCAGTCGGGCAAAGAACTGTTCCATACACTCCGGCGAGGCATAAAAGCAACTCAGGGAGTGATAACGCGAGGCCGGAGGCTCAGGTTTTTGTCTGTCCGCCCCTCGCCAGACCACCTTATCAAACCGAGGGATACCCTGCCCTGCCAGGCTGACCTGGATCTGATCGCCCGGGGCAATATCCAGCCTCTGCCAGCGACCAACCGAACCGAGACTCACTCGCTGCACCCGTTTATCGTCCAACTGCGCAGGCTCAAGTGCCGCCACGACAGAAATTTTGCCCGTGCGCCCCACGGAAAAAAGAATATTCCTGACCTCTGCGACCTGTGCCGCAGGCGAATATTTCCACGCGATAATCCAGTTGCCTTCGCCGGGCAGCCAACTATCCCCTGAAGGTGGCTCCGCAGACCGAACCACTATGCCATCCGTGGCAAAGGGCAATGCCGTGTTTTGCCAGGCCAAACGCTGTTTTTCAACAGCATCAACCGCTTGTACGGGCAACGTATAGCGCGCCGTCAGGGAAAAGCCTGCGCTGGACAGCTCAGAAAGCCTGTTTTCCATTCCCTTCGGTCCATCCGGCCAGGCCCAGATAAATATTCCTGTCTGGCTCAGAAGCGCGTTGTCCTTTTGTCGCATCATCGCACCCGCCACTTTTGCGCGAGCATTCATTCCGCCCATCTGCCGCTGGACGTGGTTTTCGCGTAACCAGAAAAGCTCCCCCTGTAAGACGCTGTTTGCAAGCGCGCCGGATACCTCCCTGGGCACGGACGGGATCAAACGCACGCGGGCCGTCCAGTCCTCGCCTTTTAGCCCATTACCACGGCTGATGGCCTGCGCTAGCTTTCCGTTGCGATACACCAGCGTCACCGCCACGCCATCGACTTTTGGCTGCATCCAGAGATTTTTCCGGCCGTGCATCCAGTGACCCAGCGCTTCTTTGCTGGCTGCTTTACGTACCCCCGTATGGGCAACAGGATGTTTTACGTTTCCCTCCAGCGCAGGAAGGGCGCTCTCAGCAAAATCGTTGCCGAAACAGCGCTGCCACTGGGTTAAACGGCCGTTGAGCTGGTCATACACTTCGTCACTGACCTCGCTCACCCCCAGCTTCCAGTAAGCCTCATCCCAGCGTTTGATTTGTGCACTTAATGACGCAATCTCTTTTTCGGCTTTTGCCTGTGACCACACCGGGCACACCGCCGCCCCGTAACCACACCACAACAGCATTAACCCGCTTATCCACCGCCACATCGCTATCCCTCCTTTGCAATGCAGGAGGTATAACCTGACGTGAGAAACGACGCTAATAGCAACCTTTCACGTTGCGAGGCGCTATCCAGCGTTAATTTTTATTGCTGCAAACCGCAGGTAAAACCTGAAAACGGTACGCAAAATTCAATAATCCAGGGGAAAAAGTGTGACAAAGGCTACGTCACACAGCGGCGACGTGTATAATAAGCCCGTATGTAGGACTTCTTCGTTAACACATACAAAAGACTCTCATGGCTCAAGGCACGCTTTATATTGTTTCTGCCCCTAGCGGCGCGGGTAAATCCAGCCTTATTCAGGCACTGTTAAAAACCCAACCGTTGTACGACACACAGGTTTCTGTTTCTCACACCACGCGAGCGCCGCGTCCGGGTGAAGTGCACGGTGAACACTATTTCTTTGTGGATCACGACGAGTTCAGAGCGATGATCGGCAGAGATGCGTTTCTTGAACACGCAGAAGTGTTCGGTAACTACTACGGCACCTCGCGTGAAACCATTGAGCAGGTTCTGGCGACGGGCGTGAATGTGTTCCTCGACATCGACTGGCAGGGCGCACAGCAAATTCGCAAGAAAATGCCTGACTCGCGCAGTATCTTTATTTTACCGCCGTCGAAGGATGAGCTGGATCGCCGCCTGCGTGGCCGCGGTCAGGACAGTGAAGAAGTCATCGCAAAGCGTATGGAACAGGCAGTTGCAGAAATGAGCCATTACGCGGAATATGATTACCTTATTGTGAATGATGATTTTGATGCCGCGCTGAGCGATCTCAAAACCATTCTTCGCGCAGAACGACTGCGTATGAGCCGCCAGAAGCAGCGACATGACGCATTAATCACCAAACTGTTGGCAGACTGAACCCACTTTCAGTATCATGCCCAGTCATTTCTTCACCTGTGGAGCATTTTAAGTATGGCACGCGTAACTGTTCAGGACGCTGTAGAGAAAATTGGTAACCGTTTTGACCTGGTGCTGGTCGCCGCGCGTCGCGCTCGTCAGATGCAGGTAGGCGGTAAAGATCCGCTGGTACCGGAAGAAAACGATAAAACCACCGTTATTGCACTTCGCGAAATCGAAGAAGGTCTGATCAACAACCAGATCCTCGACGTGCGTGAGCGCCAGGAGCAGCAAGAGCAGGAAGCCGCAGAACTGCAGGCCGTAACCGCCATTGCTGAAGGTCGTCGTTAATTAAACCTGCGGGTCGCCCTTGTATCTGTTTGAAAGCCTGAATCAACTGATTCAAATCTACCTGCCTGAAGACCAGATTAAGCGTCTTCAGCAGGCGTATCTCGTTGCACGTGACGCTCACGAGGGCCAGACACGTTCAAGCGGTGAACCCTACATCACGCACCCGGTTGCGGTAGCCTGTATTCTGGCCGAGATGAAACTCGACTACGAAACGCTGATGGCTGCCCTGCTGCACGACGTGATCGAAGATACCCCTGCCACCTACCAGGATATGGAACAGCTGTTTGGCAAAAGCGTTGCCGAGCTGGTGGAAGGGGTCTCTAAGCTTGATAAGCTGAAATTCCGCGACAAGAAAGAGGCTCAAGCCGAAAACTTCCGCAAGATGATTATGGCGATGGTGCAGGATATCCGCGTCATTCTCATCAAACTCGCTGACCGTACCCACAACATGCGCACGCTGGGCTCACTTCGCCCGGATAAACGTCGCCGCATTGCCCGTGAAACCCTCGAAATTTACAGTCCGCTGGCGCACCGTTTAGGTATCCACCACATCAAAACCGAGCTGGAAGAGCTGGGCTTTGAAGCGTTGTACCCGAACCGCTATCGCGTGATTAAAGAGGTGGTGAAAGCCGCACGCGGTAACCGTAAAGAGATGATTCAAAAGATCCTCTCTGAAATTGAAGGGCGTTTGCAGGAAGCGGGAATCCCGTGCCGCGTCAGCGGTCGCGAAAAACATCTTTACTCCATCTACTGCAAAATGGTGCTCAAAGAGCAGCGTTTTCACTCGATCATGGATATCTACGCGTTCCGCGTAATCGTCCACGACTCTGACACCTGCTACCGCGTGCTGGGGCAGATGCACAGCCTCTATAAACCGCGCCCGGGGCGCATGAAAGATTACATCGCCATTCCGAAAGCGAACGGTTATCAATCTTTGCATACCTCGATGATCGGTCCGCACGGCGTGCCTGTTGAAGTGCAGATCCGCACCGAAGACATGGACCAGATGGCAGAGATGGGTGTAGCCGCACACTGGGCTTACAAAGAGCACGGTGGCGAAAGCAGCACCACCGCGCAAATCCGCGCCCAGCGCTGGATGCAGAGCCTGCTGGAGCTTCAGCAGAGTGCGGGTAGCTCGTTCGAATTTATCGAGAGCGTTAAATCCGATCTCTTCCCGGATGAGATTTACGTTTTCACCCCAGAAGGCCGCATTGTCGAACTGCCTGCGGGCGCAACGCCGGTCGACTTCGCCTACGCCGTGCATACCGATATCGGGCACGCCTGCGTGGGCGCGCGCGTCGACAGACAGCCTTACCCGCTGTCTCAGCCGCTCTCCAGCGGACAGACGGTAGAAATTATTACCGCGCCGGGTGCACGTCCGAACGCGGCCTGGCTGAACTTTGTCGTGAGTTCCAAAGCGCGTGCCAAAATTCGTCAGCTGTTGAAAAACCTCAAGCGCGATGACTCCGTCAGCCTGGGGCGTCGTCTGCTCAACCACGCGTTGGGCGGCAGCCGCAAGCTGGCTGAGATCCCACCGGAGCATATTCAGCGTGAACTCGACCGTATGAAGCTCACGTCTCTGGACGATCTGCTGGCGGAAATTGGTCTGGGTAACGCGATGAGCGTCGTGGTGGCGAAAAACCTGCAGCAGGGCGAAGCGACGCCATCTGCTCCAGGCGCATCCGGCCATGCTCATCTGCCGATCAAAGGCGCGGACGGGGTGCTGATCACCTTCGCAAAATGTTGCCGTCCAATCCCTGGCGACCCGATTATTGCGCACGTCAGTCCGGGCAAAGGGCTGGTTATCCACCATGAATCCTGTCGTAACATTCGCGGCTACCAGAAAGAAGCCGAGAAGTTTATGGCGGTCGAGTGGGATAAAGAGACGGCGCAGGAATTTATCACCGAAATTAAGGTGGATATGTTCAACCACCAGGGTGCCCTGGCAAACCTGACGGCAGCCATCAACACGGCCTCGTCCAACATTCAGAGCCTGAATACGGAAGAAAAAGACGGCCGCGTCTATAGCGCCTTTATTCGTCTGACCGCTCGCGACCGCGTGCATCTGGCGAACATTATGCGCAAGATCCGCGTCATGCCGGACGTGATTAAAGTCACCCGAAACCGAAACTAGGTTTATGAATTCACAACGTTATGCCCGTATCTGCGAAATGCTTGCCAGACGCCAGCCTGACCTGACGGTCTGCATGGAGCAGGTGCATAAACCTCATAACGTCTCTGCCATCGTCCGTACCGCAGATGCCGTCGGCGTGCATGAAGTGCACGCCGTCTGGCCGGGTCACCGGATGCGAACCATGGTCTCTGCTGCGGCAGGCAGTAACAGCTGGGTATCCGTCAAAACTCACCAGACGATTGGCGATGCCGTATCGCATCTGAAAGGACGCGGGATGCAGATCCTGGCGACAAACCTGTCCGATAAGGCCGTGGATTTCCGCGAAATCGACTATACCCGCCCGACCTGCATTTTGATGGGTCAGGAGAAAACCGGGATCTCCCAGGAAGCGCTGGATCTGGCGGATCGGGACATCATCATTCCGATGATCGGCATGGTCCAGTCCCTTAACGTCTCCGTGGCGTCCGCACTCATTCTGTATGAAGCGCAGCGCCAGCGTCAGAACGCCGGGATGTACGAGCGCAGCAACAGCATGCTGCCGGAAGAAGAACAGCAGCGCCTGCTGTTTGAAGGTGGCTATCCGGTGCTGGCACGCGTTGCGAAGCAGAAAAAATTGCCTTACCCCCACGTCAACGCGCAGGGCGAAATTGAAGCCGATGCCGAGTGGTGGGCCACCATGCAGTACGCCGGGTAACCTATGAAAGGCCGCCTGCTGGATGCTATCCCGCTCAACAGCCTGACGGGCGTGGGCGCGGCGCAAAGCAATAAGCTGGCAAAAATTGGCCTGCACACCGTGCAGGATCTCCTGCTTCACCTCCCCCTGCGTTATGAAGACCGCACTCAGCTCTACAAGATTGGCGATCTGCTTCCCGCCATTTACGCCACCGTTGAAGGCGAAGTCCTGAACTGCAATATCACTTTCGGCGGACGCCGGATGATGACCTGTCAGATCAGCGACGGCACCGGCATCCTCACCATGCGTTTCTTCAACTTCAGCGCGGCGATGAAGAACAGCCTGGCGACCGGCCGTAGGGTGCTGGCCTATGGCGAAGCTAAACGCGGGAAATACGGCGCAGAGATGATCCACCCGGAGTACCGCGTGCAGGGCGATCTCAGCACGCCGGAACTGCAGGAGACGCTCACCCCGGTTTACCCGACGACCGAAGGCATCAAGCAGGCGACGCTGCGTAAGCTCACCGATCAGGCCCTGGAGCTGCTGGACACCTGTGCCATTACCGAACTGCTGCCGCCAGAACTGGCTCAGGGGATGATGAGCCTGCCCGAGGCGCTGCGCACCCTGCACCGCCCGCCGCCAACGCTGCAGCTCAGCGATTTAGAAAGCGGTAAACACCCCGCCCAACGGCGTCTTATCCTTGAGGAATTACTGGCGCATAACCTGAGCATGCTGGCGCTGCGCGCCGGCGCGCAGCGTTTCCACGCTCAGCCGTTAAGCCCGAATGATGTGCTCAAAGATAAGCTGCTGGCCTCGCTGCCCTTTAAGCCCACCGGCGCGCAGGCGCGCGTCACCGCCGAGATTGAGCGCGACATGGCGCTCGACGTGCCGATGATGCGCCTGGTGCAGGGCGACGTAGGTTCAGGTAAAACGCTGGTTGCCGCCCTGGCCGCCCTGCGCGCGATTGCCCACGGCAAACAGGTCGCGCTGATGGCACCAACCGAACTGCTGGCTGAACAACACGCTAACAATTTCCGCGCCTGGTTCGCACCGCTCGGGATTGAAGTGGGCTGGCTTGCCGGAAAGCAAAAAGGCAAAGCGCGTCTTGCGCAGCAGGAAGCCATCGCCAGCGGCCAGGTGCAGATGATTGTGGGCACGCACGCTATCTTTCAGGAGCAGGTGCAGTTTAACGGCCTCGCGCTGGTGATTATCGACGAGCAGCACCGCTTCGGCGTGCATCAGCGTCTGGCGCTGTGGGAAAAAGGGCTGCAGCAGGGCTTCCACCCGCATCAGCTGATCATGACCGCCACGCCGATCCCGCGTACCCTGGCGATGACCGCCTACGCCGATCTGGATACCTCTACCATCGACGAACTGCCGCCGGGCCGAACGCCGGTGACGACGGTCGCCATACCGGATACGCGCCGCAGCGACATCATTGACCGCGTGCGCAACGCCTGCACCCATGAAGGGCGCCAGGCCTACTGGGTCTGTACCCTGATTGAAGAGTCGGAACTGCTGGAAGCCCAGGCCGCCGAAGCGACGTGGGAAGAGCTCAAGCTGGCACTGCCCGAGCTGAACGTTGGCCTGGTTCACGGCCGCATGAAGCCTGCCGAGAAGCAGGCGGTGATGCAATCCTTCAAACAGGGGGAACTACATTTGCTGGTCGCGACGACGGTCATCGAAGTGGGCGTTGACGTACCCAACTCCAGTTTGATGATCATCGAAAACCCGGAGCGTCTGGGGCTTGCCCAGCTCCACCAGCTGCGCGGGCGCGTTGGCCGCGGCGCGGTAGCGTCTCACTGCGTGCTGCTTTACAAAGCACCGCTTTCAAAAACCGCCCAGATGCGACTGCAGGTGCTGCGCGACAGCAACGACGGCTTTGTGATTGCGCAAAAAGACCTGGAGATACGCGGCCCGGGCGAACTACTGGGCACGCGCCAGACGGGAAATGCTGAATTCAAAGTGGCGGATTTACTGCGCGATCAGGCCATGATCCCCGAAGTTCAGCGCCTTGCGCGCCATATTCATGAACGCTACCCCGAACAGGCGGCAGCGTTAATTGAGCGCTGGATGCCGGAAACCGAACGTTATTCCAACGCCTGATCTCAGGCAAATATCGGCAGCATCAGGTACAGCTTGATCACCAGCGCGTTGACGATATCAATGAAGAATGCGCCGACCATCGGGACCACCAGAAACGCCATATGCGATGGCCCGAACCGTTCGGTGATCGCCTGCATGTTGGCGATAGCCGTTGGGGTAGCCCCCAGACCAAACCCGCAGTGACCGGCCGCCAGCACCGCCGCATCATAGTTTTTCCCCATCATGCGCCAGGTCACGAACATGGCATAAAGCGCCATAAACAGCGCCTGCACCGCCAGAATCGCCACCATCGGCAGCGCCAGCGAGGCCAGCTCCCACAGCTTCAGGCTCATCAGCGCCATCGCCAGGAACAGCGACAGGCAGACGTTGCCGAGCACCGATACCGCCCGCTCAAACACGCGGTAGAAGCCCATCAGCGCCAGACCGTTGCTCAGGATCACCCCGATAAACAGCACGCAGACAAACGTCGGCAGTTCAAACGCGGTACCCGCCAGCCATTGCGCAACCACTTTGCCCACGGTCTGGCAGATGGCAATCATCGCGATGGTTTCAATCATCACCAGCGAGGTGATGCTGCGTCCAACGTCCGGCTTTTCGAACGCGGTCGGCACCATTTCATCGTCTGGCCTGCCGTTCGGCGTGGTGGAGTGCTTCACCAGATAACGCGCTACCGGGCCGCCAATCAGGCCACCCAGTACCAGGCCAAAGGTCGCGCAGGCCATCGCCACTTCCGTCGCGTTTTCAAAACCGTAGCGTTCGATGAACAGCTTGCTCCACGCCGCGCCGGTGCCGTGACCGCCCGAAAGGGTAATCGACCCCGCCAGCAGCCCCATCAGCGGATCCAGCCCCAGCAGCGTTGCCATACCGATTCCAATCGCATTTTGCATCAGCAGCAGCCCCACCACCACAATCAGAAACACGCCGAGCACCTTACCGCCCGAGCGCAGGCTCGCCAGGTTGGCGTTCAGGCCGATAGTGGCAAAGAAAGCCAGCATCAGCGGGTCTTTCAGGGACATATCAAAATCAATTTCCCAGCCCATGCTTTTTTTCAGTATCAGCAAGGCCAGCGCCACCAGCAGACCGCCGGCGACAGGTTCAGGAATAGTGTATTTTTTCAGAAAGGAAACGCTGTGGACCAGCTTGCGACCAAGCAGAAGAACCAGCGTTGCGGCAACAAGGGTCGACAACGTATCGAGATGAATCATAAAAGGCTCCTGTTATGCGCGTATTCCATACACACGCGGCGTTATCCTAGGCCGGTTTGCGCTCGTCATGAGCCCCCGGCGCAAAAAGTGTAATTTTTTTTTCCGATAGGTTGTAAAAAACCTGCTCACAGCGGCAGATTTTCTTCCTTTTTTTTGCTGGCAATCGTTTGCTTTTACCAGGTGGTCAGATAAAATGCCCGCTTTTCCACCGTGGGATTGCCGCCGATGTCCGTTAACACCATAGAATCGCCAGATGCGCAACCGATTGCGCAGAAGCAAAATAGCGAACTGATTTACCGCCTTGAAGACCGACCGCCGCTGCCGCAGACGCTTTTTGCCGCCTGCCAGCATCTTCTGGCAATGTTTGTTGCGGTGATCACCCCGGCGCTGCTGATTTGCCAGGCGCTCGGTTTACCGGCGCAGGACACGCAGCACATTATCAGTATGTCTCTGTTCGCCTCCGGCGTGGCCTCCATTATTCAAATTAAAGCCTGGGGCCCGGTGGGGTCTGGGCTACTGTCGATTCAGGGCACCAGCTTTAACTTCGTGGCGCCGCTGATCATGGGCGGTACAGCGCTGAAAACCGGCGGTGCGGATGTTCCGACCATGATGGCGGCGCTGTTCGGCACGCTGATGCTGGCAAGCTGCACGGAGATGGTCATCTCCCGCGTTCTGCACCTGGCACGCCGTGTGATCACCCCGTTGGTTTCCGGCGTGGTGGTGATGATTATCGGCCTGTCGCTGATTCAGGTGGGCCTCACCTCCATCGGTGGCGGCTACGCGGCAATGAGCGACCACACCTTCGGCGCGCCGAAAAACCTGCTGCTGGCGGGCGTGGTGCTGGCGATCATCATTCTGCTTAACCGTCAGCGTAACCCTTACCTGCGCGTGGCCTCGCTGGTGATCGCCATGGCAGCGGGCTATCTGCTGGCGTGGGCGCTGGGGATGCTGCCGGAGAACACCGCGCCGACCAACAGCGCGCTGATCACCGTCCCAACGCCGCTTTATTACGGCCTGGGCATAGACTGGGGTCTGCTCCTGCCGCTGATGCTGGTGTTTATGATTACTTCTCTGGAGACCATCGGTGATATCACCGCTACCTCCGACGTCTCTGAGCAGCCGGTTTCCGGCCCGCTGTACATGAAGCGTCTGAAAGGCGGCGTGCTGGCGAACGGCCTGAACTCGTTTGTCTCTGCGGTATTCAACACCTTCCCGAACTCCTGCTTCGGCCAGAACAACGGTGTGATCCAGCTGACTGGCGTGGCCAGCCGCTACGTTGGTTTCGTGGTGGCGCTGATGCTGATCGTCCTCGGCCTGTTCCCGGCGGTGAGCGGCTTTGTGCAGCACATTCCTGAGCCGGTGCTGGGCGGCGCAACGCTGGTGATGTTTGGGACTATCGCGGCCTCCGGCGTGCGTATCGTCTCCCGCGAGCCGCTGAACCGCCGCGCGATCATGATTATCGCGCTGTCGCTGGCCGTTGGTCTGGGTGTTTCCCAGCAGCCGCTGATCCTGCAGTTTGCGCCGGACTGGGTTAAAAACCTGCTCTCTTCCGGCATTGCCGCGGGCGGTATCACCGCTATCGTGCTGAACCTCGTTTTCCCGCCTGAGAAGAACTGATCTCCCTCACGGCAGGCAGTCAATGCCTGCCGTGACATCTAATTACACCATTCCCGCCTTGAGCATTGCGCATAAATCGTGCATAACTCCCTTATGTTCGTTTCGCGGGATGGAAGACCATGAAATTTATTGGAAAGCTACTCGTCTATCTTCTGGTAGCCCTGCTTATTGTGCTGCTGGCGCTCTATATTTTGCTCCAGACCCGCTGGGGCGCGGCGCAGGTCAGCAGCTGGATTACGGTGAATACCGACTACGAACTCAGTTTCGACAAGATGAATCACCGCTTTTCATCGCCTTCCCACCTCATTCTGGAAAATGTCACCTTTGGGCGGGACGGTAAACCCGCCACATTAGTTGCCAAAAAAGTCGATATTGGCCTGAGCAGCCGTCAGATCACCGCTCCGCTGCACATGGGCACTATCACCCTGTTCGACGGCACGCTGAATCTCTCGCCTCAAACAGCGCCGCTGCCCTTCCAGGCCGATCGTCTGCAGCTGAACAACATGGCCTTTAATAGCCCGAATACTGAATGGGATCTGAGCGCACAGAAGGTCACGGGCGGCGTCAGCCCATGGCAGCCAGAAGCCGGGAACGTGCTGGGTAAAAACGCGAAGATCCAGATGAGCGCCGGCTCGCTGACCCTGAACGGCGTACCAGCCACCAACGTGCTAATCGACGGCCAGTTGAACGGCAAGGAGGTGGTGCTGAACACCATTGGTGCCGATATGGCCCGTGGCTCGCTCACCGGATCCGCCCTGCGTAACGCTGACGGAAGCTGGATAATCGACACCATGCGCCTGAACGAGATCCGCCTGCAGAGCGACAAAACGCTGAAAGCGTTCTTCGCGCCGCTGGCTACCATCCCCTCCCTGCAAATTGGCCGTCTGGAGATCACCGATGCCCGCCTGCAGGGCCCGGACTGGGCGGTGACCGATCTCGACTTAAGCCTGCGCAACCTGACTCTCAGCAAAGGCGACTGGCAGAGCCAGGAAGGTCGCCTGTCCATGAACGCCAGCGAGTTTATCTTCGGCTCGCTGCATCTGTTTGACCCGATCCTGAATGCGGAGTTTTCCCCGAAGGGCATAGCGCTGCGTCAGTTCACCTCCCGCTGGGAAGGCGGTATGGTGCGCACGTCCGGCAACTGGCTGCGCGACGGTAAAGCGCTGGTTCTGGACGATGTTGCTATCGCCGGGCTGGAGTACACCCTTCCTGAAAACTGGAAAACGCTGTGGATGGAGCCGCTGCCGGAATGGCTGAACAGCGTCACGCTGCAAAAATTCGGCCTGAGCCGCAACCTGGTGATCGACATCGATCCCGCCTTCCCGTGGCAGATCACCTCCCTGGATGGCTACGGCGCAAACCTACAGCTGGCGAAAGATCGCCAGTGGGGCGTCTGGGGCGGCAGCGCAACATTAAACGGCGCGGCGGCGACCTTTAACCGCGTCGACGTGCGCCGTCCGTCGCTGGCGCTGAATGCCAACGCCGCCACGGTGAACATTAGCGACCTGAGCGCCTTTACCGAGAAAGGTATTCTGGAAGCCACGGCGACGGTTTCACAACTCCCGCAGCGGCAGACCACGGTGAGCCTGAACGGGCGCGGCGTACCGCTCAACGTGCTGCAGCAGTGGGGCTGGCCTGCGTTACCGATTACGGGCGACGGCAATATTCAGATGACCGCCAGCGGCAGCGTGCAGGCGAATGCCCCACTGAAGCCAACGGTGAATGGGAAGCTGAGCGCGGTAAATATGGATAAGCAGCAGGTTGAGCAGACGATGACGGGCGGCGTGGTTGCAACGCCTGTGCAATAAAGTTTTTGATGTTTGTTCCCTCTCCCTGTGGGAGAGGGTCAGGGTGAGGGCATCAGAGCGCATAATTACCTTAGGCCCGGTAAGCGAAGCCACCGGGCATTTTCCACCTCAGAGCTGAACCACCACCTCATTCCCCTCCGCTTTCACCACCACACCCCACTCGCTGCCCGCGTGCGAGCCGCCTTTCACGCCACTCACCTTCTGCACGTTGCGCAAGCACACCGACCAGTTTTTCGCGTCACCCGCGCCGGTAAAGGTCACAATGTCGCCCCGACGTGACGCCTTCAGCGTAAACGCCACAGAACCGTCCGCCGCAGGCACTTCGCTCACCGCCGCTGCGCCATCCTCCAGATTAAACAGCTGGAAGGCCGTCCCCGCGTTCCACACGTAGTCCGGCTTCTGGTTATTGTTGCCCAGCGCCAGCAGCGTGTTGTCGCGCACGTAGACCGGCAGGCTCATAAAATCGTGCTGCTGCTTATGCCAACGGCTGCCATGGATTTCGTCGTTGTGCCACAGGTGGGTCCAGCGGCCTTCCGGCAGGTAGAACTGCACGTCGCCCGCCTCGGAGAACACCGGAGCGACCATCAGGGCATCCCCCAGCATGTATTGACGGTCGAGGTAATCGCACGCCGGATCGTCCGGGAACTCCAGCATCATCGCGCGCAGCATCGGCGTGCCGAACTCGCGGGCCAGCGCCGCCTGACGGTACAAGTACGGCATCAGCTGACACTTCAGCTGCGTGAAGTGGCGCACCACGTCGCAGGACTCGTCATCGTACGCCCACGGCACGCGGTAGGATTTGCTGCCGTGCAGACGGCTGTGGCTGGAGAACAGCCCGAACGCGCACCAGCGTTTATAGACGTGCGCCGGAGCGGTGTTTTCGAACCCGCCAATATCGTGGCTCCAGAACCCGAAGCCGGACAGGCCAATCGACAGCCCGCCGCGCAGGCTTTCCGCCATCGACTCGTAGTTGGCGTAGCAGTCGCCGCCCCAGTGTACCGGAAACTGTTGCGCTCCGACGGACGCCGAGCGGGCAAACAGCACCGCCTCCTCTTCGCCGACGGTCTCTTTCAGCACGTTCCACACCAGTTCGTTATAGATGTAGGCGTAGTGGTTGTGCATCTTCTGCGGATCGGAACCGTCGAACCACTGCACGTCGGTCGGGATACGCTCGCCGAAGTCGGTCTTGAAGCAGTCAACGCCGATATCCACCAGGCCTTTCAGCTTGTCGGCATACCACCGGCATGCGTCCGGATTAGTGAAGTCGTAAATCGCCAGCCCCGGCTGCCATTTGTCCCACTGCCACAGAGAGCCGTCCGGACGCTTGAGCAGATAGCCCTTCTCTTTCAGCTCGCGGAAAATCGGGGATTTCTGACCGATATACGGGTTGATCCACACGCAGACCTTCAGCCCTTTCTCTTTCAGGCGGCGGATCATCCCTTCCGGGTCCGGGAAGGTCACCGGGTCCCACTCGAAGTCGCACCACTGGAAGGCCTTCATCCAGAAGCAGTCGAAGTGGAACACGTGCAGAGGCAGGTCGCGCTCGGCCATGCCGTCGATAAAGCTGTTCACCGTCGCTTCATCGTAGTTGGTGGTGAACGACGTGGTCAGCCACAGGCCGAACGACCACGCAGGCGGCAGCGCCGGACGCCCGGTGAACTGCGTATAGAGGTTCAGCACCTCTTTTGGCGTCGGGCCGTCGATCACGAAGTACTCGAGATATTCCCCTTCGACGCTGAACTGCACTTTGGACACTTTCTCGGAGCCGACTTCAAACGAGACGTTTTCCGGGTGATTCACCAGCACGCCGTAGCCGCGGTTGGTCAGGTAGAACGGGATATTTTTGTAGGACTGCTCGGTGCTGGTGCCGCCGTCGCGGTTCCAGGTTTCGACCGTCTGGCCGTTGCGCACCAGCGCGGTAAAGCGCTCGCCCAGGCCGTAGACTGTTTCCCCCACGCCCAGATCCAGACGCTCGAACACGTAATTACGGTCGGTGTTACTGTCCTGCACGTAGCCGTTGTTTTTCAGCTGGCTGCCGGTAATGCGCTGGCCGTTGCGCAGGAAATCCAGCGCCCAGAACTCGCCTTTGGTGACGCGCACGCTGACGCTGCCGCTTTTCAGCTCGGCAAATTCGGCGTTGTTTTCAATCTCGACCTTCACGTCTTTCAGAACGTTCAGGGGATAGTGCGGGCCGTTGTTCAGCGCGCCCTGGAAGTGCTCGATGCGCACCCCGACAATCCCTTCCTGCGGGGAAAACAGGCGCACCGTGAACATCAACGTGTCGAGCTGCCAGGTGCGCTCACGCACGTCGCGTGGCGCAACATACACCACCAGGTCATTGCCCTGCTGCTCCACGTCGAACACCTGAACCGGATAGGTCACGTTCAGGCCCGGTTGAATAAGCCAGTTTCCATCACTGATTTTCATGCTTTCGTCCTCTTAGTTCTGCAATTCTTTGCTGACCGGCAGGTTTTCAAAATCCTGCTGATTGCGGCGCGCGCCCTGCGCCAGCTCGCCAAGGATTTTGGTCAGGAAGGGGGTTTTCAGCGTGTAGTAGCGTTTGGCGATAATGGCGCTCAGCACGTAGCAGATCGCCGGCGCCAGCGTAAACAGGCCGATAATGATACTGATGGTCGCGCTGTTCTGGGTTTTGGCCGCCGCGTCGTAGCCGCCGCCAGCCAGCATCCAGCCGATCATCGCTCCGCCCAGCGCCAGGCCGAGCTTCAGCACGAACAGCGTGCCCGCAAAGCTGATGCCGGTCAGGCGTTTGCCGTTGGTCCATTCGCCGTAGTCGACGGTATCGGACATCATCACCCACTGGATTGGCGTCACCAGCTGGTGCAGCACGCCGATGACGAAGATAAAGGCGAACATCAGCACCGTGGCGTGCATCGGTACGAAGAACATCGCCACGCTGACCACCGCCAGCGCGGCGTTGGTCCACCAGAAGATGCTGACCTTGCACTTCCAGTCGGTGAGCGGTTTCGCCAGCGCGGAGCCGATCAGATTGCCGACGCAGTAGGTGGTGAGGAACGCGACGAACACCTCCGGCGAGCCCATGATCCAGGTGCAGTAGTACATCATCGCGCCGCCGCGCACGCAGACGGCGAGGATATTGAGGATGGTCAGCACGCCGACGATGCGCCACTGGTCGTTTTGCCAGATATCGCGCAGGTCTTCCCGCATGGAGGTGGTGCTCGGCGGCACCTGGATGCGCTCTTTGGTGGTGAAGAAGCAGAACGCCAGCATCAGGAACGCGACCACCGACAGCACAGCGATCCCGCCCTGGAAGCCGAACGCCTTATCGTCGCCGCCAATCAGCTTCACCAGCGGCATCATCAGCACCGTGGAGAGCATGCCACCCGCCGTCGCCAGCACGAAGCGCCAGGACTGAAGGGAGATACGCTGCGTCGGGTCGCTGGTGATTACCCCGCCCAGCGCGCAGTACGGGATGTTGACTACGGTATAGAGCAGGGTCAGCAGCGTGTAGGTAATTGCCGCGTAAACCATTTTGCCGTTGAGGCTGAGGTCCGGTGTGGTGTAGGCCAGCACGCAGACGATGCCGAACGGGATGGCGCCGAACAAAATCCACGGACGGAACTTGCCCCAGCGGCTGCGGGTGCGGTCGGCGATCAGCCCCATACACGGGTCGGAGATCGCATCCAGCGCGCGGGCCAGCAGGAACATGGTGCCGACAAACCCGGCGGGAATGCCGAAAATATCGGTGTAGAAAAACATCATGTACAACATGACGTTATCAAAAATGATGTGGCTGGCGGCGTCACCCATGCCGTAGCCAATCTTCTCTTTTACTGACAATACTTCGCTCATCTTTTTTATCCTTCACGCTGTAGGGGGCGCTGAGACCGGTTGCATTGGTTTTAAA
Source organism: Enterobacter cloacae complex sp. P14RS (assembly GCF_014895895.1). Lineage (NCBI taxonomy): Bacteria > Pseudomonadati > Pseudomonadota > Gammaproteobacteria > Enterobacterales > Enterobacteriaceae > Enterobacter > Enterobacter cloacae complex sp. P14RS. The sequence goes on from NZ_JADBQM010000016.1 coordinate 129,637, forward strand.
CCATTGTTTCAACGGCGGGTATTGCGTTTTCTGGTTAGCAGATTACGTTTCTTGTTTTTTGTGATCGCGATAAATGTTGGAGAGCACAAAAGGCTAACCTGAGGATTTTCTTAGGAATTAGCTGAAACAGGGGGGTACAGGTCAAAAGAGAGGTGAAAAAAGTGGTGTGGGGTATGTGGTAAATGCCTGAAAGTAGCTATAATGCGCCCCGCCTCCATGTAGCAATGCAGGCGCGGAAGATCGTCATCTCCGGTGAGGTGGCTGGACTTCAAATCCAGTTGGGGGCGCCAGCGTTCCCGGGCAGGTTCGACTCCTGTGATCTTCCGCCAAAAATGTCATTCACCTCGATAATAAAAAACGTCACTCGTAAATAGAACCGCTTATTGCAACCACCTTATGTGAGCTTGATCAATTATTCATTTGAATATTGAGTGTTATCCTTTTACTTATTCAAAAAATATTTAAGGGAAGCTGTAATGGAATGGATTATTGGTGCGGTGATTCTAATGGCTATTATTTGTACCATATTCAAGCCCAGACGGTGTGATATCTGCCAAACTTATTTCAAGAAAAAATATTACACATGGAAAATCCAAGGAAAGAAACAACATCTATGCCCCAACTGCAATGGTAAAATGCAGCGTCGAGTTAGTTCGCAAAAATTTAAGAGTAGATTTGGTTAAAATTTTTTTAATCATTTTTTAATCGCAAACTTCAGGATAATCATAAATGATAAGTTTTTTATTATAGTTCTATAACTTATCATTTATTCCCTTATTACCATCACCAAATTAAAAACCATGATAGCTACTTATTCATAAGCCTAAGCCTACAAGCTTCTTTAACCCACTTACTAAAATTCCCTTTCCCCGCAGCCTTCTCAATCTGCCCCAAAAGCTCATCCTCGAACCGGATGTTTTTCATCGTGCTCTTTGTGCGGTCAAAATTTGGTTTGTTTTTCTCTTGCATGGTAGGTACCACTTCGGTTAGTTTTTCCGCATGTGGTACCTACCACATGGATTATAAATTCCTGACAACGCCCAGCAGTGTTGGAGCACTAAAGGGCGTCTACCATACCAACTATCAATGAGTTGATTATAACTGATTCACATTCTATCCAGACACCGACCAATCCGGAACCGAGCGTTCGTTGATTATGGGATACTGCCCAAATGTTTTCGACAAATCGACGCTGAAAATCATCCTTTCTGGCAAGTAGCTGCGCGCGGCGGGGTTTGATACCGGACAGCATGTCACTGTAAAGGTCATGAAAGGATGTATCATTCTGGTGGCGTATAACGAGCAGGAAGCGGTTGCAGGATAAACGCTCATTGAGATAGAGGACGCGCTTGCAGCGATTTAAGCTCCCTGTTCGAACCATCAACTAACATCTCATAAATAGAATTTCTGATGGCGACATTGATCAGCATTCAACTATCCGGAAATTCCGGATAGTTGGCCCGGAAAGGTGACATCAGATTTCCAGTGAGAGATCACTACAATCTCAAAGCTACACTCGTAGTTACGCTCAGCTCATGGCTCCCAGTTTCGCCTTTAGCGGCCATACGGCTATTAAACTAATATGCAACGGATCTAACGCCCTCATTCTCACGCTCATATAATATCTAAATTAATAGCCAACAATTATTCACGACAAATATAATGCGAAGATTAAAATATCTGAATTTTTCATTACGTATAAACTATTGCGATATGCATCACAGCAGAAATACAATATTAATAGAAACTTGTACCTATGTTTACTGTTAAAAGGTGCAATATGTATTATAGCGACTCATTAATAACATCAATGGATGCGAATAAAATATTGGCACTAAAGTTAGATA
>NZ_JADBQM010000017.1:0-42519 GCF_014895895.1 Enterobacter cloacae complex sp. P14RS
ATTTATGGTTGCAAAATGCATGATGTTTACATTGAATTTACTCCAAAAAAACCAAGAGTAAATTATGGAATTTAATACTCCATATGCAATCAGTGATGCCCACAATGTTATTCTTACTTTACCATTTACATAGTTGACTGCATTTTCCATAAATACGATCCCTGCTTGTCGTGTAATGAAACAAACTTAGCCCCTGATGAAACTTAAGCGCAAAATAACAAATCTTAATACGTAATCGTATCATCAGTTTACTTCAAAATTCCGAAAGAAAAATAGATGGAATTTTAAAGAAAAGCAATGGAAATTAATGAAATTGTCTATCTGAGTTATTAAACCTTATCAATCTCAATTTTTCAAGAAATAATCAGCGCTGTGCAGAGCGCTCTTTTAAAAGGAGAAACTAACAATGACTGCCACACAGAACGGTACCAAGTTACAACCACGCATGACCAGAGAGCAGCTTATTGATGCAGCTCGCAAAGCCGTCCCTCTTCTTCCTGCCGCTTACGGCTGGATGGTTAACGAACTGGCTACACGCCTTGATGTTACCAGCGTCGCGCTTTGTGAAGCGATGGCGCAGCGGAAGGAACTGGCCGAGCAGAATGCCACCCTTCGACAGGATGTAGCGAGTTGGGCCAAAGAGTGCGACCGCATTGTGGAGCGCCACACTAAGACCCGAACCAATATGCATCTTCTGGAAGCACAGCGTGAACTGCCTCCTGTGGTGATTTCCATGAAGAACGAGGTTGCTCTCTGATGGCTAACTCATTCAAGCAAATGACCCGGGCCGGTGTAATTAAGCGCACCGATACCGGGATGTTTATCGCCCTTTCCGATATCCATGTTCGTGAAGGTTTCAACAAGCGTGAAGACGATGAACGCACCCGCCAGGCTGATGATGATCTGTTCAACTATCTGATGAACGGCGGATCAGTTCCACCACTGGAAGTTATCGCCCGTGATGAAGGTGGCGTATGGGTTGTCGAAGGTCACCGCCGTCGCCGCTGCTATGCGCGCTGTGCTGAAGCTGGAAAGCCCGTAGACCGCATCCACATCATGCCGTTCAACGGCAGCGATGTTCAGCGTCTGGCGCGGATCATGACCAGTAACAACCAGCTCCCGCTCTCCGATATGGAACAGGCTGCAGTTATTCAGGAGCTGCATAACGCCTTCAATCAGACCACCAGCGAGATCGCAAAACTGGTCAACAAGTCTGTTCCTACTGTCGAGAAGCTCCTGCTACTCAGCACAGCTAACCACGACGTTCAGAAAGAAGTTAAATCCGGGACCGTGTCCGTAGATGTTGCCGTTGATCGCGTAAAAGAGTTCGGCGAGAAGGCCGGTGAGGTTCTTCAGAAGGATAAAGCTTCTGCTGCAGCAAAGGGTAAGAAGAAAGTTACCCGCAGCGTTATAGCGCCGGAAATTAGCGTGAAGAAAGCGCGTCGCCTTGTTGAACTGATTAGCCTGGCTGGGATAAGTGACACTGGCGTTATCTCTCTCGAAGGTTTGGCTCATGCAGAAGCATCGCAAATTATTGATGAGCACAAAGCCATAGCCGCCCAGCTTCGCAAAGGAGATCACTCATGAGCAACAAAATCGTAGCGTTCCTAAAGCGTATGGAAGAGCAAGGGCGCACTCTGGAAGTGAATGGAAACTTTGTTGTGGTTACTCCAGCAGCAGGTATGTCTATCACAGACATGATGGATATGCAGAGTCTCAATAAGAAAGGTGAGTTGGCGGATTACATCACAAAATCTCACAAAGGGGCCGCCCAATGAGCAACATCGACAAACAGGCGCTGCGTGATAGCGCAGAAAGCACAATCAACATTCTGGAAAACATCGCGGGGTTCGAACCATCTGATATCGACGGCGACACCGTAGAGCTCCGCTTTGAAACTGAGGACGGCTTCGATACCGGTTGTGACGTTAGCATTGTTGACCAGTGCCAGAAAGCCGCCGATGTAGTTCTGGCGCTGCTGGATGAGCTGGAAGCCAAAGACATGATGATTGCTGAGCTAGAGGCAATGTTGGCGCGGCTCTATGCCGAGTGTGACACCGGAGAGCGTCGGGGCAACGGCAGTCAATCAGGGGTTGCGATGCCGTCGTGGGTAACAGTTGAGGCGGCGCGTTTGCTGCTGGGAGTTAAGTAATGGAATTCACCAAAGGGCGGTTACGCGCATGTGCACGCGAAAAGGTTAAGAGTCTGGAATTTTCCATCACGCAGACCGCTTTCGCTGATTCACGCGCAGAGCTTGAAGAAGAACTGGAGCTGGCGCGTATCGCGCTGGCATCGCTCGAAGCGGAGGCTGTGGCAGTCAGGGCTCGATGGAAGGATGAGGTATCTGGTCACGGCAATTGGAAGTATTACGATATTGCGCACCGATATTCTTTGATGGCTGACGAGAGTCGTGATTGTGAGCTTATCTACACCGCCCCGCCAGAGACGGTGTCTGTGCCTGATGATATCCCCGACAGCGTTTACGAGGTCCTCTGTCAGGCATGTGGTGGCGGAGAAAAGGCTTGCGATTTTGCGGATGAACTTTGGAACGCCTGCCGCGCCGCCATGCTTCAGGGTTCCGAACCTGTAACGACGGCTTACAAGTTGCCTGATGATTTCGACCTCGACCGCTTTAACGATGTCGTGTGGCTGGAGGCTGTGGCAAGCAATCCGCACATGCATTCACTCACGACATCGACCATCGCTATGGTGGCGCTGGAGCTGAACAGGAAATTAGCCGATCGTAACTCTACTGTAATTCAGGATGGTTGGGTAATGGTGCCGGTCGAGCCGACGGCAGAAATGCTCCAGTCTGGAATCTCAGCTCATTACGAGCGCAGTCAAATACAGATTCACGACAGACCTGCGCCAGGTCCAATGGAGTGCGCTTACGCGGCCATGCTAGCAGCAGCACCGCAGCAGGAGGTGAAGGCGTGAGTAAATCAGAATTCCTCCAAAAGTTAGCCTCGCTTGCTACAGAGTGTCACACACTGGCCTGTCAGTTGGAAATTGGCGATGAACGCACTGAGATGTTTGAGATGTACAACGTCCTGAGAGGTCTTGGGCGCAGCGGATATGCAAGCCAGATAAGCAAAGCTACCAACCCGCTTTTGTGGGCGGTTGACGATAACGATGATGATTGGGATGAGGATGATGAGTGATGCCTAACCCATTCGATGCAGTAATGTTCGTGCTGCTTGTCATCTGCTCACTTCAGGGTATTGGGTGGCTGCCATGGTGAGCAAACTCAAACGGCGGCGAATACGCCGCCTTAAAGCCGATATCGCATGGTGGCGCGAGGAAGCAGAGGATTGCCGCTCACGCCTGCTGGAACTGGCTTGCGAAATAGACAGGCTCAAAAAGCTGGTTATCCGCGTGCCGATGCCTATTCTCATGCCGGAGGAGATGGTCCACCAGCTTTATTACACCGAAACAAAAAGATGTCGTACCTGCAATGATGGGCTTCGTGGTGGTTGTTCATCATGCATTTTCTATAAGAGATAGCCGGGTGCAGCCGGTTGAGTGGAGAGCTATACGATGAGCGGACAAAGCCAACGTTTTCTTACCCCTGATGACCTCTATCAGCTTACTGGTTATCGTCGCCCTTCCCTTCAGTGCCGAGCACTGAAAGAAAGCGGTGTGTTTTTCGTGCCACGAAAAGACGGCAGGCCAGGCACTACATGGGATCATGTAACTAACCCTGCAGGCCTCAAGCTGGTAGTGAACAATCCAGAGGAAGAAGAACCAAACTTTAAGGACATGTAATGCCCAGAATCCGCAAAAACCCAGAAGATAACTGGATGCCGCCCCGCGTTCGTCGGGGCAAGTCAGCCTATGAATTCAGAACGCCAGACGGCAGAACGGTGAGATTGTGCAATCACGATCTTACTAAGTCTCAGGTCTGGGCAGCCTATGAAAACTTCATTAACGATATCAAGGTAGGTTCCAACTTCAACGCACTTTGCGAAGAGTTTTTTAACTCTGGTGACTTCCATGAACTGGCCACCGAAACCAGAAAGGACTACAGAAAATATGGCGCAAAAGTAAATGTTGTTTTTGGGAAGATGAAGCCAGACAACATCAAGCCTGAGCATATCAGGAAGTATATGGATAAGAGAGGTGTTAAAAGCAGGGTTCAGGCGAACCGAGAGAAAGCGTTTATATCGAGGGTTTTCAGGTGGGCATATGAGCGCGGAAAAGTGAAGATTAACCCTTGCCAGGGGGTTAAGCAATTTAAGGAAAAAGCGAGAACTCGCTATGTCACCGATAAGGAATACGAGGCTTTATTAAGCGTTGCTGGTACCCCAGTGAAAGTTGCTATGGAACTTGCTTATTTATGTTGTGCAAGGCAGGGAGATATCCTAGACCTGAAGAAAAGCCAAATCCTCAATGAAGGGATAATGATCCAGCAGAGTAAAACAGCCGTTCCTCAAATTAAGGCATGGACGGAGCGATTGGATAATGCAGTCAGACTTGCTGAATCTCTTCCTCTAAATTCAGGAATGGTGAGTATTTATCTGATCCACCAGCCATCTGGTTTGAGATATACAAGAGATGCGTTTAACGCACAGTGGATGAAGGCGAAAAAGTTAGCCGCTGAAAAATTTACTGAGCTCGAATTTAACTTCACGTTCCACGATTTAAAAGCAAAAGGGATATCAGATCTGGAAGGCACTCTTAACGAAAAGCAGGGAATCGCTGGTCACAAAAATGCGTCACAGACAGCGCGTTATGATAGAAAAATTCCTATAGTTCCGGTAGTTGGGGGGCAGTAATGCCCTCTTTTTGTGGCGAAGCTGAATGGCGAAACAATGGCGAATGGCGAAAAAAAGACAATAAAAAACCACCTTTCGGTGGTTTATACGACACTGCTTATCATTGATTTTATTCTATTTTTCCCATGGTACCCGGAGTGGGACTTGAACCCACACAGCGCGAACGCCGAGGGATTTTAAATCCCTTGTGTCTACCGATTCCACCATCCGGGCTCGGGAAGAAAGTGGAGGCGCGTTCCGGAGTCGAACCGGACTAGACGGATTTGCAATCCGCTACATAACCGCTTTGCTAACGCGCCGTAAAACTTTTCTAACTGACACCCGCTATTGCGCATGTCTTTAATCTGGAGCGGGAAACGAGACTCGAACTCGCGACCCCGACCTTGGCAAGGTCGTGCTCTACCAACTGAGCTATTCCCGCATGTTATCAAGTTAACTGCTAACCACTTGATTTCATTATCGTCCGGCTTGCTGTGCCGCCGTTCGATGCGTTGCATTCTACTGATATGACGTGATGAGTCAACGTTATTTTTTGCTTGTCTGGATTGTTTGCTGAAAATTACGGCGAAACGATCACTGATCAAGCAAATCCCCGCGCGCAGCGTTCAAATATTGCAGCATTGACCACAGCGTCAGCACTGCCGCCACCCACAGGAGGCCAATCCCCGCCCACTCAACCCAGGCGTTTGGACGCCAGAGCATCCACACCAGCGAGGCCATCTGCGCGGTGGTTTTCACTTTACCAATCCAGGATACCGCCACGCTGCTGCGTTTCCCCAGCTCCGCCATCCACTCACGCAGCGCAGAGATGATGATCTCACGGCCAATCATAGTTGCGGCGGGCAGCGTCACCCACCAGGTATGATAGTGCTCAGCCACCAGCACCATCGCGATCGCGACCATCACTTTATCCGCTACCGGATCGAGAAAGGCGCCGAAACGGGTGCTCTGGTTCCAGCGGCGCGCCAGATAGCCATCAAACCAGTCAGTTACCGCTGCGATAAGGAAGATCAATGCGCAGGCGAACGGTGCCCAGACGACCGGCAGGTAAAACGCCAGCACAAAGAACGGAATGAGTACAACACGAAAGAGAGTGAGCAACGTAGGGATATTATATTGCATAGTGACGGTAACTATTTGTTGTCAGTAAAATTTAGCTCTATGTTGCTACAGAGCCCTCAATGTTTCAACGAGTAGTAGATCTTTTCTGCCAGCCCTTGCGAAATACCCGGCACTTTTGCAATTTCCTCCATACTGGCGTTGAGTAATCCTTGCAATCCGCCCATATACTTCAGCAGCATCTGGCGGCGTTTTGGCCCAACGCCCTCAATAGTCTCAAGCGTGCTCGTGTTTTTGACCTTCGCCCGTTTTTTACGGTGACCGCTGATGGCGTGATCGTGTGATTCATCGCGAATATGCTGAATGACGTGCAGCGCCGGGGAGTCCGGCGGCAGGCTGAAGCCCTCACCTTCCGGCTCAAAAAACAGCGTTTCCAGACCGGCCTTACGATCGGCCCCTTTTGCCACGCCTAACAGCAGCGGATGGTTTTTGTCCCACTCAACGTCGAGCGACTCGAATACCGCTTTCGCCTGACCTAGCTGCCCTTTCCCACCGTCGATAAGAATCACGTCCGGGATCTTGCTCTCTTCAATCGCTTTACCGTAGCGACGGCGCAGCACCTGATTCATGGCAGCATAGTCGTCACCCGGCGTGATGCCGGTGATGTTATAGCGGCGATACTCGGCGCGCAGCGGGCCGTTGGCGTCAAATACCACGCAGGACGCCACCGTCTGCTCACCCATCGTATGGCTGATATCGAAACATTCCATTCGCTTCACTTCCGGCAACTTCAGGAGCGTCGCCAGCGCGGTTAGACGCTGGCTAACCGTCGATTGCTGGGACAGTTTAGTGGTGAGCGCCGTCGCCGCGTTGGTCCGCGCCAGCTTCAGATAGCGTGCACGGTCGCCGCGCGGTTTGGTTTGAACATTGACCCGACGCCCGGCCAGTTCGGAAAGCGAATCGGCCAGCAGGGTTTTGTCATCAAGGCTAAAATCGAGCAGGATCTCCGAGGGCAGCGTACGCATCTGGCTGCCCTGAAGATAAAACTGGCCAACAAAGGTTTCCACCACTTCACCCAGCTCAGTGCCGCCAGGCACCTTCGGGAAATAGCTGCGGCTGCCGAGCACTTTGCCCTGGCGAATAAACAGCACATGCACGCAGGCCATGCCGGCGTCGAAGGCCACGCCGATAACGTCGAGATCGTCGCCGGTATTAGAGACAAACTGTTTCTCAGTGACTCTGCGCACCGCCTGGATCTGGTCGCGGATCCGCGCAGCCTCTTCAAACTCAAGTGCGGCGCTGGCTTTTTCCATTCTGGCGATCAGCTGGGTTAAAACCTGATCGTCTTTGCCAGCTAAGAACAGGCGTACGTATTCCACCTGCTGCGCATACTCGTCTTCACTGACCAGCCCGGCAACACAGGGGCCAAGGCAACGCCCAATCTGGTACTGTAAACACGGGCGCGAGCGGTTGCGGTAGACGCTGTTTTCACACTGGCGGATCGGGAAGATTTTTTGCAGCAGCGCCAGCGTCTCTCGCACGGCATAGCCATTCGGGAAGGGGCCGAAATATTCCCCTTTCGCGTGTTTTGCGCCGCGGTGCATCGCCAGGCGCGGATGGGTGTCACCACTCAGAAAGATAAACGGATAGGATTTGTCGTCCCGCAGCAGCACGTTATAGCGCGGCTGGTAGAGCTTAATATAGTTGTGCTCAAGCAGCAGCGCTTCCGTCTCGGTATGCGTCACGGTGACATCAATATTCTGAATGAGTGAGACCAGCGCTTCGGTCTTACGGGAGGCAAGGTTGCTGCGGAAATAGCTGGAAAGACGCTTTTTAAGATCTTTGGCCTTCCCCACATAGATAACCGTACCGCCAGCGTCATACATCCGATAGACGCCTGGCTGGCTGGTTACGGTTTTCAGAAATGCTTTTGAATCGAATACATCACTCACTGACTTAACAACGTCTCCGCGTTACATAAACCGTGCCGGATGGCCAGATGAGTCAGTTCAACATCACCATGAATGTTCAGTTTACTGAACATACGATAACGATAGCTGTTGACCGTTTTCGGGCTGAGATTCAGCTGCTCTGAGATCTCATTCACTTTCTGACCCTTGGTGATCATCAGCATAATCTGCAATTCACGCTCAGACAAACTGGCAAACGGTGATTCCGTTTTCTCGGGTTCGATCTGGCTCAGCGCCATCTGCTGCGCAATGTCGGAGGCAATGTAACGCTGCCCGGCAAATACAGAACGGATAGCATTGACGACTTCCTGCGGTGCGGCGCCTTTGCTCAGGTAACCGGCTGCCCCCGCCTGCATCACCTTCGCGGGAAGCGGATTTTCAGTATGCACGGTCAGCATGATGACTTTTGTATCAACAAAGGTACGCGCGATTTTGCGTGTTGCCTCAAGGCCACCGATACCGGGCATATTCATATCCATCAGCACCACATCGGCCGAGTTTGTGCGGCACCATTTTACGGCATCTTCCCCACAGCACGCCTCACCGGCAACTTTAATACCTTTAATATCTTCAAGAATGCGTCGTATCCCTGCGCGCACCAGTTCGTGGTCATCAACAAGAAGGACGTTGATCAAAGGAAATGTCTCCAGAATAGGGATAACGCTACTGAGTGATAATTTGGCTTATATTAACGGTTTTCATCACAAGATTAAAACGTTAAAAAATCGGCTATTCGATTTTGCTCTCGTTTTTGGAAATTAGCCTGTACAGTCCATGGAAAGAGAGCCCTTGCCATCAGAGCTTTTGCGGCTATTTTTAAGCATCTGTATTCAAAAAGTTACAAAAAGCTTGCACGCTTTCCTCGCGGAAAAACTGTTCTCAATTTTTGTAACAATAATTAACGGCAAGTAAACCAGGCGCAAACAATTAATAGCCGTACCAGAGCATCAGTTTACCGGCTGGCTCTGTTTACGCAAATAAACACTGGCGTAAAAGTACGAAAAACAACCGCTGCATTTTTTGCTGCAGCTTGTGGTATACTCCGCCGCCTTGACTTTCGTCGTCGCGCTTTAGCGCCGTTTAATAATGAGGAAAATAAATGAGCACACCTGAATTTGCCACTGCGGAGAATAACCAGGAACTGGCACAGGAAGTAAACTGCCTGAAAGCGCTGCTAACGCTGATGCTGCAGGCGATGGGCCAGGCTGATGCTGGTCGTGTGATCATTAAAATGGAAAAACAAATCGCGCAGATGGAAGACCAGGCGGAATCGGCCGTATTTGCTAACACCGTTAAGCAAATCAAACAAGCGTACCGCCAGTAACAAAAAACGGCTGGATGCAGTGCATTCAGCCGTCCACTCGTCTGTCACGCAGAACGTACTCTCTAATCAGATCAGTCCCGTAGCCGCCGCATAACAGGCAATCTGCGTCTTGTTTGGCGCATTAAATTTTTTCTGCATATTCTTCTGATGGAAGTTAACCGTATTCTCTGAAATAGAGAGAATGATCGCTATTTCCGCCGACGTCTTCCCTTCCGCGGTCCATTTCAGAATTTCTCGTTCGCGTTTACTGAATTTCATCTCAGGCGGCATAACCATCTTATCTTCAAAACGCAGCAGCGCGGTTAATGCCATTTGCACCAGCATCTGCAGCCGCAGCTCTATTTCCTCGCCGGCAAACGGTCCTTCCTGCGCGCGAGTACGGGAAACTGAGAGGAAGCCGAGCGCATGATTAGGCAGCATCAGACACTGAGTTATTCCCGAACGTAGACCGAAGTCCTGCGCCCTATGCCATAATTCCTGAGCATCCGCAAATAATTCGTCCGTCCAGGGTAAATGCCCCTGAATGAAATTCTCCGGCTTTAGCACCGGATCGATGGTGAAATAGTTCTCTGATTGATATTGCGCCAGCCACTGTTGCGGATAAGTGGCATGCACAGCAATTTTAGGCCGCGTAAACGGCACCGGATGGCGCACACAGAGTGAGTAATAATCGAATTCCAGCGCCTGAGTTTGTCGCTGAAGTTCATGATATACCTCGGCAGCACAGGTCAATTCCTGAAACCGCAGGGAGCAATCCCGTCGCCAGGTGAAAAAGTCTGAATCCTTCATACTTACTAAAAGAAGCCTCTGAAAAGATAATCATTATTATGGTGAATATAACCTAACACATAAAACTTATTTCTAACTACAAAATATCGGCACTAGCACAATTAACTGTGCTATGGATAAGGATTATTCTGTGCGGGTAGAATAAAAGAACACCGTTTAAGGCGATGAGCGAGAATAATTTGCTCCAGAAGAACTTTCTGGAGCAAATGAGTACATAAATGCTACTGCATAAGGAATTTTTCCAGGAACTGACGGGTTCGCGGCTGCTGGGGGTTAGCAAATAAGCTTTTCGCCGGTCCCTGCTCCACAATCCGCCCCTGGTCCATAAAGATGGCTCTGTCCGCCACGTCGCGCGCAAAGCTCATTTCATGGGTCACGATAACCATCGTGCGTTTTTCCTGCGCCAGCTGGCGGATGGTGTTCAGCACCTCACCCACCAGTTCTGGATCGAGCGCGGAGGTCGGTTCATCAAACAGGATCACGTCAGGGCGCATCGCCAGCGCGCGCGCGATGGCCACGCGCTGCTGCTGCCCGCCCGACAGGCGGCGCGGATAGCTGGTCTCTTTCCCTGCCAACCCGACTTTGGCGAGCAACTCGCGGGCGCGTACCGTCGCTTCCTCTTTGGGCTCACCTTTTACAATGACCGGTCCTTCAATAATATTTTCCAGCACCGTGCGGTGCGGGAATAGATTGAAGCTCTGGAACACAAAGCCAACATGCTGACGCAGGCGGCGAATCAACCCTTTCTGCTGGCTGATGGATTTACCGGCATCAATCGTTATCTCCCCAACCCGAATGGTGCCCCCTTCCGGCTGCTCAAGCAGGTTGATACTACGCAGCAGCGTGGTTTTCCCCGACCCGCTCGGGCCAATAATCGCCACGACTTCGCCCTGCTCAACTTCCAGGTCGATGCCGTGGAGCACCGTTTGCCCGTGGAATTTTTTCACCAGGTTTTTGACGTCAATTGCACTCATTTTGGATCACGCTCCTGGCGGTTAAGCTGGTTTTCAAAGTAGTTTTGCAGAGCAGACAACACCGTCGCCATCACCCAGTAGATCAGCGAGGCGGCCAGATACATGGTGAAAACTTCAAGGGTGCGCGAGGTAATGAGCTGCGCCTGACGGAACAGCTCCGGCACCTGGATGGTTGCCGCCAGAGAGGTATCTTTCACCAGGCTGATGAAGCTGTTGCTCAGCGGCGGAAGCGCTACCCGCGCCGCCTGCGGCAGAATGGCGCGACGCAGCGTCTGCCACGGCGTCATCCCGATACTGGCCGCCGCTTCCCACTGGCCTTTATCAATCGACGAGATCGCCGCGCGCAGGGTTTCGGAGGTATAGGCCGCCGTGTTAAGCGACAGGCCAATCATCGCCGCCGGGATGGGATCCAGCTCGATGCCGAACTGCGGTAAACCGTAGTAGATCATAAAGAGCTGAGCGATAAGCGGCGTACCGCGAAACACGGAAATATAAAAGCGCGCCAGCCAGCGTACCGGCAGGATGGGCGACATGCGCATTAAGGCCAGTACAAAGCCCAGCACAAGACCGAAGAACATCCCGCCGATACTGAGCTGTAGCGTGAATACCGCACCTTTCAGCAGGAATGGCAGGGAATCAATAACCAGTTGAATACTTTCTTGCATTATTATTTTTCGACCTGATTTTTAGACATGAGGATGATAAGCAAACAGCGCGGGCGCCCCGCCGGTGTGCACAAATAAAATCGGCCCTTCATCCTTAAAGCGTTTCTGCGAAATACCATCGATAAGCCCGGCCATCGCTTTACCCGTATAGACCGGATCGAGCAGTATACCTTCAAGGCGCGCCAGCAGCTTAACGGCTTCCATCCCCTCTTCATTAGGCGTGCCGTAGCCCGGCGCAAAATAGTCATCCCAGAGCAAGATCTCGGCCCTGGCCTTCAGCTCCAGCTGCTCTGCCACCGCCTGTTGCAGCGCTACTACTTTTGGCTTCTGGTCCGCGACGCTGCGGGAAACCGTCACGCCAATCAGCTCGACATCCGGCAGAAGCTGTTCCAGCCCCACCGCCAGCCCGGCATGCGTGCCCGCGCTTCCGGAGGCGACAACGACCGACGAGAGGCTAACGGCACCCTCGCATTGCTGGGCGATTTCCAGCGCACTTTCCACATAGCCCAGCGCGCCCAGCGCGTTCGAACCGCCGACGGGAATAACGTAGGGGCGGAACCCCTGCGCTTCCAGACGCGTCGCCAGATCGTCGAGCTGCGCGGTCGGGTCGGTCAACGCATCCACCATCTCCACCTGCACGTTGAACAGGTCTAAAAGCAGACGGTTACCGTTGGACAGATAGTTTTCCGCCCGCGTGCCAATCGGGTTTTCCAGCAACGCCACGCAGTGAAGACCGAGTTTTGCCGCCACGGCGGCCGTCTGACGAACATGGTTGGACTGAATGGCCCCGGCAGTAATAAGCGTATCCGCGCCTTCGCGCAGCGCGTCGGCCGCCAGAAACTCCAGCTTGCGCAGCTTATTGCCCCCCATCGCCATCGGCGTCACGTCATCGCGCTTAATAAAAATATCGCGTCCCAGATAATCAGAAAATCGCGGCAGGTACTCCAGCGGCGTCGGCGCACCGATAAATTCCAGACGGGGAAAGCGCGTTAAATTCTGTAGTGACATGGACTCTCCGGTAACTCAGACAAAATGTGATATTTTTCATTATGCACGCAGACGCGTAAGAAATAAAAAAGGCGCTTTTAAAAGCGCCTTTTTTCCAGGTCAGCGACTTATTTGGTGACGTCGGCCCCGAACCACTTCTCAGACAGCGCCTTCAGGCTGCCGTCTTTCTGCATGTCAGCAATCGCGGAATCAATGGCTTTCACCAGATCCTCGTTGCCTTTACGGACGGCCACGCCGGATTCCTGACGAGAGAACGCATCACCCGCTACTGCCAGGGTATTGTTGGTTTTCTTCACCAGATCCAAAGCGGCCAGACGGTCAACCAGAATGGCGTCGATACGGCCTACGCGCAGGTCCTGATATTTCGTCGGGTCATCATCATAGGTGCGGATGTCCACGCCCTGAACGTTCTGGCGCAGCCACTCTTCGTAGTTAGTTCCCAGACCGACGCCGACTTTTTTGCCTTTCAGATCGGCAGCGGATTTAATGGAGCCTTCGTTACCTTTCTTCACCAGCGCCTGAATACCGGACACGGTGTACGGCGTGGAGAAGTCATACTTCTTCTTACGCTCGTCAGAAATGGTCACCTGGTTAATCACCACGTCAATACGTTTTGAATCCAGCGAGGCCAGCATACCGTCCCATTTGGTCGGTTTCAGGGAGGCTTTAACGCCGAGGTGCTTCGCCAGTTCTTCTGCAAATTCCACTTCAAAACCGGTCAGCTTGCCGTCATCGCCCTGGAAGCTGAAGGGAGGATAGGTTCCTTCCAGCCCGACCAGCAGCGTACCGCGCTCTTTTACTTTATTCAGCAGGTTTTCTGCGGCGAACGTTTTCACGCTCATGCCCGCAACCAGCGCGACGGCCATAACACCCATCAGCGCCTGACGACCCAGAAGTGCAAATTTCATAAATACCCCGATATAGTGGAATTTTTACGTAGTGTAGAGAAATCGCCTGCAACGTCAAAGGCGACTGCGCTACATCTTATTCTTTTTTAATATATATCAGAAGTTGTTCCGGCGAGCGCTTTCTGCTTCACGGAACCCGGCATTTGCACCTTATATTGCGCATACTTGCGCAGCGCAATACGGTAGTTGTTGGTGCTGGTTGCAGGCAGCCACGGCTCCAGATTTTCATCCAGATAACCGGTCTTCAGCAGATCGCGAGAGATATTGTTAACGCTCAGATGCTGCCCAAGACGGCGCAGGCGAACCACATATTCGCGCACGGTGCCGTGGCTCATCTCCGTTTGTTCAAACAGGAATTGTTTGAAGCCGATGATATCGAAGAAGTCGCTTTGCTCTTTGCAGTGGAGATCGCCACAGAAACGGCAAAGCGCCACCCACTCTTTTTGCTCTTCGAGCCACGCGGCTTCATCCATTAACGTGTCGAGGCGAGAGATAGCGATTTTATTCACGATCTCGCCGCGGCGAACCAGCGTGATACGATCGAGTAATTTGTTACAGTGGGCGCAATGCGTCTGGCTGTGTTTAAAGTCTTTCAGGTAGCGGCTTAAAGGCCGTCTTTTAGATTGCTGCACCGTCATGATAACTCCTGGTTGTCAATACGTTGTGCGGCATTTTTCGGGTGATTGGATCACCTATAACTTACCCAGTTTGGTTCGTAAGCGTTTAATGGCCTGGCTGTGCAGCTGGCTAACCCGCGACTCCCCCACCTCCAGAACCGCGCCAATCTCTTTGAGATTAAGCTCTTCCTGGTAATAAAGGGTCAACACCAGCTGTTCGCGCTCGGGCAGAGCTTCAATCGCTTCCATTACGCGCTGGCGTAAATTCCCTTCCATTAAATGGTGTAACGGGTTTTCCTGCTGGTGCTCGTCCGTCACCAGCTCGATGCTATCGCCATGCTCTTCGCGCCACTCGTCATAGGAGAAGAGTTGGCTATTATTGGTATCGAGCAACATCTGACGATACTCTTCAACAGCAATGCCAAGACGTTCCGCCACTTCGGTTTCCGTTGCGTTGCGTCCCAGTTCCTGTTCCAGCTGTCCCATTGCATGCGCCACTTCGCGCGCGTTGCGGCGAACGCTGCGCGGCACCCAGTCGCGGCTGCGCAGCTCGTCCAGCATCGCACCACGAATACGCTGAACTGCGTAAGTCGTAAATGCCGTTCCTTGCAGAGCGTCGTATCGGTCAACTGCATTCAATAACCCGATACCGCCCGCCTGTAGCAGATCGTCAAGTTCCACGCTCGCCGGCAAACGCACCTGGAGGCGCAATGCTTCGTGACGCACCAGCGGGACATAACGCTGCCACAGCGAGTGTTTATCCATTACACCTTCAGCGGTATAGAGTGAATTCACGATAAACAGCCCTGCGTTAGTTGAGTTATCGGCATGATTATCCGATTCTGCAGGGCGTTCAATTGGATGAAAAAGGGGGATAAAGTGAGGTTATTCTGAGGTTGCCCGCAGCAGGGGCAACTTTTCTGGCTAAATTAACAGTTGTAACAATGAAAGATCGTCGCCCAATTTGACGCTATCTATATGTTGATGAAAGAGCTTTCCTGCTTCCTGATTATGCTGGCTCAGTGAGTGGAAGCTGTAAATAACGTCAATAATATTGTCTTGTTCAATTTTCCCCGCCACGATGGCCTGACCGGCAAGCAGCGATTTGAGAAAATAGAACTCCGCAACGATTAAATAAAGATTATTCAACATGCTGCGGCCATTGCTCTGCGGGAAGCCCTGCTCCCAGAGCTTGTATTTAAAAAAGTTCTTAAAGAGGTGATCGTTTGCCGCGATGTAACCGCCCGCCACATCGCGCCAGACGGACTCGATGTTTTCCATGACCTTTTCTGCCGAAACGGTATCATCGACAGATTCAAACTGTTTATAAAGCTGATCAAAATAACGGTTTAATACGGCGCCACCGCGGGCCGTCGCTTTCTTCGTAAAGTAGCTTTGGATGAGCGAGATTAACGCGAATTTCAGGCTGTAGTTCTGATTAAACCCGCCTAACTCCGTCTTGATTTTACCGCTCACCAGCTCGTTCACCAGCGAATAATAAACCGTTTCGAGCGTACTGATATTCTCTTCCAGGTTTTCGAGCTTTTCAGCCACCATGAGGAATTTCACCACGGCATAAACTTGTTCTTCAACGCTCACCGCCTCAACGCTGAAGAGGTTCTGGCAGAAGAGATTGATGACCTTAATCTTCAAATCCATCGCTGGCGCATTATTCACGTCCTGCTGAACGCTGATGGATTCCATCATCGACATCGATGCCCGATCGTTCAACAGCAGTCGAGTGACTTCCGGACACGAGAGATTAAGTGATTTTTCAATTTCATTTTTATAGACCCGGTTTGTCCGCGGGAACGTCGAACAGGTCGGGCTTAACGCCTGAGCGCCCATGGCGCTATGAATAGAACAGAGCTTTTCCGTATCCATAAACGGGCAGTTTTTACTCTCCGTATGGAAAATCACTTCGCCCCAGTTGCCATACTGTTTTTTTGTGACTTTTATAGCCTTCTTTGCCGTGTGACGAATGGCGGCATTTTTACTGTTCAGATAGCGGTTAACGGAGGATTTATCAAACGCGATGGTCCAGCCCTGACAACAATGTTCACGGCATTCCCCACCGACACAGGAAAAATCTGCGACCAGTTTAGGCTGGGTAATAACGATCTGTTTCACGGGCGGATCCTCAAAATTCAGAGACAAAAAAACCCCGCCGAAGCGGGGTTTGATGCGTAAAATTAACGCAGCAGAGACAGAACGGTCTGTGGAACCTGGTTTGCCTGGGACAGAACAGAAGTACCAGCCTGCTGCAGGATCTGCGCGCGGGACATGTTGGAAACTTCAGTTGCGTAGTCAGCGTCCTGGATACGGGACTGAGCAGCAGACAGGTTGTTAGAGGTGTTGTTCAGGTTGTTGATTGCAGAAGTGAAGCGGTTCTGCACAGCACCCAGACCGGAACGAGCGGTATCAACTTTAGCGATAGCTTTGTCAATGGTGTCCAGATCGGTCGCAGTCATTGCTTTCAGGTCGATAGCGTTCACGCCCAGAGTCGTGGTGTCAGCTTTAGCACCGCTCAGGTCCAGATCGATGGTGTCGCCGTCGTTCACGCCAACCTGAATTTTAACCACGCCAGCAGTACCTGCAGAACCGTCCAGCAGTTTGATGCCGTTGAAGTCAGTTTTGCTGGCAACACGGTTGATTTCAGCCAGACGAGCGGTAACTTCATCCTGCAGAGAAGCCAGGTCAGACGTGCTGTTGGTGCCGTTGCTTGCCTGAACAGCCAGTTCACGAACGCGCTGCAGGTTGTTGTTGATTTCGTTCAGGGAACCTTCAGCAGTCTGCGCCATGGAGATACCGTCGTTGGCGTTACGTGCTGCCTGAGTCATGCCTTTGATCTGAGCGGTCATGCGGTTTGCAATCGCCTGGCCAGCGGCATCATCTTTCGCGCTGTTGATACGCAGACCTGAAGACAGACGCTCAATAGCAGTGCCCAGAGAAGACTGAGATTTGTTCAGGTTGTTCTGAGTAGTCAGGGACAACAGGTTAGTATTGATAACTGCCATAATTTTCTTTCCTTCAAAAATTGGGTTTTAGGTCCGGTGCCTAACACTCACAGCGTCTCTCACCGTCAACAAGGTTATCGACGGGTCCCGAAAAGACTTTAGAATCAATTTCGAAAAAATTATAACTCAATGATTATTAATGGTTTTATTTTTAAAAAATCAATTAAGGTTCATCATAAGGTTATTATTTACGGCTTTTTATTACGCGGAATATGCCAAAAAAGGCACACACTTATCTGTGTTATTGACGCACTAAAAATCGTCCCAAAGTGCAATCGTTTCATTTAACGCGCCAGGACATGCCTATTCTTTGGATTATTTTTTTCTCACCATCGTAAACTTTTACTATTCGAGGCCGATAAGAGTCCTGAACTACTTTCGTATTTAAGGAAAATATGCATGGCTACTATCAGTAACCTCGGGATAGGTTCTGCAGGACTCGGGGAATTATATAATCAGTTGGATGCAGCAGAACGAACCAAGCTGACGACGATTACTACCCAGCAATCAACGTATAACGCACAGTTAAGCGCGTACGGCAAGCTGCAGAGTGCCATGACCTCGCTGCAGACTGCGACCGCTGCGCTGGGTAAAGCGACCACATGGAACTCAACCGCCGTAAGCAGTACCAACACGGCCTTTACGGCAACCACGACCGCAGACGCATCCGTCGGCTCTTATGTGGTTAATGTCAACCAGGTGGCAAAAGCACAGGCGCTCACGACGGGCTCCTATGCCACCAACACGGAGCTGCTGGGCGATACGAGCGGCACGACGCGTAAAATTACGATTACCCAGCCGGGGACAAAAACGCCTTTAGAGGTGAACCTGGCCGATGGCGATACGTCGCTTGCCGGGATCGCGAGCGCGATTAATAAAGCGAACGGCAACGTCACCGCCAGCGTAATCAAGGCGAAAGACGGCGATTACCGCCTGATGCTCTCCTCGAAAACCACCGGTACGGATGGCGAGATGACCATCAGCGTCACCGGGGACGACAAGCTGCAAAGCGTAATCGGCTACGACTCAACCGCTAAAACCGGCACGCTGGCGGTAAATACCGCGGCCCAGAACGCGATTGTCGTTGTGAACGACATCAAGATTGAGCGTCAATCGAACACCATCTCCGATGCGCTGCCGGGGATGACCTTCACCGTGAAGGCAGAAAGTAAAGCGGATGAAATGCTGGAAGTAACGCGCGCCACGGATGCGAACCAGAAAGCCGTAACCGACTGGGTCACCGCGTATAACTCGCTGCAGTCCACTATTAATAGCCTGACCAAATATGTGCCGGTCGACGCAGGTTCTGGCAGCCAGTCCACCAGCAACGGCGCGCTGGTGGGTGATGCAAACGTGCGCGGGATCCAGTCTCAGCTGCGCGGTCTGCTGACCGAAGTTCAGGCCGGCTCCGTTCAGATCATGGCTCAGCTGGGGATTACCCAGGATCCGGTGAAAGGTGCAGACGGTACGGTCGGTAACCTCAAAGTGGATACCGATAAGCTGAAAAAAGCGCTGACCGACAATCCAACCGCCGTACAGCAGTACTTTATCGGTGACGGAAAGAAAACCGGTCTGGCGACCCAGATGAACAACACGCTGACCACCATGCTCAGCACCAGCACCGGCAGCGCGGGCGTGATCCAGAACGCGAAAGACGGTATTAACAAAACGCTGAAAACTCTGGGCGAACGTTACGATTCTATGGAAGCTACTATTGATGCCACCATGGCGCGTTACAAAGCGCAGTTCACCAGCCTGGACGTATTAGTCACCAAAATGACCAGTACGGCCAACTATCTGACCCAACAGTTCTCACAAAAATAGTCGTAGCCTTCAGGAGTGGATATGTATAAGACCTCTGGTGTTCAATCCTATCAGCAGATAGGAGTAGAAAGCGCAGTTATGAATGCCAGTCCACACCAGCTGATTGTCATGTTGTTCGACGGGGCGCATAGCGCCCTCGTCCGCGCGCGTTTGTTCATGGAAGCCGGACAAATTCGTGAAAAAGGCGAAGCTTTATCCAAAGCCATTAACATCATCGACAACGGTTTAAAAGCAGGACTGAACATGGAGGTTGAGAGCGAGCTGTCCAGTAATCTTGCCTCCTTGTACGAATATATGGTTCGACGTTTATTACTGGCGAACGTCAGTAATGACGTAGACGCAATTGTTGAAGTCGAGGGTTTATTAAACAACATTGCGGATGCGTGGAAGCAAATCGGCCCCAATGCGTCCTCTATTTCAGGATAATTTTGATGAATAATCCCAGCGCAGCGCTTAGCCACTGGCAGGCGTTACATGCTCAGAGCATTGCTATGCTAAATCTCGCACATTCTGGTCAATGGGATGCGCTTATTGAGCAGGAAATGCATTACGTTCAACTGGTGGAAAGGATTTCGCAAACGCCCATCATGTCATGCCCCCCGGCTCAGGTTGAGCAAGCGCGTGCGCTGCTGGAGATGATCCTCGACAATGAGAATACGTTAAAGGCGCTGCTGAAAGTGCGGATGGACGAACTGCGTAATCTCATCGATCAGACCGGCAAACAGCAATCCATCACATCTACCTATGGAAAGCTGTCAGGGAATATTCTTTATCCAGAAAGTGTTACCCGCGACACACAATTATGATTTCTTCATCCATACTCCAGAAGTCTGCCATATGGCTTCTGGAGCACGGACGATGAAAAACCCCACCCTGTTACAATGCTTTCACTGGTATTACCCCGCTGGCGGTGAATTGTGGCGAGAAGTCACAGCGTTAGCCCCCAATCTTAATGAAATCGGCATCAATATGATCTGGCTGCCGCCCGCGTATAAAGGGGCTTCCGGCGGGTATTCGGTTGGCTATGACTCTTACGATCTGTTTGACCTCGGCGAGTTCGATCAGAAAGGCAGCATCGCCACGAAATATGGCGATAAAGCGCAGCTGCTGGAGGCCATCGACGCCCTCAAAAGCAACGACATTGCCGTACTGCTGGACGTAGTGGTTAACCACAAAATGGGGGCGGATGAGAAAGAGCCTGTCCGCGTTCAGCGCGTGAATGAACAGGACCGCACGCAAATCGATGGCGAGATCATCGAGTGCGAAGCCTGGACACGCTATACCTTCCCCGTCCGGGCCGGGCAGTATTCGCAGTTCATCTGGGATTACAAATGCTTCAGCGGCGTCGACCATATTGAAAACCCGGATGAAGACGGGATCTTTAAAATCCTCAACGACTATACCGGCGAAGGCTGGAATGACCAGGTCGATGATGAGATGGGTAACTTCGATTACCTGATGGGCGAAAACATCGACTTTCGCAATCACGCCGTCACCGAGGAGATCAAATACTGGGCCCGCTGGGTCATGGAACAGACGCGCTGCGACGGTTTTCGTCTGGACGCCGTCAAGCATATTCCCGCCTGGTTTTACAAAGAGTGGATTGAGCACGTTCAGGAGGTCGCCGAACAGCCGTTGTTTATCGTGGCGGAATACTGGTCCCACGAGGTTGACAAACTGCAGGCCTATATTGACCAGGTCGAGGGGAAAACCATGCTGTTTGATGCCCCGCTGCAGATGAAATTCCACGAGGCGTCACGTCAGGGCCGGGATTACGACATGAGCCAGATCTTCACCGGCACGCTGGTGGAGGCCGACCCGTTCCATGCGGTCACCCTCGTCGCGAACCATGACACGCAGCCTCTGCAGGCGCTGGAAGCGCCGGTCGAAGCCTGGTTTAAACCGCTGGCGTACGCGCTGATCCTGCTGCGGGAAAACGGCGTGCCGAGCGTCTTCTATCCGGATCTGTTCGGCGCAAGCTATGACGATACGGGAGGTGACGGTGAGACCTATCACATCGACATGCCGGTGATTGAGCAGCTTCACGAGCTTATCCTCGCCCGCCAGCGCTTTGCCCACGGCGTGCAGACGCTGTTTTTTGACCATCCAAACTGCATCGCCTTCAGCCGCAGCGGCACCGAGGACGATCCCGGCTGCGTGGTGGTGATGTCGAACGGCGATGACGGCGAGAAGGTGATTTGCCTGGGGGAAAACTACGGCAACAAAACGTGGCGTGATTTCCTCGGCAATCGTGAAGAAACGGTCACCACCGCGGCGGATGGCGAAGGCACCTTTACCTGTAAAGGGGGAAGTGTCAGCGTGTGGGTGATTGAGGATGCGTTGTAGAACGGGAAACGTGCGGCCTGATGCCCTCACCCCGTCCCTCTCCCACAGGGAGAGGGCGCAAACACCAAAAACGGCAACGAGGTTGCCGTTTTGCTTTTACCCTTAGGGCAGTTTACTCTCCAGCGGATTCTTGCTCAGGTAATCCGCACATTCCACCGTTGGGCGGTCAACCTTCTGCAACTCCATCCCATCATACTCAAGCGTAGCGCCGTCGCGATCCAGCGGATAGATATCCAGCTTGCGTGTGACGTTATAATAGCTGTCTGAACGCAGCATGATCTTACCCGGTACGGCAATCACGCGCTGCCACTGGCGGCAGTCCAGCGTATCGCCCTCTTCCGTCACCACCAGTGTGGCAATCGCTTCAGGGCTGACCAGACTGCTCTGCGGCCCTTTCGACTGCCAGTATCCCGCCAGGTTCGCCGGGACGGGATGCTTGATCACGTCATTATAGTTATCGACCTGAACGCACCCGGTCAGTGCCAGCAGCGCGCCAGCAATTGCTATTTTTTTCATCATCTTTCCTGCATTCGAAGAAAAAAATATTGTGGCATTAAAGCGCTGAGGCTGCCAGCGAAGATCGAGGGGGGCTTAAACCTGCATCCCCATCACTTCCTGATACGCCGACACCAGCTTGTTACGCACCTGGATCCCCATCTGCAGGGAAACCGAGGCTTTTTGCAAATCGGTCATCACATCATTGAGCGCCACGCCCGGCTCGCCGAGGGTGAACTTCTCCGCCTGCGTACGCGCAGCGGTCTGGGTATCGCTGATACGGTCAAGAGCGGCATGCAGTTGCCCCGCAAAGCTGATGGTCGGCTGCTGTTCTGCCACATTCTGATTACGGGCCGTCATCGCCGTTGCCTGCAACTGACTGATGACCCCTTCAATGCCCTGTATAGCCATGACTCTCCCCTGGATGGTTTTTTACGCGGTCAAGACTAACAGCTTGTCAATAAGATAATGGCGGTAAATAGCGTGAAAAAACCAGGTTATTTGACGCATAGAAAATCCGGAATCGTCAAATAATGGCAGGGCCATCAATATGGAACTTTTGTCGTGTTTGCCGACCCGGGAGTCAGTTTTGTTTCTCTACACGAATAACGTAAACCACCAGGATTTAAGAGGTGCGCAATGAGTGCAACAGCATCGACAGCGCCACAAAATAAATCACTCGAGTGGATGAACCGCCTTCGCGCGAATCCTAAAATCCCGTTGATCGTGGCAGGCGCTGCCGCAATTGCGATCCTTGTAGCGATGGTTTTATGGGCGAAAAGCCCTGATTACCGCACGCTCTACAGCAACCTTTCCGATCAGGATGGCGGCGCCATCGTCACCCAGCTTACCCAGATGAACATCCCGTATCGCTTTGCCGATAATGGCGGTGCGCTTGAGGTACCGGCGGATAAAGTGCACGAGCTTCGTCTGCGCCTGGCACAGCAGGGCCTGCCAAAGGGCGGCGCGGTCGGCTTTGAGCTGCTGGACCAGGAAAAATTCGGCATCAGCCAGTTCAGCGAGCAAGTGAACTACCAGCGTGCGCTGGAAGGCGAGCTGGCCCGCACCATTGAAACGTTAGGCCCGGTAAAGAGTGCCCGCGTGCACCTGGCAATGCCTAAACCCTCTTTATTTGTTCGTGAACAGAAATCCCCTTCAGCCTCCGTTACCGTGAACCTCGAACCCGGCCGCGCGCTGGACGAAGGGCAAATCAGCGCGGTAACGCATCTCGTCTCCAGCGCCGTCGCCGGCCTGCCGCCGGGTAACGTGACGCTGGTGGATCAAAGCGGACACCTGCTGACGCAATCCAATACCGCCGGGCGTGACCTGAACGACGCGCAGCTGAAATACGCCGCCGACGTTGAAAGCCGTCTCCAGCGCCGTATCGAAGCGATCCTCGGCCCGGTGGTGGGCAACAGCAACGTGCACGCCCAGGTGACCGCGCAGATTGACTTCTCTAATAAAGAACAAACCGAAGAGCAATACAGCCCGAACGGCGATGCGGCTCAGGCGGTCATGCGTTCGCGCCAGATCAACTCCAGCGAACAGATCGGCGGGGCCTACCCTGGCGGCGTGCCGGGCGCGCTCTCTAACCAGCCAGCACCGGCAAACGCGGCGCCGATTTCCACGCCGCCTGCCAACCAGCAGAACGGTCAGCAAAATAATCAGCAGACCACCTCAACGACCAATAACGCCGGTCCGCGCTCCAGCAGCCGTAACGAAACCACGAACTATGAAGTGGACCGAACGATCCGCCACACTAAGCTGAACGTGGGCGATATTCAGCGTCTTTCCGTTGCGGTGGTGGTGAACTACAAAACCCTGCCGGACGGCAAACCGTTGCCGTTAACCGCCGAGCAGATGAAGCAGATTGAGAACCTGACCCGCGAAGCGATGGGCTACTCCGAGAAGCGCGGCGATACCCTCAACGTGGTGAACTCTCCGTTTAACTCGGTTGAAGAGACCGGCGGTGAACTGCCGTTCTGGCAACAGCAGGCGTTTATCGACCAGCTGATGTCCGCAGGCCGCTGGCTGCTGGTGCTGATTGTCGCGTGGCTGCTGTGGCGTAAGGGCGTTCGTCCTCAGATCCAGCGTCGTGCGGAAGCCGAAAAAGCGGCGCGCGAGCAGATGAATACGCGTCAGGAAACGGAAGAAGCGGTTGAAGTTCGCCTCAGCAAAGATGAACAGATGCAGCAGCGTCGTGCTAACCAGCGCATGGGCGCTGAGGTGATGAGCCAGCGCATTCGCGAAATGTCAGATAACGATCCGCGCGTCGTGGCGCTGGTCATCCGCCAGTGGATGGGTAACGAACATGAGTAATACGCTTACGGGCACCGATAAAAGCGTCATCCTGCTGATGACCATTGGCGAAGATCGCGCGGCAGAGGTGTTTAAACACCTCTCCCAGCGAGAAGTGCAAATTCTCAGTGCGGCGATGGCCAACGTGCGTCAAATCTCCAACAAACAGCTGACCGAAGTGCTGTCAGAGTTTGAACAGGAAGCCGAACAGTTTGCCGCGCTGAACGTCAACGCCAACGACTACCTGCGCTCCGTGCTGGTCAAGGCGCTGGGCGAAGAGCGTGCCGCCAGCCTGCTGGAAGACATTCTGGAAACCCGCGATACCGCCAGCGGTATCGAAACGCTCAACTTTATGGAGCCGCAGAGTGCCGCCGACCTGATTCGCGACGAGCACCCGCAGATTATCGCCACCATCCTGGTTCACCTCAAACGTGGTCAGGCGGCGGATATTCTGGCCCTGTTCGAAGAGCGCCTGCGTCACGATGTGATGCTGCGTATCGCCACCTTCGGCGGCGTTCAGCCGGCCGCGCTGGCGGAGCTGACCGAAGTGCTAAACAACCTGCTCGACGGCCAGAACCTCAAGCGCAGCAAAATGGGCGGCGTGAGAACGGCGGCGGAAATTATCAACCTGATGAAAACGCAGCAGGAAGAAGCCGTTATTTCGGCGGTTCGCGAATTCGACGGCGAGCTGGCGCAGAAAATCATCGACGAGATGTTCCTGTTCGAAAACCTCGTCGAAGTGGACGACCGCAGCATCCAGCGCCTGCTCCAGGAAGTGGATTCCGAGTCGCTGCTTATCGCCCTCAAAGGCGCCGAACAGCCGCTGCGCGAGAAGTTCCTGCGCAACATGTCCCAGCGTGCGGCCGATATCCTGCGCGACGACCTTGCCAACCGCGGCCCGGTGCGTCTGTCTCAGGTGGAAAACGAACAGAAAGCCATCCTGCTTATCGTTCGTCGTCTGGCGGAAACCGGCGAGATGGTGATTGGCAGCGGAGACGACACCTATGTCTAATGAGCTGTCGTGGAAGCGCTGGACGCCGGACGATCTGGCCCCTCCCCTTGCCGAATTCACGCCCGCGGTGGTCTCGCCCGCAGAGCCCGACGCGGACGTTGAACAGCCCGAGCTGAGCGAAGAGGAGCAGCAAGCGCAGATGCTGGCGCAGCTACAAATGCAGGCGCACGAGCAGGGCTATAACGCCGGTCTGAACGAAGGCCGCCAGAAGGGGCACGATCTGGGGTACCAGGAAGGCCTGGCGAAAGGGTTAGAGCACGGCATCGATCAGGCACGCCAGCAGCAGGCGCCGATCCATGCCCGCATGCAGCAGCTGGTCAGCGAGTTCCAGCACACGCTGGACGCGCTCGACAGCGTGATTGCCTCGCGTCTGATGCAGATGGCGCTGGAGGCGGCGCGTCAGGTTATCGGCCAGACGCCCGTGGTGGATAACACCGCGCTGATTAAACAAATTCAGGGTCTGCTTCAGCAGGAGCCGCTGTTCAGCGGCAAACCGCAGCTGCGCGTCCACCCGGACGATCTGCAGCGCGTTGAAGAGAGCCTGGGCGCAACGCTTAGCCTGCACGGCTGGCGTCTGCGCGGCGACCCATCCTTACACCACGGCGGATGCAAAGTCTCTGCCGATGAAGGCGACCTGGATGCCAGCGTCGCCACCCGCTGGCAGGAACTGTGTCGCCTGGCGGCACCGGGAGTCGTCTGATGACCGCACGCCTTACCCGCTGGCTCACCACGCTCGACAACTTTGAGACGAAGATGGCGCAACTGCCATCTGTTCGTCGTTATGGGCGACTGACGCGCGCCACCGGTCTGGTACTGGAGGCCACCGGCCTGCAGCTTCCCCTGGGTGCGACCTGCGTCATTGAGCGTCAGGATGGGCAGGAAACGCGTGAAGTGGAAAGCGAAGTGGTCGGGTTTAACGGCCAGCGCCTGTTCCTGATGCCGCTTGAAGAGGTGGAAGGCATACTGCCCGGCGCGCGCGTTTACGCGAAAAACATCAGCGGCGACGGGCTGCAAAGCGGGAAACAGCTGCCGCTTGGCCCTGCCCTGCTCGGCCGCGTGCTGGACGGCAGCGGGAAGCCGCTGGATGGCCTGCCCGCGCCGGACACCACCGAAACCGGCGCGCTGATTACCCAGCCGTTCAACCCCCTGCAGCGTACCCCTATTGAGCACGTGCTGGATACCGGCGTGCGTCCGATTAACGCCCTCCTCACCGTAGGGCGCGGACAGCGCATGGGCCTGTTCGCCGGTTCCGGCGTCGGGAAATCCGTCCTGCTCGGCATGATGGCGCGCTATACCCAGGCCGACGTGATTGTCGTGGGCCTGATCGGCGAGCGTGGTCGCGAAGTAAAAGACTTTATTGAAAACATTCTGGGTGCGGAAGGCCGCGCCCGCTCGGTGGTGATAGCCGCGCCGGCGGACGTGTCGCCGCTGCTGCGTATGCAGGGTGCCGCCTACGCAACCCGTATCGCCGAAGATTTTCGTGACCGCGGCAAGCACGTGCTTCTGATCATGGACTCCCTCACCCGCTACGCGATGGCGCAGCGTGAAATTGCGCTGGCCATCGGCGAGCCGCCGGCCACCAAAGGCTATCCGCCTTCGGTCTTCGCCAAACTTCCGGCGCTGGTAGAGCGTGCGGGTAATGGCATCAGCGGCGGCGGCTCCATCACCGCGTTCTATACGGTGCTGACCGAGGGCGACGACCAGCAGGACCCGATTGCCGACTCCGCGCGCGCGATCCTGGACGGCCATATCGTGCTGTCGCGCCGCCTGGCCGAAGCCGGGCACTACCCGGCGATTGATATTGAAGCGTCCATCAGCCGTGCGATGACGGCATTGATTACCGAGAAGCACTACGCCCGCGTGCGTAACTTCAAACAACTGCTTTCCAGCTTCCAGCGCAACCGCGATCTGGTCAGCGTGGGGGCGTATGCCAAAGGCAGCGACCCGATGCTCGACAAGGCGATTAGCCTGTGGCCGCAGCTGGAGGCGTTTTTACAACAGGGCATTTTTGAGCGTGCCGACTGGGAAGATTCAATCCAGGCGCTGGAGCTGATTTTCCCGCAGGTGTAACACAGGTGGAGGGCGAAGGTCATGGCGCAAAACAGCGCGTTATCAACGCTGAAAGATCTGGCTGAAAAAGAAGTTGATGATGCCGCATTGCAGCTTGGCGCAATGCGACGCGGGTGCCAGCAGGCTGAAGAACAGTTGAAGATGTTAATCGACTATCAGCATGAATATCGCACCAACCTCAATACCGATATGACGCAGGGCATTGGCAGCCAGCGCTGGATTAACTATCAGCAGTTTATCCAGACGCTCGAGAAGGCGATAGAGCAGCACCGCCAGCAGCTAAACCAGTGGACCCAAAAAGTCGATACCGCGCTGAATTTCTGGCGCGAGAAAAAACAGCGGCTGCAGGCCTGGCAGACCTTACAGGACCGGCAGATTGCAGCCTCGACCCTGGCGGAAAACCGCCTGGACCAGAAGAAAATGGATGAGTTTGCCCAGCGCGCATCAATGAGGAAACCGGAATGATCACACTGCAACAACTGCTGATGAGCGACAGCGACCTGTCAGGCGGGATGCAAACAGGGAAAGGCACTGAGGGTGCACAGGACTTTCTCTCCCTGCTGGCGGGCGCCCTGACGGATGCAACGGGCAAGGGCAACGATGCGCCGCTCACCCTGGCGGATCTGAAAGCCGCCGGCAGCAAGCTGTCGAAGGTCGCGCAGGAGGCCAAAGGCGATACCGCTCTGCAGGCCAAAATTGCCGACCTGCTCTCGCGTCAGCCTGCGTTGAATGGCGTTGAAACGACGGAGTCCGCGCCACTTGAAACGTTGGTCTCCGGGCTGGTACCGCTGTCAAAGGGCGACGCGCTTAAGACGCTCACTGCGGCCAACGGTAAAGATGACGCTAAAACCGAGCTGAGCGAAGAAGAGCTGGCGGGGCTAAGCGCGCTGATGGCGATGCTGCCGCACCAGCAGACGATCGCCTCTCGTGCGGCAGTCAGCGACGGCGTTCAAGCCACCTCGGCGCTGAGTTCAGCAACGCTTTCGCAAAACGGTGCGGGACAGCCGCCGTCCCTGAACGCGCCTGCGGGAAGCCATGATGAAGCGCAGCTTTCTGCGTCCTATCAGAGCCAGGCGAAGAACAACGGTCCGGATCTCGCCGCCAACGCGCCAGCCACACCGGTCGTGGCCGCAGCCGCTGAGAAACAGGACTTCGCCAGCGCCTCTTCGTCATCTTCGCCGACCGCTACCCTGGCGCCGATTATCTCCAGCCATGCGGCCAGCCAGCCTGCCGCTACCGTTGCCACCGCCCCGGTGCTAAGCCAGCCTCTGGGCACACATGAATGGCAGCAGTCCCTGAGCCAGCACATCACCCTGTTCACTAAGCAGGGCCAGCAGACGGCGGAACTGCGCCTGCACCCGGAAGATCTGGGCCAGGTGCAAATCTCGCTCAAGCTGGACGATAACCAGGCACAGCTGCAGATGGTCTCTGCGCACAGCCACGTACGCGCGGCGCTGGAAGCCGCGCTGCCGGTCCTGCGGACCTCGCTGGCGGAAAACGGCATTCAGCTTTCTCAAAGCAGCGTCAGCAGCGAGAGCTTTGCCGGGCAACAGCAGTCTTCATCCCAGCAGCACCATGCTTCACGCCCGGGCCAGCACGGCGGTTTTAATGAAGAGAGCGATGAGCTCCTGCCGACCCCTGCCGCCCTGCAATCCGCGGCGCGGGGTAACGGTGCCGTAGACATCTTCGCCTAAACGCCAGAGGTAGCGTGATTATCCTCGTCTTTTCCACGCTTTGACGACGGCAGGACACGGGATAATCACCTTATTAAGCTGTACCGAAACAGGAAGCTCGTATCAGATGACAGACTCCGCTATCACCAAAAAAAGCAAGCGTTCCATCTGGATCCCGCTGCTGGTGTTGATCACGCTCGCCGCCTGCGCTACCGCGGGCTATAGTTACTGGCGTATGCAGCAGGAACCTTCAACCGCTGCGGCCAAAGCCGAACCTGCCCCACCGCCGGCGCCGGTCTTTTTCCCTCTGGACACCTTCACCGTTAACCTCGGTGATGCGGATCGCGTGCTGTATGTCGGTATTACGCTGCGCCTGAAGGACGAAGCAACCCGCGCGCGCCTGAACGATTATCTGCCGGAAGTGCGTAGCCGCCTTCTCCTGCTGTTTTCTCGTCAGGACGCCTCCGCGCTGGCTACCGACGTGGGTAAGCAAAAGCTGGTCGACGCCATCAAGCAGACGCTGGCCACCCCGCTGGTAAACGGTCAACCTAAGCAGGAAGTCACTGACGTTCTGTACACAGCCTTTATTCTGCGGTAACGACATGGGCGACAGTATTCTTTCTCAGGCAGAAATCGACGCGTTGCTTAACGGCGACAGCGATAAGAGTGACGACCCGCAACCGGGTCTCACCGGCGACGATAATATTCGTCCTTACGATCCCAATACCCAGCGTCGCGTGGTACGTGAACGTCTGCAGGCGCTGGAGATCATTAACGAACGTTTTGCACGTCAGTTCCGTATGGGGCTGTTTAACCTGCTGCGTCGTAGCCCGGATATCACGGTCGGTGCGATCCGCATCCAGCCGTATCATGAGTTTGCCCGCAACCTGCCGGTGCCAACCAACCTTAACCTGATTCATCTGAAGCCGCTGCGCGGCACCGGTCTGGTGGTGTTTTCCCCAAGTCTGGTGTTCATTGCGGTGGATAACCTGTTCGGCGGCGACGGGCGTTTTCCGACCAAAGTGGAAGGTCGTGAATTTACCCACACCGAGCAGCGCGTCATTAACCGCATGCTGAAGCTGGCGCTGGAATCCTACAGCGACGCGTGGAAAGCGATTAACCCGCTGGAAGTGGAGTACGTCCGTTCTGAGATGCAGGTGAAATTTACCAATATCACCACCTCCCCGAACGATATCGTCGTCAATACGCCGTTCCACGTGGAGATCGGTAACCTGACCGGTGAGTTCAACATCTGCCTGCCGTTCAGCATGATTGAACCGCTGCGCGAGCTGCTGGTTAACCCGCCGCTGGAGAACTCACGCAACGAAGATCAGAACTGGCGTGAAAACCTGGTACGCCAGGTGCAGCACTCGCAGCTGGAGCTGGTGGCGAACTTTGCCGACATTTCGATGCGGTTATCCCAGATCCTGAAATTACAACCCGGCGACGTTTTGCCGATAGACAAACCCGACCGCATTATTGCCCACGTAGATGGTGTCCCCGTACTTACAAGCCAGTACGGCACGATTAACGGTCAGTATGCGTTACGCGTTGAGCACTTGATCAACCCGATTTTGAATTCGCTGAATGAGGAACAGCCCAAATGAGTGACATGAACAATCCGTCCGATGAAAACAGCGGAGCACTGGACGATCTGTGGGCTGACGCGTTAAACGAGCAAAAAACGACTCCGACAAAAAGCGCGGCGGACGCGGTATTCCAGCAGTTAGGCGGCGGCGATGTCAGCGGCACGCTGCAGGACATCGACCTGATTATGGACATCCCGGTTAAGCTGACCGTTGAACTGGGACGCACCCGGATGACCATTAAAGAGCTGCTGCGCCTCACGCAGGGTTCAGTTGTGGCCCTTGACGGCCTGGCCGGCGAGCCGCTGGATATTCTGATCAACGGTTATCTGATTGCCCAGGGTGAAGTGGTGGTGGTTGCCGATAAATACGGCGTGCGCATCACCGACATCATCACCCCGTCTGAACGCATGCGTCGTCTGAGCCGTTAAGCATGAAAACCCAGGCAACAATATCACAGCCTTCCGCCGTTCCCGGCTCCCCGCTGCTCCAGGTGAGCGGGGCGCTGTTCGGTATTATTGCCTTTATTCTTATCGCCGCCTGGCTGGCAAAGCGTTTTGGCCTGGCGGGTAAAACTGCCGGCACCCGCGGCCTGAAGGTCAGCGCCAGCACGACGCTTGGGCCGCGCGAACGCGTGGTCATCGTCGATGTGGAAGATGCGCGTCTGGTACTGGGCGTAACCGGCTCAAACATCAACGTATTACATAAACTGCCGCCCGCCCCGGTCACGGTGGACGAGCGCGCACAAGCCCCTGCGGATTTTCAGTCCGTCATGAAGAGTTTGCTTAAGCGTTCCGGGAGAACCTGATGCGCCGTTTGTTATCCCTGACGCTTGCGGGCGTTGGCCTGTTTGCTCCTGCGGTTTATGCGCAGCTGCCCGGTCTGGTCTCCACGCCGATTGCGGGTGGCGGCCAGAGCTGGTCGCTCCCGGTTCAGACGCTGGTCTTCATCACCTCGCTGACCTTTATTCCGGCCATTCTGCTGATGATGACCAGCTTTACCCGCATCATCATCGTTTTTGGTCTGCTGCGAAACGCGCTGGGCACCCCTTCGGCGCCGCCAAACCAGGTGCTTCTGGGGCTGGCGCTGTTTTTGACCTTTTTCATCATGTCGCCGGTGATCGATAAGATTTATACCGACGCCTACCAGCCGTTCAGCGAAGACAAAATTTCGATGCAGGAGGCGCTGGAAAAAGGCGCGCAGCCGCTGCGAGAATTTATGCTGCGCCAGACGCGCGAGGCGGACCTGGCGCTCTTCGCCCGCCTGTCCAACACCGGCGAGCTGCAGGGGCCGGAAGCGGTACCGATGCGCATTCTGCTGCCGGCCTATGTCACCAGCGAGCTGAAAACCGCGTTCCAGATTGGCTTTACCATCTTTATCCCGTTCCTGATTATTGACCTGGTGATCGCCAGCGTCCTGATGGCGCTCGGGATGATGATGGTACCGCCCGCCACCATTGCCCTGCCCTTTAAGATCATGCTTTTTGTGCTGGTCGACGGCTGGCAGCTGCTGGTCAGCTCGCTGGCGCAAAGTTTTTACAGTTAAGGAACGGCAATGACACCCGAATCGGTCATGATGATGGGCACGGAAGCGATGAAAATCGCGATTGCCGTTGCCGCGCCGCTGCTGCTTGTCGCGCTGGTTACCGGCCTGATTATCAGTATTCTTCAGGCTGCCACGCAGATTAACGAAATGACGCTGTCGTTTATCCCGAAAATCATCGCCGTGTTCGTGGCGATTATCGTGGCCGGACCGTGGATGCTGAACCTGCTGCTGGACTATATGCGCAACCTGTTTACCAATCTGCCGTACATCATCGGCTGACCTGACGATGCTGCACTTCACCAGCGACCAGTGGGTTCAGTGGCTCGGCGTCTATTTTTGGCCGATGCTGCGCATTCTGGCGCTGATCTCCACCGCCCCCATTCTCAGCGAGAAATCGATCCCCAAGCGCGTTAAGGTGGGGCTGGGCATTATCATCACCATTATCGTCGCCCCTTCCCTGCCACCCGTGGATATTCCCATCTTCTCGGCTAACGCGGTATGGGTCGCTTTACAGCAGGTGATGATTGGCGTCGCCGTGGGCTTTACCATGCAGCTCGCCTTCGCCGCCGTGCGCACGGCCGGCGAGTTGATTGGCCTGCAGATGGGGCTATCGTTCGCCACGTTTGTCGATCCCGGCAGCCATCTCAACATGCCGGTGCTGGCGCGCATCATCGATCTGCTCGCCATGCTGCTGTTTCTGTCGCTCAACGGTCATCTGTGGCTCATCTCCATGCTGGTGGATACTTTCCATACGCTGCCGATCGGTGATAACCCGGTCAACAGCAATGCCTTCCTCGCGCTGACCCGCGCGGCGGGGCTGATCTTCCTCAACGGTCTGATGCTGGCTCTGCCGATCATAACGCTGCTGCTCACCGTCAACCTGGCATTAGGCTTGCTGAACAGAATGGCTCCGCAGCTCTCGGTGTTTGTGATTGGTTTTCCGCTAACGTTGACGGTCGGAATTTTATTAATGTCATTACTGATGCCACTTATCGCCCCCTTCTGTGAACATTTATTCGGCGAGATATTCAATCTGTTAGCGGATATTGTCAGCGAATTGCCACGTAAATAATAGTCCTCACGATCGCTATTGTCTTTCTGAGGATATTCCTAAAATAAAACGCGAAAAACATCTTCCAGGATATATCTGACGCGGTTTAAATGTTTCTAACCACCTCACAATACTTAATATTTACTTTACTTTAAGAAGATTCCTGGCAAATTATACGTAACTTTACGGGATAGTGAGTCCGCCTGAAAGTCTTTGTCATGCTCACAGGTTTATTATTTTTTTCCATCCCGTATGGCTGTTTTGAGCTCTCAGGCAGATGGTGAATTATCGTTACGCATTGAGTGAGGGTATGCCATGTCAACGATCATTATGGATTTATGCAGCTACACCCGGCTAGGGTTAACCGGGTACCTGGCAAGCAGAGGGGTAAGAAAGAGAGACA
Source organism: Enterobacter cloacae complex sp. P14RS (assembly GCF_014895895.1). Classification (NCBI taxonomy): domain Bacteria; kingdom Pseudomonadati; phylum Pseudomonadota; class Gammaproteobacteria; order Enterobacterales; family Enterobacteriaceae; genus Enterobacter; species Enterobacter cloacae complex sp. P14RS. The sequence goes on from NZ_JADBQM010000017.1 coordinate 33,410, forward strand.
TCAACGATGCACACACCGTTGAAGAACTCGCAGCCGCTTGTGACGAACTCAAACCAGGCGTGGTGTTTATTAATGAGGACTGTTTCATTCACGATCCAGCCAACAGTCAGCACATTAAGCAAATCATTAATCAGCATCCAAAAACCCTGTTTATTGTTTTTATGGCGATCGCGAATATCCATTTCGATGAGTATTTGTTGGTCCGTAAAAATTTATTGATCAGTTCTAAGTCGATTAAACCCGAGTCGCTGGATGACATTCTGGGTGATTATTTGAATAAAGAAGTTAAAAATGTAGGAGCGGTTAACTTACCCACCCTTTCATTAAGCAGGACTGAATCAAGTATGCTGCGAATGTGGATGGCTGGACAAGGAACTATTCAGATCTCTGACCAGATGAATATTAAAGCGAAAACCGTTTCGTCACACAAAGGAAATATTAAAAGGAAAATTAAAACGCATAATAAGCAAGTGATCTATCACGTGGTACGTCTGACCGATAATGTGACGAACGGGATTTTCGTCAACATGCGTTAGTGGCTTAAACCCCTTTGCACCCTACCTTTGATCTCTGGCCTGGCCAGAGATTTTTGCTTTTGCGGACGTGGTCGGGCACGCGCAATGCCACCCGACGCCGTTCTACTCCGCTTTCTCAACAAAAATGCCGTCCGGATGCCCCAGTTCGTTAAAAAACCAGATGCCGAGCGGGTAGTCTTCCAGTGAGACCAGGTACATTGTGCCTTCACTAAACTCTTCAATTGCCAGCACCACCCCCGGGCGGCGCGGTCCACCGTCCGTTTTAACGGTTACCCGATCGTTGACCTTCATACATTCCTCCTCTGGTTTTGAGCCAGTGTAGAACAAAACGCAAAAACACACATCGCCGCACGGCGTGAATGGCGTTTTTATACGCAGTCTATACTTACCGTGGACACGGTTTAATGAGGAGCCCCGTAATGAAGACCGATAAAGAGTACAGCGACACCATCAAACGCGAGGTCGAGGTGGATGTCGATGCCCTGCTGGCCGCCATCAATGAGATCAGTGAGTCAGAAGTCCGCCGCACGAACGATGGTTCGGACCACGTCATTGTTAACGGGAGGGATTATCACACCTACCGCGAGCTGGCGGAGGCCTTCGAGCTGGATATTCATGACTTTAGCGTGTCTGAAGCAAATCGTTAGCACGAAAAAAATCCCGGTCATGGGGATGGCCGGGATCAAAACTTGCTTATGCAAGAAGCACTTGAAAATTCGTTACACCAGGAAATCTGATGTACAAACAACACTATCCCCAACGATTTTTCATGACAAGCATATATTCTTACGGCGAATATAATATTTTTAACATAATCGTTTTGGTTATGAGCAACAACATACGCCGAATGCGGGTTTGGCTGGATCGGTTCTTCTCAATCCGGTTTAAGCCCAGATATTTTTTTAGGAATATTCTTAGATTAAGGCTCATTCGTTTTCGGGAGTTACTATGCTTTCACTCCGGGGTCCCCTGCTGATTTTTTCCGATCTGGATGGATCGCTGCTGGATATTCATTCCTATGAGTGGCAGCCCGCGATGCCGTGGCTGGATAAACTGCAGGATAACCAGGTACCGGTGATTCTTTGCAGCAGCAAGAGCGCGGCAGAGATGCTGGATATTCAGCAGGATCTGGGACTGGAAGGGTTACCGTTTATCGCTGAGAACGGCGCGGTGATTCAGCCTGACGTGCGCTGGGAAATGGGTCAGCGCCACATCAACGGCATGACGCACCGGGAGATTCGTCCGCTTATTGAGCAAATCCGCCAGCAGGCGGGCTTCAAATTCACCACCTTTGACGACGTGGACGAACGCGTAATTAGCGAATGGACGGGGGTGACCCGCTACCGGGCGGCGCTTGCCCGCAAGCATGACGCCTCCGTCACGCTCATCTGGCGTGATTCCGACGAAGCCATGGCCCGGTTTGAAGCGGCGCTGGCGCAACGCGGGCTGAAATGCCTGCAGGGTGCCCGTTTCTGGCATATTCTCGATGCCGGCTGCGGTAAGGACGTTGCGGCTAACTGGCTAATCGCGCAGTACCGTGAACGGGAAAATATTGAACCCACGACCCTGGGGCTCGGCGATGGGCCGAACGACGCGCCGCTGCTGGACAGCGTGGACTTCGCGGTGGTGATTAAGGGGATAAACCGGCAGGGTATTACGTTACGGGACGATAACCCTCGCCGGGTTTATCACACCCGGCAGGCGGGACCGCTCGGCTGGCAGGAGGGGCTGGATCACTTTTTGTCATGATCGTGCCAGACAACCCGGTTACGTCCGTCCTGTTTAGCTTTATATAACCGGGCATCCGCCACGGACTGCAGCTGTTCGAAATCGTAATTTTCGTTTTCCCGGGCGCTGCTGACGCCGAGTGACGCGCTGATGCGCAGGGTCGTACTCTTCTTCACCAGAATCTCCTTGCTGTTGATTCGGCAGCGAATACGCTCCGCGACGCCTCTCGCCTCCTCAAGACCGAGCCCCGGCAGGACGATACAAAATTCTTCCCCGCCCACGCGTCCTGCCACGTCGTTTTTACGCAATGCGCTGGAAATTAGCCCTGCCGAGTGGGAAAGCACCTTATCACCGGCCTGGTGACCGAATCGATCGTTGACGCTTTTAAAATGGTCGAGGTCTAACTGAATGACCGAGAACGGCAACGACTGTTGATGACACTTCTTCGCCAGCAGTTTCGCGCGTTCGAACAGCGCGCCGCGATTATTCAGGCGGGTTAGCGGGTCGTGCCAGGCCTGCCACTTGAGCGAGTGCTGCAGCGTATACATATTGCTGACCATCCGGCGGATCACCAGCCACGAAATCAGCAGCATCGCGGTAAAGAGCGCCCACAGTAATGCCAGTACGATACTGATGCTGCCGAAGTCGCCCTGTACCCCTTCCTGCAGAGTATGGACACGCAAAACCAGGCCATCAAAATGATCGAGCCGCTGCCAGCTAATGAAACGGCTGCCGAGGCGGATGCCACCACCAGTATCGTGCTCGATCGCCTGCGCTATCTGCGCGAGTTCGCGTTCATCGAAATGGTTCACCTGTTTATCTGTCTTTTCAGAGGAGGCAATCATATTGAGCCGGGAGTCGTACAGCTGATACTCCCCCTCCGTACGGTCGTCCGTCGCCTCTGCCAGCAGGCGTTGCATCGTATTCAGCGAAAAATCCATCGCCACCACGCCATACCAGTAGCGATTGAAATAGATGGGGACGCTGGCAGTGATCGTTCGCTCGTCACCGGTCCAGGATGACGGCGTGGAGATAAACCAGCGCACCGCGCGGGAGCGATTGTTACGTTCCGACTGCTGGGTAAACCAGGACTGCGTGACCAGGTGATAATAGCGGGGGATAATATCGCTCGCCTCTGTTAGCGTGTCCGTCGAAAGATAAAACCCGGCGCGTGAAACGTAGATCACCCGCGATTCACTATGCCTGCTCGACGTCGCCAGCCTGAGCAGATAACCCACCTCAAGCGCGGCTGAAATTTCATTGCTGATGCGTTCAGCGTCCCGGTTCAGAATCGACGTTTTTTCAACAAACGCATCCGAGACGCCGTTAATCGGAAGTGTGCGATTTCTATCAACGAGGAGCTGCCAGGTGGGACGCATGCGTAATGCGTTAAAGTGCGACACTGCATCGTGCAAAACATTGAAGGCCAGCGGCGTCTGTAGCGCATCGCGCATGCTCTGACGAAATAACAGCATTTTATCCACGCTGTACTGCAGCTGCCTGTCCAGCGAGCTGGCCACGGTTTCCAGGTGGTTGCGCTGGCTGGAGATATACGCCTCTTCGAGGACCACTACTTCACGCCAGGTCAGGAGGGTTGAAAACACCAGAACAGTGATAAAACAGAGGTTAACAATCAAACCCGGATTGCTACGCTTATGCAGCCATTGCAGAAAAGATCGTCTTACAACAAAGGTATCGCGCTGCACACACACTCCCTGATTACTGCCTTACACCCGGTACTTCAGTTAAAAACGCCCGGCAAAGCCGGGCGTTATGTGATTAAGCCTGATCGTGCTTACGCTGGCCGTCACCCGGCTGAAGCTCATCTTCACGAAAGGCTTCCTGCTTAATGCTGTAGCCATCATGCCACCGACATTCCACCATTCCGCTGGAATACCCGGTGACAATCATGCGCGGGCCGCCCTTCTTAGGCTTAACTTCATCACTGACCAAAAAGACCATACCTGCCTCCTGTATCAGGGTGAAACTGTTTCAATTTAGACGAGGAATGGTCTTTTTGCACCCTGCGACGGGTAACAATTAGTGCCCCGTACCGCGCATTTTTTCGATCAGTTTCACCGCCGCCACCACGATAGCGCCAACGATAAAGCCCAGCACCAGATTAAGCAGCGTGGGCAGAATCGCTGCCCCCACGCTCCCCTGCGCCGAGGCGAAATGTTCGATGGCATGGTGCAGCGGCGCAATGCCGTGGACCACAATGCCGCCGCCCACGAGGAACATCGCCAGGGTCCCCACCACGGACAAGCTCTTCATCAGCCACGGCGCCAGCGTCAGTAAGCCTTTGCCGATGCCTTTAGCCACCGCGCTGGATTTCTCCTCCAGCCAGTAGCCGATATCATCCAGCTTCACGATCAGCCCGACCAGGCCGTAAACGCCCACCGTGACCAGAATGGCGATCCCGGAGAGGATCAACACCTGATTCAGCAGCGGCGCATCGGAGACGATGCCCAGCGTAATGGCGACAATTTCAGCCGACAGAATGAAGTCGGTGCGAATGGCGCCTTTGATTTTATCGCGCTCGAAAACTTTCGGATCCTGCGCGGCAAGCGCTTCAAGGCGCTGCTGGCGCGCCTCCGGGGTATCCTTCTGCTTGCGCGAGCTCAAAGAGTGCAGGACCTTCTCCACGCCTTCGAAGCACAAGAATGCCCCGCCAATCATCAGCAGCGGCGTGATGGCCCAGGGGATGAATGCGCTAATCAGCAGCGCCAGCGGCACCAGGATCACTTTGTTCAGAAACGAGCCTTTTGCCACGCCCCACACCACCGGCAGCTCACGGTTAGCCCGTACCCCGCTCACCTGTTGGGCGTTAAGCGAGAGATCGTCCCCCAGCACCCCTGCGGTTTTCTTCGCCGCCAGTTTCCCCATCACGGAAATATCATCCAGTAAGGTGGCAATATCATCCAGCAATGTTAATAAGCTACTTCCTGCCAAAATGGTGATCCTTCTTTTTTTGGTAATTAAGTGAATAGTATGGAGCAAAAGCGCAATCGCGGAAACAGGCAGCTTTCGTCAACAAAAAATTCACATCAACAACACAATTAAAGGGCTCGCCAGCGCGATAGTTTTCGCGTTTACTATCAGCGACCTTTTTATTTCGTCGTGAGGGATTATGCGTTTCCGGCAACTGCTTCCGCTTATCGGGGCACTTTTTTCGCTGTATATCATCTGGGGTTCCACCTATTTTGTCATTCGCATCGGCGTGGAAAGCTGGCCGCCGCTGATGATGGCGGGCATTCGCTTCCTCTCGGCGGGTGTGCTGCTGCTGGCCTTCCTGCTGCTGCGCGGGCATAAGCTTCCACCGTTCCGCCCAATGCTGAACGCCGCCCTGATAGGCCTGCTGCTGCTGGCGGTCGGTAATGGCTTTGTGACCATTGCCGAGCACCAGAACGTACCGTCAGGGATCGCCGCCGTGGTCGTTGCCACCGTACCGCTGTTTACCCTCTGCTTCAGCCGCCTTTTCGGCATCCGCACCCGCAAGCTGGAGTGGCTGGGGATTGGCATCGGCCTTGCCGGCATCATTCTGCTTAACAGCGGCGGTAACCTGAGCGGGAATCCGTGGGGCGCAGTGATTATCCTTATCGGCTCGATGAGCTGGGCGTTTGGTTCCGTATACGGTTCGCGTATCGAACTGCCGACCGGCATGATGGCGGGGGCAATAGAGATGCTTGCGGCTGGGATTGTGCTGCTGCTGGCCTCAGCCCTGACGGGAGAGGAGCTGACTACCCTGCCGCCGTTGTCGGGCTTCCTGGCGGTAGGCTATCTGGCGCTGTTTGGCTCAATCATCGCCATCAACGCCTATATGTTCCTGATCCGTAACGTCTCACCGGCGGTTGCCACCAGCTATGCCTACGTCAACCCGGTCGTGGCCGTGCTGCTCGGCACCGGGCTTGGCGGTGAAACGCTCTCTCCGGTTGAGTGGTTAGCTTTAGGGGTGATTGTTTTTGCCGTCGTGCTGGTGACCTTAGGCAAATATTTGCTGCCGGCAAAGCCCGTGGTTACGCCTTGCGAGGTGGAGAAACCGTAAGCGCGTGGATCCCCTGGGTGTCGATCTGCGCGGCCTGGCCGCCGCCGCAGATCCACTCTTCCAGCCGTTCGCTCAGATCGGCATCGTTCAGCTTTAACCGCCCTCTCAGCGCACATTCCCAGACGATCAGCACTCTCCAGCCCTGCGCGACAAGCGTGGCGAGATCGCGCGCGTCGCGCTCAACGTTCTTGCCAATCTTCTCCAGCCAGAAATCGGTGCGCGTCGCCGGAACTTTAAACAGGTAGCAGTCGTGATGATGCCAGAAACAGCCGTGGGTGAAGATAATGCACCGATACGCGTCAATGACGAAATCCGGGCGACCCGCAAGTGCGGGATCCTGCACGCGAAAGTCGAAGCCCGCCTGCGTCAGAAGCCCGGCCAGACGCTTTTCTATCGCGGTGTCACGCGTGCCGATGGCACGCATGTTTTTGCTCCGCGTGGCCTTATCGTGAACGTCCGTCATTGACGGCCTCACCCTGGCGGAGCGCCACCGCCTGTCTGATGCGCGAGGCCAGCAGTTTTGCCACCGCCGCGAACGCGGGCACCACCACCGAGTTGCCAAACTGACGGTAAGCCTGGGTGTCCGAAACCGGAATGCGAAAGCGGTAGCCCTGCGGCGTTTCAAAGCCCATCAGCCGGGCGCACTCCCGCGGCGTCAGGCGACGCGGACGGTGACGCTGGTTTTGCGGATCGTCGAAATCTTTCTCGCCCAGCGCTTTATCCCAGCCTCTGTCGATCAGGATTTCCGCGCCGTCTTTATAGTAGCGAGCGGACAGCGTGCGGGTCACGCTGTGCGGATCGTTTGGGTTCACCATGCCAAACCCGAAGCCGTTGCCTTTGGCCTGATGCTTTTTGGCATAGCGGTAGAGGTATTTCCACAGGATTGGGGTAAGGATAAATTTCGCGTCGACCACCGGCTCCAGCAGGTCGGCAATCGTTGGACGACGCTCGGGGTATAAGGAGGGAATATCCCGCAGGGTGAAATCCCCCTTCAGATTGAGATCGCGGCGGAAACCGACGAGCACAATGCGTTCGCGATGCTGGGGCAGGAAGTGTTTCCCGTCGATAATTTTCGGGTCATCCGCGCCCATGTCCTCGGAATCAGCCACGTCATAGCCCAGCTCGTCCAGCGTCTGCATGATAATGCGGAAGGTCTTTCCACCGTCATGGCTCTTTAAGTTCTTGACGTTTTCCAGCACGAATATGGCCGGGCGACGGGCGTCAATGATTCGGGCCACATCGAAAAACAGCGTTCCCTGCGTATCGCAGGCAAAACCGTGGGCGCGCCCGAGGGCATTCTTTTTGGAGACGCCGGCCAGCGAGAAAGGCTGACACGGGAAGCCCGCCAGCAGCACGTCATGCGCCGGAATCGTCTGGCGAATGTGCTCGGCGGCTTGTTCATCCGTGACGCCGCTTTTATGGCTCAGGGTAACGTCGCGGATATCGGCGTTGAAATGATGTTCATGCGGATCGCAGTACCAGTTCGCTTTATAGGTGCGTACCGCATGTTTGTTCCACTCGCTGGTAAACACGCACTGACCGCCGATAGCTTCAAAGCCGTGCCGGATGCCACCGATGCCGGCAAACAGATCGATAAAGCGGAAGGCATAGTTCGGGTGCGCGGCAGACGGCCGCGGAAGCAGATCTTGCAGAAAACGAAACTCGCTTTCGCTCAGGCGGCGCCCTGCCCGATCGCTGGTCAGCAGTCGCTTAAGGATGGCCGGGCTCCAGTGGCTCTCGCCGTGCGCCACCAGCTGGTTTGCCAGCGTTTTAGCGTCATAAATATCCAGCAGCTGGCGCAGTAATGCCTGCACCGTTGCCGTTGACTTCTCAGCCTGCTCAGGCGCGGGCTCTGTCACTGATCGATTTTCCTGCATTCTTTTAACCGGGCAATAAAGACTGGAAACAGATTACCACAGTTCACTTTCGCAAACTGCGACGGAAGCGGTGTTGAATCTGGCTATCCAGCCCGATGCAGTCGCCCTGTAATTCGGCACTGAGTTTCGCCATAAACTGAATCAGAAAATCGGCGTTGTGCTGCGCGAGCTCGCGCCCGACGTCGGTTTGCATTGTATCTGGCAAGCGCAGCAGCTTGGTCTGAAAATGATCGAGCGCAAACGCCCGGTCATCAAGCGGGCGCGCGTCGGCAAACGGATCGTCCGCGTCAAAAAGCGGTACGCCCAGCGCGCCTGACACGGCAAACACGCGCGCCAGGCCAATCGCCCCCAGCGCCTCCAGACGATCTGCATCCTGGACAATTTTAGCCTCAATCGTGTACGGCGTCAGGCCGGCGCTGAAACTGTGCGCCTCGATGGCGTGCTCCACGGCGGCATAGCGATCGGACGGGAAGTCAGGGAAATCGCGGTGCAGAATGTCCCGCGTTCTGCGCGCAGCCAGACGCGACGACTGGCTGCGTTCAGGATGATTTTTCGGCAGGCTAACTATGTCGTGAAAATAGCAGGCGGTCAGGATCGTCAGCGGGTCGACGTGGTGATGAACCATGATTTTCTGCGCCGTCAGCCAGACGCGACGGAAGTGTGAAATATCGTGCGCGGTGTCGTCGGTCGCGTGATGTTCATCAAGCCAGGATTCAAAGCGCTGCTGCCACTGTATGAGTTCCATCATCCTTTCCTGTTACGAAAATGGGCACTGAATTATAACATAGCTAAATAAAATAAATTAAAAAATAGAACCCCGAAATACTTAATAATAATTACCCGCAATACTTTCAAGCTATTAATTCATTTGAAAAATAAAGAGATCTTTGGAAATATTTTGTAATATTTTAACTGGTTTAATTA
>NZ_JADBQM010000018.1:0-42973 GCF_014895895.1 Enterobacter cloacae complex sp. P14RS
GGTGACCACTGGCACGCCACGGCTGAACTGTATAAATAAACCCTCGTCGTATCTCATCATACGACTTGCCCCTGGCCTCGTGGTCAGGGGCTTTTTTCATTTAATGCCGCGCGTTAAAGCGAAGCTGTCCTTCAAGCTCTTCCTCCGCTTCATCGAAGAGTAATATCAGCGCGCCGAAACGTCTGCGCAGCTTATCGGGCAGATGGATAAACTCAATCTCCAGCGGTAGCGGCAGCATGCTGCCGGTGACCACGTCCCACAGCGTATCCAGATTGGTCACGCTTTCCCGTTCAAGATCAAACGCCCGGATAAATTCCCGATAAAAGTCTTCCTGACTGTCGATTTCGTCAAAATCAAAAGTATAGGTTTTCATTGCCAGCCACCCAGTCCAGGCGGGCGGCAGATGCCGCCCAGTCTATTATAATCCCCCGATATGCAGGGTTTTAACTTCCAGATACTCTTCCAGCCCCAGCACGGATCCCTCACGTCCAAGACCGGACTCTTTTACGCCGCCGAAAGGCCCCAGCTCGGTGGAAACGGCGCACTCGTTAATGCCAATCATCCCGCTCTCGATGGCCTGTGAAACGCGGAAAACCCGGGAAAGGTTCTGGGTGTAGAAGTAAGCTGCCAGCCCGTAAGGCGTGTTATTCGCACGCTGGATGACTTCATCTTCCGAGGTGAAGCGGAAACACGCCGCAACCGGACCAAACGTCTCTTCTTCTGCCAGCTTCATGCCTTCGTGACAGTCGCCCAGCACGGTTGGCATCCAGAAATTACCGCCCAGCGGATGGGGTTTGCCGCCTGCCAGCACGGTCGCCCCTCGTGTGACAGCATCTTCAACATGCTCACGGACCTTGTCGACCGCGGCGGATTCAATCAGCGGCCCGACGACGACGCCGTCCTCAAGGCCATTCCCCACCTTAAGGGCATTAACCGCATCTGCGAGCTTATTCACAAACTTGTCGTAGACGGTTTCCTGAATGTAGAAGCGGTTCACGCTGACGCAGACCTGCCCGGCATTGCGGAATTTATTGGCAATTGCGCCTTTTACCGCAGCCTCGATGTCGGCATCCTCAAAGACGATATACGGAGCATTTCCCCCCAGCTCCATCGAGACTTTTTTCATGGTTTCTGCGGCGTTGCGCACCAGCGTTTTGCCGACGGAGGTCGAACCGGTAAAGGAGATTTTACGCACGTCGTGGCTGGCCATGATCGCATCGCTGATTTCATGGGTATTTCCGGCCACCGCGTTGAGCACACCGTCGGGCACGCCCGCCTGTTTTGCCAGCGTCAGCAGCGCAAAGGCGCTGAGCGGCGTGTTATTGGCCGGTTTGATGACACCGGTACACCCGGCTGCCAGCGCCGGGCCTAGCTTGCGGGTGAGCATCGCCATCGGGAAGTTCCACGGCGTGATGGCCGCGACCACGCCGATGGGCTCACGGGTCGCCAGAATGCGCGAGCCGGGCTTGATTGGCGGAATAATTTCACCGTTCGCGCGCTTGGCCTCTTCGGCAAACCACTGGATAAAGCTGGCGGCATACTCCACTTCCCCTTCCGCCTCTTTCAGGGGCTTGCCCTGCTCGGTGGTCATTAGCCGCCCGAGCCAGCTTTTATTTTCAATAATCAGTTCGTACCAGCGGTACAGAATCGCCGAACGCTCTTTCGCGGTTTTGGCACGCCATGCCGGGAAGGCTTTGGTGGCCGCTGCGATCGCTTCTTCGGTTTGCGCTTTACCCGCTTTCGCAACTTTAGCGATGACCTCACCGGTCGCGGGGTTCAGCACATCAAACGTTGTGTCCAGCGTTTTCCAGATGCCGTCGACCAGATAGCCGGTCTGAAAAAGGGTGTTGTCCTGAAGCGCCTGAGTCGTCATGTGTCCTCCCTTCCTGAATGTAAGTACGTGCTGGAATAAGTATAGCCACAAAAAAACCGGCGCTTTTGGCGTCGGTTTTTTTACTTCAGTCAGTTATCCGTGAGGGCATTCTGGTAGCGATGCAGCATAAACACCAGCCGCCCTACCGGCTCGGTCACCTGTGGCGGCGCTTGCCAGTGCTTGAGCTTTTCCTGATAAATATCCAGTTCTTCAAGCAGTTGGGTAAAGTAACGACGGCGTTTGTCGTCACTGCTGGCGGAAAGCACATGGTCGGCGGTACGACGCAGCTGACGGTGGAAGGCCGAGAGATCGTCGTTGATCGGCACCGGCGCGTTGCGCAGACGCTGGTGCGCGATGATCATGGTTAACGCCAGGCGGAACTTCGCTATGTCGCCCGGGAACTTGTTCAGCAGTAAAAACAGCTGCTGGTAGAGCGCGGGCAGGTGGTTCTCTTTACGACGCGCGGTATTGGTAGTCATCGACGACACGGCAGCCGATACAAACTGGTTCAGCAATACGCGCCCCGTCCGCGCCTGCGAGTTATCCCGGACCAGCAGAATCACCATCATCGCCAGGAAGCAGCCCACCAGCTGACCCAGCGCGCTGTCGAGGAACTGGCTGAAGTGGAAGGTCATCGGGTTATCCAGCACGATGATGTTAATCGTACTCGCCAGCGCCCCCAGCGATCCCAGGCGGCGCTTTTGCACTTCAATGCCGATAAAGAACGCCATCACCGCCAGGCTAATACAGAGCAGCAGCATGCTCTGCTGCGTCGACGGGATGATGACCAGGAAATAGAGCGCGCCTATCGGCAGCGCGGCGATGGTGCCGTAGAGGAAATCAATGGCGACCATGCGCGGGTTAGGCAGACGCATCGCCAGTGCGGTCACGACGGCAATCATCACCATCGCGCCGCTGCCGGACGTCCAGCCCGTCCACAGCCAGAACAGCGTGCCGAGCATACAGGCAAGCGTGGTACGCCAGAAGTTGACCATCGCGTGATGGCGCTCGGCAGACTCCGCCTTGATCACCACTTCGCCCTGGAGCACCTCTTCTTCCGCCGCGCTGATTTTGGTGTTACCGATCACGCCGCGCTTAAGCAGCAGATAACGCGTTGCAGCCCCAACCCAGGTGTAGATCGTCACCGGCGTCTCGCGCTCCCCGGTCCAGGCAATCACCCGGCGCATGCGCTTAAGCTGCTTATGCACGTCCTGCACGGTCTCTACCGGCTCGGCAAACAGCTCACGGAACGTATCGGTGACCGATTCCGGGCGGGTGTTCTGGATAAGATAGGTTTCGCACGCCTGGGTAATCAGCGTTAAGGAGACGGTATTCAGGGCTTTAAGGCGACGATTCGCCCGCGCCCAGCGAGACGACTCCATATTGAGGTTGCTGCGCATCCCTTCCAGCGCCTGCGTACGACGAACCAGCCCGCTCCATGCTTTATCCACCTCTTCGCTATCGCCGTGTTTAATGCACAGCTGCATCAGTTGGTACTGGGCAACGATCAGCGCGTCCAGCTCGCGATCCACCTCTTGCTTGATCGAGCGCGGGGAGAAAAGCAGGTCGGCCACGATCGCGCAGACAATACCAATCACAATCTCGCTGCAGCGCTCCACGGCAAACTGCGGCGCGAGCAGCGGTTCGCTTTGGATGGTGATGACAATGATCAGCGCGGTATAGCCCGCCAGCCCCCAGGCGTAGGAGTTCTCGACTTTTACCAGAGACGAGACCCAGGTGCAGAAGCCCGCCCAGATGCAGCAGACCATTAGCATCAGCAGCGGCGTGCGGATCATCAGAATAATAATGGTCAGCGCCGCGAAACAGCCGATAAACGTCCCGATGATACGTAGCATCCCGCGATAGCGGATCGCACCAGAGTAGGGTTCTCCACCCGCGGCGAAGGCAGGGCCCGCCGCGACAATCGCGGCGGTCAGCACCGCCCAGCGAGGGGTTTCAAGCTGGAAGTGGAAGCCAACGAACAGCGCCAGCACGATGGCGCACGCCAGCTTCACGGCGAAGCGAATGTGCTGACTGGCGATGGAAAAGATACCCATGGCGATTAACCAAACTCGCGCAGGCGATGGGCAATTTTACGGAAGAGGGAGTCCTGGCTGGCATCCCGATCTTTTTCTCCGGTGATCACCACCGTCGCCGTGGTACCCGCTGGCCACAGGTTGCCCTGCTGCTCATCCAGATGAATACGTACCGGCACGCGTTGCGCCAGACGCACCCACTCCAGGTTAGAATCCACCGTCGCCATCCCTTTGGCATCGTTAGAGCTGCTGGAGTTGGTTACCCCTGCGGCGACGCTATCGACGGTACCTTTAAAGACGCGGTTGCTGCCAAGCGGCGTGACTTCTGCGCGATAACCCGGACGAACGCCCTCCAGCTTGGTCTCTTCCATATAGGCGAGCACGTAGAAGGAGTTCTGTTTAACCAGCGCCACGGCGGTTGAGCCACGGGTGATAAACTCTCCGGCATAGACGTTCAGGTTGGTCACCCAGCCATCGGCCGGCGCGCGGATCACGGTACGCTCCAGGTCGAGCTTCGCCAGATCGCGCGTTGCCTGCGCTTTCGCTAACTGGTGCAGCACGGTTTGCAGCACGTTGTTGGACTGGTCAATCTCTTCGCGGGACATGGCCTGAACGCCAAGCTGGTTACGACGGCCTGCCTCACGGCGTTTCTCTGCGGCCAGCGCCTGGTAATAGGCCACGTCTGCTTCTGCTTCCTCCAGCGCCTTCTGGTAACGAGGCTGGTCGATGGTGAACAGGACCTGATCTTTCTTCACCAGCTGGTTATCGTGAACGTTAACCGCCGTGATAAGGCCGGCCACGTCGGGGGCAATTGCCACCACATCGGCGCTAAAGCGCGCGTCACGCGTCCACGGTGATTCGGTGTAATAAACCCAGGCGCGAAAAATAGCGATGAACGCGAGGATAACCAGCGCCATGGTAATGGCGGTGCGGGAGATTTTTCTTGTTAGCGTTTTCACATCAACCTCAGACAAACATGCGCGATATCAGGTAAAACAGGCAGCAATACAGCGCGGTATTGAACAATGCAGGGTGCCAGACGAAATCGTAGATCCCGGTCGGGACCAGCACCTTGCGCACCAGCCAGAAGATCGCCAGTGATAAAAGAAGCTCGAAAAATATCGGTGGGAACGACAGACCGAACACCACGATAACGGGAAACAGACTCATGTTGACCTTGATAAGAGAGAGTGCAGGCTTCAGAATTTTTTAGCGCACGCCATCGCAGGAGAGCTAGAAACGCAGGGCGAGAATGGCGCAGCCGTTATGTAATTAATAATATATTAACGTAACTGTTATGCTGTTATCTATCATATGTGATCTAAATCACTTTTAAGCCAGAGTGAACAATGGAACGTTTAAAACGCATGTCCGTCTTCGCCAAAGTGGTTGAACTCGGCTCATTTACCGCCGCTGCGCGCCAGCTTCAGATGAGCGTCTCATCCATCAGCCAGACGGTGTCCAAACTGGAAGATGAGCTTCAGGTTAAGCTGCTCAACCGCAGCACCCGCAGCATCGGGTTGACGGAAGCCGGTAAAATTTACTATCAGGGCTGTCGCCGCATGCTGCATGAAGTGCAGGATGTTCACGAGCAACTCTATGCCTTTAACAACACGCCCATCGGCACGCTGCGTATAGGGTGTTCTTCAACTATGGCACAAAATGTTCTCGCTGCCATGACGGCGGACATGCTGAAAGAGTACCCTGGGCTTACCGTCAATCTGGTGACGGGCATCCCTGCCCCAGACCTGATCGCCGATGGTTTAGACGTGGTGATCCGCGTTGGCGCGTTGCAGGACTCCAGCCTGTTCTCGCGTCGCCTCGGGAGCATGCCGATGGTGGTCTGTGCCTCGAAGAGCTATCTGGCGCAGTACGGTGTGCCGGAGAAACCTGCCGATCTCGCTAACCACTCCTGGCTGGAGTACAGCGTCCGCCCCGATAATGAATTTGAGCTGATTGCTCCGGAAGGGATCTCCACCAGGCTGCTGCCGGAAGGCCGGTTCGTCACCAACGATCCGATGACCATTTCGCGCTGGCTGGTGGCCGGCGCCGGGATCGCCTACGTGCCGCTGATGTGGGTGATCAATGAGATCAACAGCGGCGTGCTGGAGATCCTCTTCCCGCGCTATCAGTCCGATCCACGCCCGGTCTACGCCCTGTATACCGAGAAGGACAAGCTGCCGCTGAAGGTGCAGGTTTGTATTAACTATCTGACGGACTATTTTGTCGACGTAGCAGAGCTGTTTCAGGGTATGCGCGGTAGAAGAAAGGAATAAGAAATTAATTTCTGAAATATCCGCGCCATTAATATTTCAGGATGAAGCCGGCCTTCATCCAGGAATATTCTTTAGCTTCTATCAGGAATAGCGAATTGACACTGCCGCCGCCTGCCCTTTACCTTATAAAAAGTCTGGCATTCAGACTGTTATTATTTTGTTGCTGATTTGAATAATAAAATGTATTCCGCAGGATGACGTTAAACAAGGAAACGAAATGAATCTATTTGAACAAACACCGCCGTCACGCAGGCGCTACGGACTCGCCGCGTTCATTGGCTTAATTGCAGGAATTGTCTCCGCGTTTGTCAAATGGGGAGCCGAGGTACCACTCCCGCCACGCAGTCCCACCGATTTATTTACCGGCGCATGCGGCCCTGAGCAATTAATAAGAGCCGCAGGCCAGATAGATTGCTCCCGCAATTTTTTAAATCCACCCTATGTTTTTTTACGCGACTGGCTGGGCGTAGTTGATCCTAACGCAGCAGTTTATACCTTTGCCGGACATATATTTAACTGGGTCGGCGTAACGCATATTATTTTCTCAATCGTCTTCGCGGTTGGGTATTGTGTCGTTGCTGAAGTCTTCCCGAAAATTAAACTCTGGCAGGGTTTGCTGGCGGGTGCATTGGCACAGCTTTTTGTTCACATGCTCTCCTTCCCGCTGATGGGGCTGACGCCACCGCTGTTTGATCTGCCCTGGTATGAACACGTGTCAGAGATCGTGGGTCATCTGGTCTGGTTCTGGTCGATCGAAATCATTCGACGTGACTTGCGTAACCGCATTACTCACGAGCCGGATCCGGAGATCCCGCTGGGGAACTTACGTTAAAAAAATGGCGCTACATCTGTAGCGCCATTTTTTATGTTTGCTCAGGTCAGGCCGTGCCGCCCACCGTCAGATTATCCACTTTCAGCGTTGGCTGACCCACGCCAACCGGCAGGCTCTGGCCTTCTTTACCGCAAACACCCACGCCGTTATCCAGCTTCAGATCGTTACCGACCATGGAAATCTGCTGCATGGCTTCAATGCCGGAGCCAATCAGCGTCGCGCCCTTCACCGCTTTGGTCACTTTGCCTTTCTCAATCAGGTACGCTTCTGAAGTCGAGAAGACAAACTTACCGGAGGTGATATCCACCTGGCCGCCGCCAAAGTTTGGCGCAAAGATACCGTAATCCACGGATTCGATAATCTCCTGCGGCGTGGATTTGCCCGGCAGCATATAGGTGTTGGTCATGCGCGGCATCGGTAGGTGCGCGTAAGATTCACGGCGGCCGTTACCCGTTGGCGCTACGCCCATCAGGCGCGCGTTGAGTTTGTCCTGCATGTAGCCTTTCAGCACGCCGTTTTCGATCAGCACGTTGTACTGGCCTGGCGTACCTTCATCGTCGATAGAAATCGAGCCGCGGCGGTCAAGCATGGTGCCATCATCCACTACGGTGCAAAGCTCAGAGGAGACGAGCTGTCCGATCTGGCCGCTGAACACGGACGTCCCGCGACGGTTAAAATCGCCTTCCAGACCGTGGCCCACCGCTTCGTGCAGCAGCACGCCCGGCCAGCCTGCGCCCAGCACCACCGGGAATGTCCCGGCCGGCGCCGCAACAGCATTAAGATTCACCAGCGCCATGCGCACGGCTTCTTTAGCCCACGCGTCAGCACGCGCTTCGCCGTCAACATCACCCAGGAACCAGTCATAGCCGAAACGACCGCCGCCGCCGCTTGAGCCGCGCTCGCGTTTGCCGTTGTCATCGACCTGCACGCTGATGGAGAGACGCACCAGCGGACGCACATCGGCCGCCAGCGTACCGTCCGTTGCCGCCACCAGAATCAGTTCATACACACCGCTCAGGCTGGCGGAGACTTCCTGAACACGTTTGTCGGCGGCGCGCGCCACTTTGTCCACGCGGCGCAGGATGTCCAGCTTCTCTTCGCGGCTCATGCTCTGCAGCGGGTCGATGCTGGTATAAAGCGCGGAGTGCTGCACTTCACCCAGGGTTTTCACGCGACCGTCGCCGGCATCGCGCACAATGGTACGCGCGGCCTGAGCGCTCTGCTCAAGCGCGGCCAGGCTAATCTGGTCGGCATAGGCAAAACCGGTTTTTTCGCCGCTGATGGCGCGCACGCCGACGCCCTGGTCAATGTTATATGAGCCATCTTTGATGATGCTGTCTTCTAAAACCCAGGATTCGTGATAGCTCGACTGGAAATAGAGATCGCCGTAGTCGAGACGGCGTTCGGTCAGTTGACCAAGAATGGAGAACAGGTCCTGATGGCTCAGGCCGTTCGCTGCGAGCAAATGTTCACTTACCAGGTTCAGACTCATCGTATTGCTACTCGTTCGTTGCCGCCCGTGGCGGTATAAAGATCGTATTTATTGAGAGTGAGGCAATTACCAGCCCACGTCAAATCATTGCTGTGCATCTTTGCGCGGCTGGCGCAGCACCTCGTTAATCTGCGGTTTATCCACCGGACCGGTAATGCGGTAGCGCAGAATGGAGACCTTGCTCCACAGCGGCCCCAGCACTTTACTGGCGGCAAACACAGCCGCACCGACAATCGGGTTAACCACAAAGGCCGCCGCCACGCCCACGCTTGCGGAAATTTCCGGCGCCACCACGGCTTCCATATCCAGCTCGCGACGCACGAGGTTGACCGAGCCTTTCATGGCGATGTCCGCTTCCAGCCCATCCACCAGCGTGTCGTCCGTGTGCAGAACGCCGTCCTTGATCCACGCCGTACTGCGGATGGAATCGTAATAGAAACCTTCGCTGAAGGTGTCGCTGAAATCGAAGCGCAGCTTGCGAAGCAGCGCATCAAAACTCAGCAGACGCAGGATCTGCCCGGCACGCCCCGTGCTCACGTCGGCGATCTCACCTTTGCCAAAGTGTGTTTTCAGAATACCGTTCAGTGACGCTTCGTCCGGTGTCCACGGCGCGGCACGCCAGTGAAGATCGTAATTAACGTTAAACGAGGAGCCGCGCAGCGGCGTGCTGATGCCAAAGAAGTTGGCTGCCGCATCCAGCTTGTTGCCTTTAATGTCGCCCTTCAGAGACGTGCGCTGCTCGCCCGGGTTATTCACCCACTCTCCACCCGCCGTCATGCGGCCAAAGCCGGTGTCGATCAATCCGCCGGAGAGCTTGAGCGTATTCCCCTGAATGGCAAAATCACCGTCGATACGGCCATATTTTTGCCCCCACAGCCAGCACTCCGCGCAGCGCAGCTGCAGATCGGGCCAGCCGCTAAAATCGACGCGGGTAGTATTACTCAGCGGCGATGTATTCGCCGGTTTATCTTTATTCGCGGCAGCCGGGTTGTAGTAGAGATAGCGGATCGCTGCCTGCCACGGCGCGTTATTGCGCATGGTCAGCGTGCCGTTGATCTCCCGGCCCTGCGCCTCCACTTTTGAGCCGTTAGCGGTTGGCTGGGAGACAATGCTCAGATTGTTCCACTGCTGTCCGCCCAGCATCAGCGACGGCGTGCGTACGGTAATGGTCTGCGGGAACTGGGCGGCCTCATCAACGTTTTGCCCAACGCCTTTCTGGAACAGCGCCAGCCACTCCGCGCCGTCCATCGGCGGGAGATTCAGCTCAACGCCCGCATGCTCAGGCAACGGCGGCGTGGTTTTGCTGTCCGTCGTCCAGATGGCTTTGTCGAGGGTAAGCTTGCGGTTAAGCAGCCAGCGGCTGTTAAAGTGGTTTGTTCCGCCCGCGCTTCCGGTCAGCGCGAAGCTGTCCAGATTGCCATCCACGTTAAGCTTCACCGGCAGCGGCTGTCCGGCCTGTTTATCCAGCGGCGCAGGCAGCTGGCTTTGAAGATTCTTCAGGTCACCCGTAATGTCGACCTTATAGTGTGCACCTGCGTGATAAGGCAGGTCGATTGCCACTTTGCCCTGCCAGGCGACCGCGCCCGCTACTGACGCCTCAACCGGCTTCGGCAGGACGTCCATACGCGACGGCTGCCAGTTGCCGTCCAGATTAACGGCCACCTGATAAGCCTTTTGCCCCTCGGCTGTTGAGAAGTCGATATTCACTGGCTGATTAAACCAGCTGGCGGTCAGCGGCTCGCTTTTCAAATTACCGTTCACAAAGCTGAACTGTCCGCTGAGGTCTTTCAGGGTGCTATCAAGCGGTTTAATGTACAGGCTGTTGTTCTTCAGACGGACGTCACCTTTGGCGGTGGTCATTTCACCGTCCAGCGGGATATCAAGATGTAAGCGAGCATTCACATCGCCATCGAGCTGGAGCTGCTGAAGGGTCGCCGCCAGCGACTCTTTGAGTGGCGTCTCCTCAAAGTACGGCCCCACCGCTTTCCCCGGGCCGTTGATGTCGGCATCAATCAGCAGCTTCTCTTTTGAGTAGTCCGGGATGTTGGCCGTCAGGTTGCTGGCCGTTACGCCTCCCAGCGCAACGCTGTCCGCCTTCATCCATAATCCGTCGTTGAGGAAGTTAAGCTCGATATCCAGGTTTTTCAGCGCGGGCCAGCCCGGCTGGAACGCGAAGGTGGCGTCGTGCAGCGGCACCAGCACCTGGAACTGCCCCTCATTATGTTTGTACGGGAAAAGATGCGGGTTACCGCCGTAGACCAGCGTGGCGTTTTCCGCCTGACCGCCCTGAATTGCGCCGCTCAGATAGTCGACCAGCGCTTTACCCATCAGATTTTCCGGGAAATAGCGCCAGGCCTGAGAACCGTCATCAGTACTGATCCCGGCCAGAATGCCCAGCCACGGTTCGTCACCCTGCGGCTGTAAATAGCGGAAGTCACCCCGCGCGTGTACCGCTTTGGCTTTGACGTCAATATGGCGACCATCAAGCTGGAAGCCCTTATCGTTACGGAGCCAGTTAAGCACCGCGCTGCCCTGCTCAATTTCCAGCGGCGCGCGGAAGACCGTCTCGTAAGGCATTTTAGCGTTGTGCATATCGGCCGTGAGCCTGCCGTTCTCCACGCTGCCTTCCAGCTTGCCACTGAAATGCTCCGCGCCCGGCAGCATCTTCCACTGCTTCCAGGCAAGATCTTTCCATGTTGCCTGGAAACGGGTTTTTTCCGTCGCCTGAAGCGGGATATCCAACGCCAGAGAATCAATTTTTCCGCTCGGCTGCGTTGCCAGCCAGATCTCGCCCAGGTCCCGAGAGAGCTTTGCCGCCATGGAGCGCAGGCCTTCAATGGCCGACAGATCCAGGTTGCTGGCGCGGATGCGCAGCTCATCGCTGCGTTTACTCGCCGCGCCGCCCACGTCCTGCTCCGGCATCCAGGCCAGCGTCAGCGCACCGCGCGGCCAAGGCTTGCCGTCCATCGTGATGCGCGTATCCGGGATGGCGAACTGCCAGCCCTCTTTTTCCTGCGTCACGTGCGCGGTCAGGTTATCGACGGAAAGCTGATGCTGCTGTCTTTCACCCTTCCAGCTTGCGCCCCCTTGCTTCAGCCAGATATCGCCGCTGGCAAATTTCCCTTTCGTCAGGGTCATCCAGCCCTCAAGGCTGAAACGCGCGGTTTCCAGCTGCATGTTTTGCTGCAGCCAGTCGCCGAGCCAGGGCTTTACATCCACATCGTCGGCCTGCAGCCAGACTTTGCCGTTGTTTAACAGGCCGTCATCGTCACGCAAGTCCATACGCACCTGCATGACGCCGTGCTGGCCGTTCAGGCTGGAAAGATTGACCTGCCCTTCGGCGCGGTGTCGATCCTTGCCGTTAAGCCAGGTCAGCTGCGGGATCGCCAGTTCGGCGCGCTGGCCAGAAAGGGTAATAAAGCTCACTTCGCTGTCGCGCAGATCGAAATGATCGAACTGGCGGAGGAAGAGATCGCTGAAGCGGTTGGCTTCCAGGCCCTGATTGTTATCACCGCCAGTCAGCGGCGTATTGGTCAGAAACTGGAGTTGATAAAAGGTGAGATCGCGAAACTGCCAGCGCAGATGCAGCAGGCTTTGCCAGACGTCCAGCGCCAGGGTTACGCGTTTGATTTTGAGATGACCGCCATCTTTCAGGCTGGCGTTGATGTCACGGACATCCAGCGTCGGGCCAAAATTCTGCCAGCTGGCGCTAACCTGGCTTACGTCGACCGGTACGCCGGTGGTGGATTCGATTTTCGCCAGCAGCTGCGGACGCCAGCTGTCCAGATGCGGTAAAACGAGGCGTAGCCCGCTCACGAGCAACGCGACAATCACGACCAGCGTTGCCCCTGTAAGCACTAAAATCCCCGGCAATCGCCTCACGCATCTCTCCTTGTCAGCTTTCGTCACGCAGCGTACTGCGTTTTACATCATTACGACGTCAAACTGCTCCTGGTTATAGAGCGGTTCAATTTGTACTTTTACCTGTTTGCCGACAAAGATTTCCACTTCCGCCAGCGCGTGCGACTCTTCGCCTTTCAGGGCTTCAGCCACCGCAGGGGAAGCATAGACCAGAAAACGATCGGAGTCGTAGGCATGATGGACACGGACAATTTCACGCATGATCTCGTAGCAGACCGTCTCCACCGTCTTTACCGTTCCGCGTCCATGGCAGGTTGGACACTCATTACACAGGACATGTTCCACGCTTTCGCGGGTCCGTTTCCGGGTCATTTCCACCAGGCCGAGCTGCGAGAAGCCATTGATGCTGGTCTTCACGCGATCTTTACTCAGCGCCTGCTCCAGCGAGTGCAGCACACGACGACGATGGTCTTCATTACTCATATCGATAAAGTCGATGATGATAATGCCGCCGAGGTTGCGCAGACGAAGCTGACGCGCAATCGCCTGCGTGGCTTCGATGTTGGTGTTGAAGATGGTGTCGTCCAGATTGCGATGACCGACAAACGCGCCGGTGTTGATATCGACGGTGGTCATCGCTTCGGTCTGATCGATGATCAGATAGCCGCCGGACTTCAGTTCAACCTTACGCTCCAGGGCTCGCTGGATCTCGTTTTCGACATCATAGAGATCGAAGATCGGCTGACGCCCGGTGTAATGCTCCAGCAGGCCCGGCATTTCCGGGATGTATTCAGCGGTAAACTCCAGCAGCGCTTCATACGTCAGGCGAGAATCCACGCGGATGCGGTCGAGCTGCGCGTCGGCAAAATCACGCAGCACGCGCTGCGCAAGCGCCAGCTCACCGTATAGCTGGTAGCGAGTCTGGTTGCGTTTTTTACGCTCCATCACTTTGGTCCAGACGCGCTTCAGGTAAGCCGCATCCGACGCCAGGTCTTCTTCGCTGATCCCTTCTGCAGCGGTACGGATAATAAACCCGCCCTGTTCATCGCAGTAGGCGCTGACCACTTTCTTCAGCCGCTCGCGCTCGCTTTCGCTCTCAATACGCTGCGAAACGCCCACGTGCGACGCGCCGGGCATAAAGACCAGATAGCGGGAAGGTAAGGTAATGTCGGTGGTCAGACGGGCACCTTTGGTGCCAAGGGGATCTTTCACCACCTGCACCATTAAGTCCTGGCCCTGACGCACCAGCTCGGAAATGTCGCGCACGGCAAACTGCTTTTGCTCTTCGCCCGCGACGCATTCGGTGTGCGGCATGATGTCGGAGGCATGTAAAAATGCCGCCTTATCCAGTCCAATATCTACAAAAGCCGCCTGCATACCCGGCAGTACACGACTGACACGACCTTTGTAGATATTGCCTACTATTCCGCGCCGCGCTTCACGCTCAATATGAATTTCCTGAAGAATGCCACCGTCAATATAGGCCACACGGGTTTCCGATGGCGTTACGTTTACCAACAATTCAGCCGTCATAATTATCCCTTCCCTCACGCAGTGAGTTAAAATTGCTCAGCAACTCATACGTTTCCACCAGCGGTAAGCCGACTACGGCGTGATAGCTGCCATTAATCTTCCTGACAAAACAGCCACCCAACCCTTGAATACCGTATGCACCTGCTTTATCCATCGATTCACCGCTGGCAATATAAGCGGCGATCTCGTCGTCGGTAATCACTCTGAACGTGACATCCGTAACCACCAGGCAATCCAGCACGTGCTGGCTGTCCGCCAGCGCGACGGCCGTCATCACCTGGTGCGTTTGCCCGGACATCTTGCGCAGCATGCGCGCCGCATGGTCGGCGTCATGCGGTTTCTCGAGGACTTCACCGTTAAGGATAACGATGGTATCTGCTCCCAGCACGGGCAGATCGCGCGGCACACAGGCCACGCCCGCCTGCGCTTTCTCGCGTGCCAGGCGAGACACGTACTGCTGAGCACTTTCGCCCTCAGCACGTTTTTCTTCAATGCCGGTCACGATGCGTTCAAAAGAGACCCCTAACTGCGTCAGGAGTTCCTGACGGCGCGGGGAGCCGGAAGCAAGATACAGAGACGTCATAGAAACCTTTTATTGCACAGCAAACTGCTGGCGAACCTTACGCATCAGCAGGAATAGCCACGGCCAGAGCACACCGTTTACTACACTACTCCAGAACACTTCCGGTCGGAAAGAGACGTTGATCACTAAAAACTCTGCCCAGAAAACAACGATATCCGCAGCAAGCGACAACAGCATCACGACCAGGGCCTGTTGCCAGAGCGCGAGGTTACGGAAGAGCTGGAATTTCAGTGCGACGAGGTACGCAATAATGCTCATGGACAGGGCGCGCACGCCCAGCGTAGAGCCACTAATGAGATCCAGTATGGCACCCATCACAAAACCCGTGCCGACATTTACGCGATGCGGCAGGGCAAGGATCCAGTAAAGTAAAATGAGCAAGACCCAGTTTGGCCGGAAAACGAGAATGTTATCCGGCCAGGGCATAATCTGCAGCAACAGTGCAATGAGGAACGAGAGCCAGATGACCCAGCGTCCCTGGCTACGATAGCTTGCCACTACTGCCCTCCCGAAGAGAGTTTAGGCGGTGGCGGCGCATCAGGCTGCGGCTGCGTTAACCCGGTTGCCGGCGCAGGCACGGGCGCAGGCGGCCCCATAGAGTCCGCTGGCGGAAGAACCTGCGGCATCATCTGCATCAGGCGTTCATTCGCCACGCGATGCACCTCTTCAGGCGTCATCGGGTTAGCACCGTTACGATCGGCACCCCAGAGCAGCAGCAGGTAGCGCAGACGCTGTAAACCGGCGGTTGGACGGGCCTGAATCACGGTGTATGCACGCTGCGTATCCAGCTTAACCGAAGAGACCACCGCAACCGGGTAACCTTCAGGGAAGCGTCCACCGAGACCGGACGTCACCAGCACGTCGCCGACACGGATGTCCGTGTTAGCAGGCAGATGTTCCAGCTGCAGATCGTCCGTGCAGCCGTTACCGGCCGCAATCACGCGGATATCGTTACGCAGGACCTGGATCGGCAGCGCGTGGGTGGCGTCGCAAATCAGCAGCACGCGGCTGGTCAGTTTGGCGACAGCAACGACCTGGCCTACTACGCCCTTATCACTGATGACGGGCTGACCTTCATACACCCCGTTCACGCTCCCTTTGTCGATCACAACCTGATCGCTGTAAGGGTCGTTCACGGTGGAGATCACCTGGGTAACCATCTTCTGCTCGTCCTGACGCAGCGGCGAGCCGAGCAGTTCACGCAGACGCGCGTTTTCCTGCTTGTATTGCCCCAGCATCAGCAGTTCGCTGTTTTTCAGCAGCAGTTCCTGGCGTAATGCCCGGTTTTCAAGTTCGAGCTGGTCTCGTGAAGACAGCGTTTGAGAAACGGAGTCGAGCAGTTCACGGGGACCATTTGATATAAAGTAGAAAGGACTGACGGCGGTATCCATGTACGTTCGGATCTGGCTGAACGTACCGAGGCGGCTATCGGCAATAATGACGCCAAGCGCAACCAGAACCGCCAGAATGAGGCGAAACTGTAGCGATGGGCCACGGCTAAAAATTGGCTTCATAGGCTATGCGTATTCTCGTGTCAGAGAGAAAGGGTAGCGATTCGCTACCCTTTCACCATGACTACTCTTCGCTGAACAAGTCGCCGCCGTGCATGTCGATCATTTCCAGCGCCTTGCCACCACCGCGGGCGACGCAAGTCAGTGGATCTTCTGCAACTACGACAGGAATACCTGTCTCTTCCATCAACAGGCGGTCGAGGTTACGCAGCAGCGCACCACCACCGGTCAGAACCATACCGCGCTCGGAGATGTCGGACGCCAGTTCTGGTGGGCACTGTTCCAGCGCAACCATTACCGCGCTCACGATGCCCGTCAGTGGTTCCTGCAGTGCTTCCAGAATTTCGTTGGAGTTCAGGGTAAAGCCGCGTGGAACACCTTCCGCCAGGTTACGGCCACGCACTTCGATCTCACGCACTTCATCGCCCGGATACGCTGAACCGATTTCGTGTTTGATACGCTCTGCGGTGGCTTCACCGATCAGAGAGCCATAATTACGGCGCACGTAATTGATGATGGCTTCATCGAAGCGGTCACCACCGATACGTACAGAGGAGGAGTACACCACGCCGTTCAGCGAGATAACGGCCACTTCAGTGGTACCACCACCGATATCCACCACCATAGAACCGGTGGCTTCAGAAACAGGCAGACCCGCACCGATTGCCGCAGCCATTGGCTCTTCAATCAGGAACACTTCACGTGCGCCTGCACCCTGGGCAGATTCACGGATTGCGCGACGTTCTACCTGGGTTGCGCCAACCGGCACACACACCAGAACACGCGGGCTTGGGCGCATGAAGCTGTTGCTGTGAACCTGCTTGATGAAGTGCTGAAGCATTTTTTCAGTCACGAAGAAATCAGCGATAACGCCGTCTTTCATTGGGCGAATAGCGGCGATGTTGCCAGGGGTACGACCCAGCATCTGCTTCGCGTCATGACCCACTGCGGCCACGCTTTTCGGCGAGCCTGCACGATCCTGACGAATGGCCACAACAGAAGGCTCATTCAATACGATGCCTTGTCCTTTTACATAAATAAGGGTATTCGCGGTACCCAGGTCAATGGACAGGTCATTGGAAAACATGCCACGAAATTTTTTCAACATACTAAGGGATAATCCTGAAAGCTGGGGCGGAAAACAAAATCCGCTTACTTTACCAACCACACGCAGCAGCGACAAGGCGCAAAAATCATCTGCAACGGTGAAAATTTGTGCAGTACGTTTCCTGTTGTTACAAATTCATCCCCTGACTCCCTCAGGGCTGAGTAAACAGTCGTGTTCCTCACTGATATTTGTAACCCATTAAAGGTCGTTCACTGGCTTTTTGCTCGACATACTCAAAGCTACAGGCGCGATATTCTACGTGAAAACAACGTAAACGGCAGGTCAAACAGAGTATCTTTGCAAATATTTTTTCACGTTGGTGTCAAGCGGCTGAGAGGCGGCAAAAAAATCGCCCTGACCGCCCGTCACTCCGCGCTCTGTTAACATCTGCCATTCGCCTCTGGAGCGCACGCCTGTGGCAAATACCTGTGTTCGCGTTCCCTTACACGCTTCAACCAGACTCTGAACCAGCAGCTGGTTTTCCGTGCGCTTCTCAATATTCCTTACCAGCCCCGGATGTAGCTTTAATAGCTCCACATCCAGCTCCTTGATCCAGCTGGTACTGACCAGCGTTAAACCCGCCTGCGTTACCGCGACACGGGCACCCAGCGCGTTGATCAAACGGACCACCGGACGCAACCGGCTGATGTGTTGACCCACATCCGCCTCAGCAAGTTCAAAAATAATGCGTTTGCGTTGCGATTTTTCGCATTGCATTAAGGTATCACGCAGCCAGCGCTGAAAACGCGGGCGTATTAATGACTCAACGGTAACCTGTAACGCCAGATTCTCTTCAGGCCAGAATGATAAAAATGGAATCAAGCGTGTAATTTGCTGGCGGTCATACTCTTCGGAGAGCCCAAATTGCAGAACCATCGGCAGATATTCCGCAGAAATAACCTCTTCCGTTCCGTCGAAAATACGGCACATCAATTCCCGGTGGTGGACAAAACCGTTCTTCATGACCGCCGGTTTTTGATAAATACGCGGCCCGCCGCGACTCAGCATTTGCTCAATCAAAGTACGCCAGCGCACGTTTCCACGCCCTTTTTCAGGCAGCGAATCATCATAGACCGCCCATCCGTTCGCCCCTTGCAATACCGCGTTGCGGGTGGCCGCTTCCGCATGCTCCATCACCTGCTCTGTCGACTGTCCGCCGCGCCAGGCGCAAATCCCCATATGGACCATATCGTCTCTGTCGAGCATTTTGCTCTGCGGCAGCGCGTCGACGGCCTTAAGTAGCTGGCTGGCAATACTTTCTGATTCCTTCAACGTGCGATGCGGCAGCAATACGGCAAAGTCGCTGCGGTGGTAGCGGGCCAGCAGCGCCCCCGGATAGCGCATAATAAAGGTGGAGAGCAGGTTGATCAGCGTAAAGAGATTTTCTTCCGCCGCCCGCTGCCCCCATGTGTCGCGCAGCAGATCGAAATCGGGCAGGCGAATCATCATCACCACCCCGTGCGTGCCCACTTTTTCCGGGTCGTCGAGCAGCGTGGCGAGTTGATTGTCAAAGAAAAGGCGGTTGTTCAGGCCGGTTTTATTATCCTGCGCGGCATAAGAGCGGATCAGCGTATCCATTCGGCTGCGCTGGTCGCTGGCAAACTGGATCTCTGAGAGCAGCGTATCTAGCGCGCTGCTGGCGCGTGATGGCCATTCATGGACCGAGCCGCGAACCTGCGGGCCGCGTTCACCGTTCAGGATACGCACGGAGCGGATCTCCAGCAGTTCCTGGCCTGAAAGCTGGCGGCGCAGCCAGCGGACCGCGAGAAAAATCAGCAAAATAATGAAGGCGACGGCAACAGTGAGCGGCGCGGTGGTCATCATAGAACGGAAATAGCTGGCCATCGGATCGAGGTAGACCATGTGTATGGTCATCCCCGGATTTTTGAGGGAGTGCACCGTTACTTCCCGATACTGGCTCACCACGCCCGCAGGTCGATAGCTGTCCTGTCGTTTATGGCTTAAAACCGGATGCTTTCCCTGCTGGATGTCGACCTGAATAATATCAACCGGCACCATCAACTCATCCAGCTCCCGGGATAGCTCAGGAAGTGGAGTGGTCAACAGACGCGTATCAATGACCGACGCAACGGACTGCACCCGGTTGACCAGTTTGTCCTGAATGGCGTTATAAAAGCTCAGAGAGCAACCAAGAAGCGTGACAAAGATGGTAAGCCCCGTCAGCAGGGTGATAAAAGCCGAGAACTTCGTCGTTAATCGCATCCTTGAGATTACTCCGTGGGTTGATGGGGTAGCGAGTAAGCGCTAACTTGCATTTCAAATGCGGCATACTACCAAACCTGGCGTATCTGGCAATTTATTGCGTTAAATCGGCATTGCTTTACCCTGAGCGAGTATAGTCTTCAGGAACTCTTTTCCAATCATCTGAGCCGTGAGGACCCCGTATGCAGGCTTTAATCTTAGAACAGCAGGACGGCAAAACGCTTGCCTCAGTACAGGCCGTAGAAGAGACTCGCCTGCCGGAAGGCGACGTCACCGTCGACATCGACTGGTCCAGTTTAAATTATAAAGATGCGCTGGCGATCACCGGCAAGGGTAAAATCATCCGAAATTTCCCTATGGTGCCGGGTATTGATTTTGCTGGCCGGGTTCATAGCAGCGAAGATCCCCGTTTTCATGCGGGCCAGCAGGTGCTGCTCACCGGCTGGGGCGTGGGCGAAAATCACTGGGGCGGGCTGGCAACGCAGGCGCGCGTGAAGGGCGACTGGCTGGTGCCTATGCCGAAAGGCATAGATGGTCGCAAAGCGATGATCGTTGGTACCGCAGGCTTTACCGCCATGCTGTGCGTGATGGCGCTGGAAGAGGCGGGTGTTCGCCCCGAGTCGGGTGAAATTGTTGTGACCGGGGCCAGCGGTGGCGTGGGCAGCACGGCGGTCACGCTGCTGCACAAGCTGGGTTATCAGGTTGCGGCGGTTTCCGGCCGTGAAAGCACGCATGATTATCTGCGCCAGCTCGGCGCCAGCCGCATTCTTGGCCGCGATGAGTTTGCCGAGACCCGCCCGCTGGAAAAACAGGTCTGGGCAGGTGCGGTGGATACCGTCGGTGACAAGGTGCTTGCAAAAGTCCTGGCGCAGATGAACTACGGCGGCTGCGTGGCAGCCTGCGGCCTGGCGGGCGGATTTGCCCTGCCAACGACCGTCATGCCATTTATTCTGCGTAACGTCCGCCTGCAGGGCGTGGATTCCGTGATGACGCCTGCGGCTCGCCGTGCAGAGGCATGGGAGCGTCTGGTGCGCGATTTGCCGGAATCGTTCTATACCCAGAGCGCTACCGAAATTACGCTCAGCCAGGCACCTGAATATGCCAGTAAGATCATGGATAACCAGTTCCACGGCCGCGCGCTGGTGAAAATCGCCTAATCTTCAAATTTTCGTGACATATTCGCGCTAACGCTTCTCCTCCGTCATGCTTAGAAAAACGCATGACGGAGGATGCCATGAAAAACCGAAAACTGACGGAAGCCGACGTAACGTCTGAGTCTGTCTTTATGTTACAGCGCCGCCAGATCCTGAAAATGCTTGGCATCAGCGCCACGGCACTGACGCTCTCTCCAGCGGCACACGCCGACCTGCTCGACTGGTTTAAAGGCAACGATCGCCCTAAGGCGCCTTCCGGTGCCCCGCTTACCTTTACCAAACCCGCCGAATGGCAAAACACGCTGGCGCTCACGCCGGAAGATAAAGTCACCGGCTACAACAACTTCTACGAATTTGGTCTGGATAAAGCCGATCCTGCCGCCAATGCCGGCAGCATGAAAACCGATCCGTGGACGCTGAAAATCGACGGTGAAGTGGCAAAACCTCTGACGCTGGACCATCACGATCTGACCACCCGCTTCCCGCTTGAGGAGCGTATCTATCGCATGCGCTGCGTAGAGGCCTGGTCGATGGTGGTGCCCTGGGTAGGCTTCCCGCTGCATAAGCTGCTGGCGATGGTTGAACCCACCAGCAACGCAAAATACGTCGCCTTCCAGACGCGCTACGCCCCGGACGAGATGCCGGGCCAGAAAGACCGGTTCATCGGCGGCGGGCTGGAGTATCCGTACGTTGAAGGGTTACGTCTTGACGAAGCCATGCATCCCCTTACCCTCCTGACCGTCGGCGTTTACGGCAAGGCGCTTCCGCCGCAGAACGGTGCCCCCATCCGTTTAACCGTGCCGTGGAAATACGGTTTCAAAGGGATTAAATCGATCGTCAGCATTAAGCTGACCCGCGAACGTCCGCCGACGACATGGAACCTGGCGGCGCCGGGTGAATACGGCTTCTTCGCCAACGTGAACCCGCATGTGGATCATCCCCGCTGGTCGCAGGCGACGGAACGCTTTATTGGCTCCGGCAGCGCGCTGGACGTGAAGCGCCAGCCCACGCTGCTGTTTAACGGGTATGCGGATGAAGTGGCGTCCCTTTACCGTGGCCTCAATTTACGGGAGAACTTCTGAGTGCGTTTAACGGCAAAGCAGATTACCTGGCTGAAAGTGCTGCTGCATTTAGCCGGGATACTTCCTTTTATCTGGCTGTTCTGGGCGGCCAGCCAGGGCCTCTTTAGCGCCGATCCGGCAAAGGATATCCAGCATTTTACCGGTCGGATGGCTCTGAAATTTTTGCTGGCCACCTTGCTCGTCTCGCCGCTGGCGCGCTACGCTAAACAGCCATTATTGATACGCACCCGTCGGCTTTTGGGGCTATGGTGTTTTGCCTGGGCGACCCTGCACCTCACCAGTTACGCCCTGCTGGAACTGGGAATTAACAATCTGACACTGCTTGGCCGCGAGCTGGTAACACGCCCTTACCTGATGCTGGGCATTGTTAGCTGGCTGATCCTGCTGGCATTAGCGCTGACATCCACGCAGTATGCGCAGCGAAAGCTGGGCCGTCGCTGGCAGTTGCTGCACAACTTCGTCTATCTTGTCGCGATCCTCGCCCCCATTCATTATCTGTGGTCGGTGAAGATCCTCTCTCCGCAGCCGGTCCTTTACGCGCTGGCAGCCGTGGCGCTTTTAGCATGGCGTTACAAGAAGTTCCGCCAGTGGTTGCGATAGTTCGCGAAACTGTGCGTTTTCCCGCAGATTACCTCTCAACCGCAAATCTTTTTTGGATTGCGGTTGATAATCTTCCCTGATAAGACCAGTATTTAGCTGCCAAATGCTACGAAATCGTTATAATGTGCGACCTTGGTTCGCCTGACAGCGGTTTTAGGCCTCTGAAAAGGTGACATTTGCGCTTCGACGGTATATTTTGTTTTTTACCCGAAAATCGCAGGAGATAGCGGCATAATGACTGATAAGTTCCACATCTTAGTTTTAAACGGACCGAACCTGAACATGCTCGGCACCCGTGAGCCAGAGAAGTACGGCACGCTGACATTGAGCGAAATTGTTAACCGTCTGAGCACGGAAGCAGCCTCGCTGAATGTGGATTTGGATCATTTTCAGTCAAACGCGGAGTACGCAATCATCGACCGTATTCATCAGGCTAAAGACACTGTGGACTATATCCTGATCAATCCGGCCGCGTTTACGCACACCAGTGTTGCTATCCGCGACGCACTGCTCGCGGTGAGTATCCCGTTTATCGAGATCCACCTGAGTAACGTGCACGCCCGAGAGCCGTTCCGCCACCATTCGTATCTGTCGGATATCGCTGCTGGCGTTATCTGCGGACTGGGCGCAGACGGCTATTCATACGCTTTACAGACAGCGGTAAAACGCTTGTCACAATCACACTAAACAAGAGTACGGAACCCACTCATGGATATTCGTAAGATTAAAAAACTGATCGAGCTGGTTGAAGAATCAGGCATCTCCGAACTGGAAATTTCTGAAGGCGAAGAGTCTGTACGCATCAGCCGTGCAGCCCCAGCCGCTAGCTTCCCGGTAATGCAGCAAGCTTACGCTGCGCCAGTGCAGCAGCCTGCGCTTTCCGCAGCCGTTGCGCCAGCAGCAGCTGAAGCCGCACCTGCCGCTGCAGCAGAAATCAGTGGTCACATCGTACGTTCCCCAATGGTTGGTACTTTCTACCGCACCCCGAGCCCGGACGCGAAGGCGTTCATCGAAGTGGGTCAGAAAGTCAACGTAGGCGATACCCTGTGCATCGTTGAAGCGATGAAAATGATGAACCAGATCGAAGCTGACAAGTCAGGTACTGTGAAAGCGATTCTGGTCGAAAGTGGTCAGCCGGTTGAATTTGACGAGCCGCTGGTCGTCATCGAGTAACGAGGCGAACATGCTGGATAAAATTGTTATCGCCAACCGTGGCGAGATTGCACTGCGTATTCTTCGTGCCTGTAAAGAACTGGGCATCAAGACCGTGGCCGTGCACTCAAGCGCGGATCGCGATTTAAAACACGTATTGCTGGCGGATGAGACGGTCTGTATTGGCCCGGCTCCGTCCGTAAAAAGCTATCTGAACATCCCGGCTATCATCAGCGCCGCTGAAATCACCGGCGCGGTGGCAATTCATCCGGGTTACGGCTTCCTCTCTGAGAACGCCAACTTTGCTGAGCAGGTTGAACGCTCAGGCTTTATCTTCATCGGTCCGAAAGCCGACACCATTCGCCTGATGGGCGACAAAGTGTCTGCAATCACCGCAATGAAAAAAGCCGGTGTTCCAACCGTGCCAGGCTCTGACGGCCCTCTGACCGACGACATGGATGCTAACCGTGCTCATGCTAAACGCATTGGCTACCCGGTTATCATCAAGGCGTCCGGCGGCGGCGGCGGTCGCGGTATGCGCGTTGTGCGCAGCGATGCTGAACTGGCGCAGTCCATCTCCATGACCAAAGCGGAAGCGAAAGCGGCTTTCAGCAATGACATGGTGTACATGGAAAAATACCTGGAAAACCCACGCCACATCGAAATTCAGGTGCTGGCTGACGGTCAGGGTAACGCGATCTATCTGGCAGAACGTGACTGCTCCATGCAGCGTCGTCACCAGAAAGTGGTCGAAGAAGCGCCAGCGCCGGGCATTACCCCGGAACTGCGTCGCTACATCGGCGAGCGTTGCGCCAAAGCGTGCGTTGATATCGGCTATCGCGGGGCGGGTACCTTTGAGTTCCTGTTCGAAAACGGCGAGTTCTACTTCATTGAGATGAACACCCGTATTCAGGTTGAACACCCGGTTACCGAAATGATCACCGGCGTTGACCTGATCAAAGAGCAGCTGCGTATCGCAGCCGGTCAGCCTCTGTCCATCAAGCAGGAAGAAGTTGTGGTGAAAGGCCATGCGGTAGAGTGCCGTATCAACGCCGAAGACCCGAACACGTTCCTGCCAAGCCCGGGTAAAATCACGCGTTTCCACGCGCCGGGTGGTTTTGGCGTGCGCTGGGAGTCTCATATCTACGCCGGCTACACCGTACCGCCGTACTATGACTCAATGATCGGCAAGCTCATCTGCTACGGCGAAAACCGTGACGTGGCCATTGCCCGCATGAAGAACGCCCTGCAGGAGCTGATCATCGACGGTATTAAAACCAACGTTGATCTGCAGATGCGTATCATGAGCGACGAGCACTTCCAGAATGGTGGAACGAATATCCACTACCTGGAGAAAAAACTCGGCCTGAACGAGAAGTAAGAGAGCTGTGTTGCTAAAAGGCCGGATTATCCGGCCTTTTTTATTTCTGGGGATCGCAAAGCCCCATCATGTACAATCCCCGCTTTCTGCATCCACAAGGGACAAAAAATGGACAAACGTTTTGTTCAGGCCCATAAAGAAGCGCGCTGGGCGCTGTGGCTGACCCTTCTCTATCTTGCTGCATGGTTAGTAACTGCTTACTTACCTGACTCCGCTATTGGCATCACCGGCCTGCCGCACTGGTTCGAAATGGCCTGCCTGCTGGTACCGCTGGTGTTTATCCTGCTGTGCTGGGCAATGGTGAAATTCATCTATCGCGATATTCCGCTGGAGGACGATGATGCAGCTTGAAGTCATTCTGCCGCTTGTCGCATACCTGCTGGTCGTGTTTGGTTTATCCATTTACGCCATGCGCAAAAGAACGACCGGTGCTTTTCTGAACGAGTATTTCCTCGGCAGCCGTTCGATGGGCGGCGTTGTGCTGGCAATGACGCTGACCGCGACCTATATCAGCGCCAGCTCGTTTATTGGCGGCCCCGGTGCGGCCTACAAGTACGGGTTAGGCTGGGTACTGCTGGCGATGATCCAGCTGCCTGCCGTCTGGCTCTCCCTCGGTATTCTTGGTAAGAAATTTGCCATTCTGGCGCGCCGCTATAATGCCGTCACGCTCAACGACATGCTGTTTGCCCGTTACCAGAGCCGCTTACTGGTGTGGCTGGCGAGCTTAAGCCTGCTGGTCGCCTTTATTGGCGCGATGACCGTACAGTTTATCGGCGGGGCACGCCTGCTGGAAACGGCGGCCGGGATCCCTTACGAGACAGGCCTGCTTATCTTCGGGGTAAGCATCGCGCTCTATACCGCGTTTGGCGGGTTCCGCGCCAGCGTGCTGAACGATACGCTGCAGGGAATGGTCATGCTCATCGGCACGATTGTTCTGCTGGTGGGGATTGTTCATGCCGCGGGTGGACTCACTCATGCGGTGGAAACCCTGGAAGCGATTGACCCGAAACTGATTTCACCGCAGGGCGCGGATGATATCCTCTCGCCGACCTTTATGACCTCGTTCTGGGTGTTAGTCTGCTTCGGGGTGATTGGTCTGCCGCATACCGCCGTGCGCTGTATCTCCTATAAAGACAGTAAAGCCGTTCACAAGGGCATCATCATCGGGACGATTGTAGTCGCGGTCCTGATGTTTGGTATGCACCTGGCAGGTGCATTAGGGCGCGCGGTGATTCCCGACCTTACCGTGCCGGATCTGGTGATCCCGACGCTGATGGTTAAAGTGCTGCCGCCCTTCGCCGCCGGCATTTTCCTCGCAGCGCCAATGGCCGCCATTATGTCGACCATTAACGCCCAGTTACTGCAAAGTTCCGCTACGATCATTAAAGATCTCTATCTGAACCTGCGCCCTGAGCAGGTTGAAAATGAACGTCGCCTGAAGCGGATGTCTGCCGTCATTACGCTGGTGTTAGGAGCTTTGCTGATGTTAGCTGCATGGCGTCCGCCGGAGATGATCATCTGGCTGAACCTGCTTGCGTTTGGTGGGCTTGAAGCCGTTTTCCTGTGGCCGCTGGTATTAGGTCTTTACTGGGAACGCGCGAACGCTGCAGGCGCGCTGAGCGCGATGATTGTTGGCGGTGTGCTGTATGCCATCCTTGCGACATTTAAGATTCAGTATCTGGGCTTCCATCCGATTGTGCCTTCGTTACTGCTAAGTTTACTGGCGTTTGTGGTGGGGAACCGTTTCGGTCAGCCCGCCCCACAACCCGCTATGATTTCTACTGATAAATAAAGAGTTTTGCCATGCCGTGGATCCAACTAAAACTGAACACAACCGGCGCGAACGCCGAAGAGCTAAGCGATGCGCTGATGGAAGCCGGCTCTGTCTCCATCACCTTTCAGGACACGCACGACACGCCGGTCTTTGAACCGCTGCCGGGCGAAACGCGCCTGTGGGGTGATACCGACGTGATCGGCCTGTTCGATGCCGAAACCGACATGAAAGAGGTGGTGGCGATTCTGGGAAACCATCCGCTGCTGGGTGCAGGCTTCGCGCATAAAATCGAACAGCTGGAAGACAAAGACTGGGAACGCGAGTGGATGGACAACTTCCATCCGATGCAGTTCGGCAAACGTCTGTGGATCTGCCCAAGCTGGCGCGAGGTTCCCGATGAAAACGCGGTGAACGTGATGCTTGACCCAGGCCTGGCGTTTGGCACCGGCACCCATCCAACCACGTCTCTGTGTCTGCAGTGGCTGGATGGTCTGGATCTTGAAGGTAAGACGGTGATCGACTTCGGCTGCGGTTCCGGGATCCTCGCGATTGCCGCCCTGAAACTGGGCGCGGCGAAAGCCATCGGGATCGATATCGATCCGCAGGCCATTCAGGCCAGCCGCGATAATGCCGAGCGTAACGGCGTCTCCGATCGTCTGGAGCTCTACCTGCCGGAAGCGCAGCCAGAAGCCATGAAAGCCGATGTGGTGGTCGCAAACATTCTCGCGGGCCCACTGCGTGAACTGGCGCCATTAATCAGCGTGCTGCCGGTTGAGGGTGGCCTGCTGGGACTTTCCGGCATTCTGGCAAGCCAGGCGGAGAGCGTTTGCGAAGCCTACGCCGATCTCTTTGCGCTCGACCCGGTCGTCGAGAAAGAAGAGTGGTGCCGCATTACCGGTCGTAAGAAATAAGCATTTGGCGTGGTCCTCTGACCACGCCTTTTCTCCTCAATATTCCTCCCGCCCCTGGCCTGCCTCCGGTAAAATAACCACACAAATCATATTGATAAATTTTGATTTGGATAATAAAAATTCACGGGAAGAATATTATGAAACACGTTTATAGCAAGGCAGCGCTGTTAGCGCTGAGCATGATCTCGGCTTCAGCATGCGCATCACACTGGAGCTACAAAGGAGAAAGTTCACCGGAGCACTGGGGTGAACTGGATGAAGCGTACAAGACCTGTAACAGTGGAATGAACCAGTCTCCCATTGATATTGATTCAACCGCTAACGCCCATCTCTCCCCGCTGCAAACGCACTACGTTGACGGCCCTGTGACGCTGACAAACAATGGCCATACCATTCAGGCAAGCGAGGAGGCCGACACTCGCGACACTATCACGCTGGATAAGCAAACCTGGACATTACAGCAGTTCCACTTCCACGCGCCGAGCGAAAACACCGTGCACGGCAAGCATTACGCGATGGAAATGCACCTTGTGCATAAAAATGCGAAGGGGGAACTGGCGGTGGTCGCGGTCATGTTCGACAAAGGGGCAGAGAACCGTGAGCTTGATAAACTGTGGGACGTTATGCCTCAGCAGGCTGAGCTGAACGTCTCCATCAAGCAGGAGCTCAACCTGAATAAGCTGCTGCCGGAAGATAAAACGTACTGGCGCTTTAGCGGCTCGCTGACAACGCCACCGTGTTCAGAAGGCGTCACCTGGATCGTGCTTAAGCATCCTCTGACGGTCTCCGCCGGGCAGCTCGAGAAATTCACCCACACAATGCATCACGATAATAACCGGCCGGTACAGTCCCTCCATGGTCGTGTTATCCTCGAATAACGTCTATTTTTTGCCCTGAGATCATGTTCTAAAATGCGACGCAGATCGCAAAGAAGTGGGGAAATCTGCTGTTAAAAACAGCAGATTATCCCGCTCATCTGTCGCATTTATTCAGAAATGATGAGAAGTTACGGGAAATTGTAAGCGCACATAAAATAGCCATCAGCGCATAACCCAATGATTTCAATAATGAATAATTTTAAACGAAAAGATTGCGTGGCGATTCCTTGATCTACAACAGTGGATTGTTCAAAGTTTGGCCTTTCATCTCGTGCAAAAAATGCGTAATATACGCCGCCTTGCAGTCACAGTATGGTCATTTCTTAACTCATGCGCATCGGACACCACCAGCTTAGAAATCGCCTGATCGCAGCCCCAATGGCAGGTATTACCGACCGGCCGTTCAGGACGCTGTGCTATGAGATGGGAGCCGGTTTAACCGTATCCGAGATGATGTCGTCTAACCCGCAGGTTTGGGAAAGCGATAAATCCCGCCTTCGGATGGTGCACATTGATGAACCAGGTATTCGCACCGTGCAAATTGCCGGAAGCGTGCCTGAAGAGATGGCAGATGCCGCGCGTATTAACGTGGAAAGTGGTGCCCAGATTATTGATATCAATATGGGTTGCCCGGCCAAAAAGGTGAATCGCAAGCTTGCAGGTTCAGCCCTTCTGCAATACCCCGACCAGGTGAAAGCTATCCTGACGGCGGTTGTCAGCGCAGTGGACGTTCCTGTTACGTTGAAGATTCGCACGGGTTGGTCGCCGGAACACCGTAACTGTGTAGAGATTGCCCAACTGGCCGAAGATTGTGGTATTCAGGCCCTGACCATCCACGGACGCACTCGCGCCTGTTTGTTCAATGGTGAAGCTGAATACGACAGCATTCGGGCAGTTAAGCAGAAGGTTTCCATTCCGATTATCGCGAATGGCGACATAACTGACCCGCTTAAAGCCAGGGCTGTACTCGACTATACGGGAGCTGATGCTCTGATGATAGGACGTGCAGCTCAGGGAAGACCCTGGATCTTCCGGGAAATCCAGCATTATCTGGACACTGGGGAGCTGCTTGCCCCACTGCCTCTGGCAGAGGTAAAGCGCTTGCTTTGTTCGCATGTTCGGGAACTGCATGACCACTACGGTCAGGCAAAAGGGTACCGAATTGCGCGTAAACACGTCTCCTGGTATCTCCAGGAGCACGCTCCAGATGACCAGTTTCGGCGCACATTCAACGCCATTGAGGATGCCAGCGAACAGCTGGAGGCGTTGGAGGCATACTTCGAAAATCTTGCGTAATGAAATAAAGAGCTGACAGAACTATGTTCGAACAACGCGTAAATTCTGACGTACTGACCGTTTCTACCGTTAACTCTCAGGATCAGGTAACTCAAAAGCCCCTGCGTGACTCGGTTAAACAGGCACTGAAGAACTATTTTGCTCAACTGAATGGTCAGGATGTTAATGACCTGTATGAGCTGGTACTGGCTGAAGTTGAACAGCCACTGTTGGACATGGTGATGCAATACACCCGCGGTAACCAGACCCGCGCTGCGCTGATGATGGGTATCAACCGTGGTACTCTGCGTAAGAAACTGAAAAAATATGGCATGAACTGATACTAATCAGTTAAATGCTTGTTTAAAAAGGCGCTACCTGGCATGGGGATGCGCCTTTTTTATTGTCTTCTTCTTTCACCGTCAACGCTTTGTAAACCTTTGCTTATCCCGCTTTTAAACCGCTTCTTTTCGTGTATATTTCCACCACTTCAGTGGCTCTCTTCTCGCGGAATGACACAATGATTCGTAAATACTGGTGGCTGGTCGTCTTTGCAATCTCCGTTTTTCTATTCGATGCCCTCCTGATGCAGTGGATTGAACTGATGAGCACCGAAACCGACAAGTGCCGCAATATGAACTCCGTCAATCCGCTGAAATTAGTGAACTGTTCAGAACTCGATTAACACCCTGCCGTCACCAACCTCCCCGTATTACCCACTAAAAACGGGGATTTAAATCCCTTTGAGCCGTTACCTGACGGTGATAATGTCTCGCCCTTCTCAACCTCTCCTGCGTAACGTCATACTCGAGTAGAACCGACCATGCTGGTTAGCCAATACAACCCTATCCTTGTAGCCCTCTCCTTTGCTGTTGCCATCCTTGCTGCTTACACCGCGCTGAATATGGCTGCACGTGTCGCCGGGAGTCAGGGCGTCGCAGCGCGCGTCTGGCTGGCGGGAGGCGGTGTTGCGATGGGCATTGGCGTATGGGCCATGCACTTTATCGGCATGCTGGCGATGGATCTCTCCATGAGCATGAGCTACAACGCGACCCTGACGATTTTATCTATGGTCATCGCCGTGGGGTCGTCACTGTTTGCGCTATGGCTCGTCAGCTGTGAACAGCTGCGCATGCGCCGCCTGCTCCCCGGCGCTCTGGTGATGGGAATCGGCATTGTTGCCATGCATTACACCGGTATGGCGGCGCTGGAGGTGAGGCCGGGGATCGTTTGGGATACGCTGTGGGTGGCCATTTCGGTCGTGATTGCGCTTGCCGCTTCGCTTGCAGCATTGTGGCTGACCTTCCGCCTGCGTCATGAAGCCGCTCAGGTGGTGCTGATGCGCCTGGGTGCTGCCATCACGATGGGAATTGCTATCGCCGGTATGCACTACGCCGGGATGAAGGCCGCGCAGTTTCCAATGTCCACCATGGTTCACCATCAGGGTATTAACGGCAGCTGGCTGGCCGTGCTGGTCAGCGTCGTTGCTCTCTCTATTCTTGGGATCACCCTGCTGGTGTCGATGCTGGATGCCCGCCTGCAGGCACGAACCGCCCTTCTGGCCTCGTCGCTGGCAGAAGCGAACCGGGAACTTGCGCAGCTGGCGCTGCACGATACGCTGACGCGTCTGCCCAACCGTATCCTGCTGGAGGACCGGCTCGATCAGGCCATCAGCAAAGCTGACCGTGAAGGTACCCATTTCGCCCTGATGTTCATGGATCTTGACGGTTTTAAAGCCATCAATGACGCCTACGGCCATGATGTCGGTGACAGGCTGCTGGTCGCCGTTACGCAGCGTCTGCTGCATCTCCTGAAGGGCCAGTTTACCCTTGCACGCATTGGCGGCGATGAGTTTGTTCTGCTGGCTGAGGGAGAAGGTCCGGACGATGCGGCCTCGCTGGCAAATTCGCTGGTGCGGGCGATCGATAGCCCGTTCACTCTCGACCCCTACGAACTGGTGGTAACGCTTAGCATTGGTATCGCCCTGTACCCTCACGACGGCAAAACCGAACGTGAGCTGATGTTTAACGCCGACGCGGCGATGTATCACACCAAGTATATGGGCCGAAACGGCTATCACTTTTTCCAGCCCTCCATGAACACTCTGGCGCAGACCCATCTTCAGTTAATGAACGATCTGTGGATGGCCGTCGATCGTAATGAACTGCGCCTGCTTTATCAGCCAAAGTTTCACGCGCCCGCGGGCCCTCTCCTCGGGTTTGAAGCGCTGCTGCGCTGGCAGCATCCGAAGCAGGGTTTACTGACGCCGGATCTTTTCCTGCCGCTGGCGGAAAAAACCGGGCTTATCATCCCTATTGGTAACTGGGTGCTCAATGAAGCCTGTCGCCAGCTGAGAAAATGGCATCTGCAGGGGCATCGAAACTGGTCAATGGCAGTAAACCTGTCGACATTGCAGTTCGAACAACCCTCGCTGGTTAAAACAGTGCTCGACTGCCTGGAGCGTCATCACGTCCCGCCGGAAATGTTGATCCTGGAAGTCACGGAAACTACGGCGATGAGCAACCCAGATGAGAGCGTGCGGGTGCTGACAGAGCTGACGGATGCTGGGGTGAAAGCCTCGATTGATGATTTTGGGACCGGATATTCGAGCCTGCTGTATCTCAAGCGTTTACCGGCCTGTGAACTGAAGATAGACAGAGCGTTTGTGAAAGAGTTAAGCGGTGAAAGCGAGGATGCCACCATTGTCTCTGCGATTGTGGCCCTCGCGAAAACGCTCAACCTGAAAGTCGTGGCCGAAGGTGTGGAAACCGAAGCGCAGCAAGCCTTTTTGACGGAGCTGGGCTGTAATACCTTACAGGGTTATCTGTTAGGTAAACCCGCCAGCGCGCAGACCATCGAGGCGCTTTGTGCACGGGGTGAAATGTTGCCAGGCGCTGAGCCGTAATCATTATGAGGCGACACGCGCAAGAGAGGGAGTGTCGCCAGAATGCTGTCGACCAGGGCTGGCGCCTGTTGATAAAGATTAAAACTGTCGGTATTCATTAACCAGTTTTTAATGATGCCGCTAAAAAAACCGTGGAATACGATCATGGTCAGCTCAACGTTCACCTGCGACGAAATGATGTTTCGAGAAATACATTTTTCCAGCGTAACGCGCAAAGAATCATAATTGAACCCAATACGTTTCCGAATTTCATCCTCTGAAATCATATCGCTAGTAAATTCACATTTATGATACAAAATTTGTAATAGCGCACATTGACGGGGTTCGCGTGCGATATACTGAAGCGCAGTAATGAATTGCTCACGAAGTATTAACAACGGA
Organism: Enterobacter cloacae complex sp. P14RS; assembly: GCF_014895895.1. Classification (NCBI taxonomy): domain Bacteria; kingdom Pseudomonadati; phylum Pseudomonadota; class Gammaproteobacteria; order Enterobacterales; family Enterobacteriaceae; genus Enterobacter; species Enterobacter cloacae complex sp. P14RS. Next base: position 32,822 of record NZ_JADBQM010000018.1, read on the forward strand.
TCATCATTTTCGGAGAGAGAAAGCCTGTCGCGAATGATGTCACGTAGCGGTAATTGCTGTTCCCAAATGGCATTAAATATCTCTGCTTTACTGGTAAAGTGCCAGTAGATAGCACCACGCGTAACCTTTGCGGCATCGGCGATATCCGTCAGCGTCGTGCTGGCTACGCCTCGCGTCGCAAACTGCCCGATAGCCGCCTCAATCAACTGCTGTCGGGTTTGTTGAGCCTCTTCTTTCTTTTTACGCGCCATTGACAGCTACTCTTTACTCACTGGGTATATACATAACATCAGGTTCGGATGGCTGGAAGTATTCACTAAAAGCCGTTTTAATTTTGCACAAAAAAAGTCAATTTACTTTATCTATAAACAATCTAAATACATGCCCGGAATTAAATTCACGAAATGAATAAATTTACCGATTAAGCTCTATTAGCCTGATTTAGCGGGCAGAAGTATAGCCGTATTTTCTACGGGACTGATTCTGATTTTCTTCTCAGGCCTCGTCATTCGCACTTATAAATTAAAAAACATTAAATACCCTCATTATTATACGCAGCTACATTTTATTTTTCCCTCTGCCCCACGACCGATCTACGGCAAACATCGGTTAATGGGTATTTAAAGGAACAGTCATGACGAATCATTTCAGACGTTTACCCTTAGCCGGTTTCATTGTCTGCGCTGTACTGCTCACTGGATGCGATGGCCAGGAAAATCAACAACAACATGCACAGGCGCCTCAGGTCAGCGTCCATATCGTGAAAAGTGCGCCGCTGGCCGTCACAACTGAACTCCCGGGCAGAACAGATGCGTTCCGCGTTGCGGAGGTTCGTCCACAGGTTAGCGGTATCATTCTGCGTCGCAACTTCACGGAAGGTAGCGATGTAAAAGCTGGGGACTCACTTTATCAAATTGATCCTGCGACCTATCAGGCGGCTTACGACAGCGCGAAAGGCGAGCTGGCAAAGGCGCAGGCGGCGGCCAATATTGCACACCTGACGGTGAAACGTTATCTCCCACTGGTGGGAACACAGTATGTCAGCAAACAAGAGTATGACCAAGCCGTGGCCACGGCCCAGCAGGCAGATGCCAGCGTTGTCGCCGCAAAAGCGGGCGTTGAAAGCGCACGTATCAACCTTGCGTATACCAAAGTAACGTCCCCTGTCGATGGCCGCATCGGCAAATCCAGCGTGACGGAAGGGGCGCTCGTGACGAACGGGCAGGCCGCAGCGCTGGCGACGGTCCAGCAGCTTGATCCGATTTATGTCGATGTGACCCAGTCGAGCAATGAATTTATGCGCCTGAAGCAGACGAGCCTGCAAAAAGGCGACACGGCCAGCAGCGTTGAGCTGCTGATGGAGAATGGTCAGCCCTATCCGCTGAAAGGCACCCTACAGTTCTCCGACGTTACGGTGGATGAAAGCACCGGCTCAATCACGCTGCGCGCCATTTTCCCGAATCCTCAACACCTGCTGTTACCGGGGATGTTCGTTCGCGCCCGAATTGATGAAGGCACACAGCCAGATGCCATTCTGGTTCCGCAGCAGGGCGTGACCCGAACGCCGCGAGGCGACGCAACCGTGCTGGTGGTTAATGATAAAAACCAGGTTGAATCACGTACCGTCGTTGCGCCTCAGGCCATTGGCGACCGCTGGCTGGTGACGGAAGGGCTGAAAAACGGTGACCGCGTGATTGTCAGCGGATTACAAAAAGTCAGACCAGGGGCTACCGTCGTCGCCACGCCAGATACCACCACGACTCCCGCCAGTTAAGGAACGACGACATGGCTAATTTCTTTATTCAAAGGCCGGTTTTCGCCTGGGTACTTGCCATCATTTTGATGATTGCAGGCGGGCTGGCCATTCTCAAACTGCCCGTCGCCCAGTATCCGACGATTGCTCCGCCAGCCGTGGCGATTTCTGCGACCTACCCCGGCGCTGATGCCCAGACGGTGCAGGATACCGTGACCCAGGTTATCGAACAGAACATGAACGGTATCGACAACCTGATGTACATGTCTTCCACCAGCGATTCAGCAGGTAATGTCACCATCACATTGACCTTTGAGTCAGGAACGGATCCGGACATCGCCCAGGTGCAGGTGCAGAACAAACTGCAGCTCGCCATGCCGCTGCTGCCGCAAGAGGTACAGCAGCAAGGGATTGGCGTTGAGAAATCCAGCAGCAGCTTCCTGCTGGTCGCCGGTTTTGTTTCGGACAACAAAAACCTCACTCAGGATGATATCTCCGACTATGTCGCCTCGAACGTCAAAGATGCTATCAGCCGAACGACGGGTGTCGGCGACGTTCAGCTGTTTGGCGCCCAGTATGCGATGCGCATCTGGCTCGACAGCAACGCGATGAATAAATACCAGCTGACGCCGCTGGATATTATCAACCAGCTGAAAACGCAGAACGACCAGATAGCGGCAGGTCAGCTGGGCGGTACGCCATCGGTTCCTGGACAGCAGTTGAATGCCTCCATCATCGCGCAAACTCGCCTGAAATCACCGGAAGAGTTTGGCCGCGTGACGCTCAAGGTGAACCAGGACGGCTCGATGGTTCACCTGAAGGATGTCGCTCGCATTGAGCTCGGCGGCGAAAACTACAATATGGTGACCAAAATCAACGGGCAGGCCGCAACCGGCCTGGGGATTAAGCTGGCAACCGGGGCAAACGCGCTGGATACCGCGGCAGCCATCAAGAGCAAACTGGCGCAACTGCAACAGTTCTTCCCGCAGGGGTTGAAGGTCGTCTATCCCTATGACACCACGCCTTTTGTGAAAATTTCTATTCATGAAGTGGTGAAGACCCTGTTTGAAGCGATCGTTCTGGTCTTCCTGGTCATGTATCTGTTCCTGCAAAACCTGCGCGCGACGCTCATTCCGACTATCGCGGTGCCGGTGGTTCTGCTGGGTACCTTCGCAGTTCTTGCGGCGTTCGGTTTCTCCATCAACACCCTGACGATGTTCGGGATGGTACTGGCGATAGGGCTACTCGTTGATGACGCCATCGTGGTGGTCGAGAACGTTGAGCGCGTGATGGTAGAGGACAAGCTGCCGCCCAAAGAGGCCACGCAGAAGTCGATGGAGCAGATCCAGGGCGCGCTGGTGGGGATCGCGATGGTTCTCTCGGCGGTCTTTGTCCCGATGGCCTTTTTTGGTGGCTCGACGGGCGCCATCTATCGCCAGTTCTCGCTGACTATCGTTTCCGCCATGGCGCTCTCCGTGCTGGTTGCGCTGATCCTGACGCCCGCACTCTGCGCAACGCTGCTTAAGCCCATCTCTGGCGATCATCATGAGAAGAAAGGGGGGTTCTTTGGCTGGTTCAATGCGCTCTTTGATAAGAGCGTGGAGCACTACAGCAACAGCGTAAGCGGTATTTTGCGTAAGACCGGCCGCTATCTGGTGGTGTACGTCCTTATTGTCGGTGGGATGGCGGTGCTGTTCCTGCGCTTACCTACCTCCTTCCTGCCTGAAGAGGATCAGGGGGTATTTATGACGATGGTTCAACTCCCGGCGGGTGCGACCCAGACGCGTACTCAGCAGGTTCTCGACCAGGTTCAGGACTACTATCTGACCCAAGAGAAAGCGAACGTTGAATCCGTCTTTACCGTTAACGGCTTTAGCTTTAGCGGTCAGGGCCAGAACTCCGGTATCGCCTTCGTCAGCCTGAAACCCTGGGAAGAACGTTCTGGGGAGAAAAATAGCGTTGAGGCCATCGTGGGCCGAGCGACAAAAGCGTTCAGCCAGATTAAAGACGGCCTTGTATTTCCGTTTAACCTGCCTGCCATTATCGAACTGGGAACCGCAACGGGCTTCGACTTTGAACTTATCGATCAGGCAAACCTGGGGCATACCCAGCTGACGCAGGCGCGTAATCAGCTGCTCGGCATGGTGAAAGAGCACCCTGACCTGCTGGTTCGCGTGCGTCCTAACGGCCTGGAGGATACACCGCAGTTCAAACTGGATGTCGATCAGGAGAAAGCGCAGGCGCTGGGTATTAGCATTTCTGACGTCAACCAGACGATATCGACGGCATTGGGTGGTACCTATGTGAATGACTTTATCGATCATGGCCGCGTGAAAAAAGTTTACGTCCAGGCGGATGCGAAATTCCGTATGTTGCCGGGGGACATCAATAATCTCTACGTGCGCAGCGCGAATGGGGAAATGGTGCCGTTCTCATCCTTTAGCAGCGCTCACTGGGTTTACGGCTCTCCTCGTCTGGAACGCTATAACGGCATGCCGTCCATGGAGATCCTCGGTGAGTCAGCCCCAGGGAAAAGTACCGGTGAGGCCATGGTGATGATGGAAAGCCTGGCGGCAAAACTGCCTTCCGGCATCGGCTATGACTGGACGGGAATGTCTTATCAGGAACGCCTTTCCGGTAACCAGGCGCCTGCACTGTACGCCATTTCACTGATCGTGGTGTTCCTGTGCCTGGCTGCACTGTATGAAAGCTGGTCCATACCCTTCTCTGTCATGCTGGTTGTGCCGTTAGGCGTCATCGGGGCTCTTTTCGCAGCGTCGCTGCGCGGGTTAAACAATGACGTCTATTTCCAGGTCGGCCTGCTGACAACGATTGGGTTATCGGCGAAAAACGCCATCCTGATCGTCGAATTTGCTAAGGACCTGATGGATAAAGAAGGTAAAGGTATCATTGAGGCCACGCTGGAAGCCTCAAGAATGCGCCTTCGCCCGATCCTGATGACCTCCCTGGCCTTCATTCTTGGCGTCATGCCGCTGGTAATTAGCACCGGAGCCGGGAGCGGAGCGCAAAACGCCGTCGGTACGGGTGTGATGGGAGGCATGCTTTCCGCAACGCTTCTGGCTATTTTCTTTGTGCCCGTTTTCTTTGTGGTTGTCCGGAGACGGTTTACCAACCATAAGGATTAACGTATCCCTGAAGGCACCGTTTGGTGCCTTTTTTATTTTAATATAAACAATGGATTAGTCATTATTGAATCGCATATTAAAAATTCATGAGTTTGCGTTAAGTAAAAGCGCCCTCTTGCGACTCCATAATTTCTCCATGAATTTATCCAGAAAATGCTTTTTCTCCATGATTTTTACAAACTACATAATTTGAGATTATTCCACGTGTAACGGGAACTTACCCTGGTGGTAAAATAATCTCCAGTTCGTTAATAGCCCTCCTGGCTTTGTAGCGAATAAGAAATAATACTGAGGTAACATCATGAAAAGATTCATTTCCGTTGCACTTCTCGCTGCGCTGCTTGCTGGTTGCGCGCACGACTCTCCTTGTGTACCGGTTTACGATGATCAGGGCCGACTGGTTCATACCAATACCTGTATGAAAGGCACCACCCAGGACAACTGGGAAACAGCGGGTGCCATCGCCGGCGGCGCTGCCGCAGTAGCGGGTTTAACGTTAGGTATTGTTGCCCTGACGAAGTAACATCTGTTCAGAAAGCGCGGCTCCGGCCGCGCTTTTGCTTTTAATGAGTTCATCATTTTCTAATAAATAACAAAGTTCCGCATTTATTCTTATATTTCATTTCAACCAACCGCTATCAACACCTTTTTCTTATCTCTGATGATTTTCATACATTAATACTATTGAATACTCTGCCAATATTCACCTGAGAAACTATCTCTCCTTTTTATTTCATCCCGGTTAAAACTTTTGCTCCAATTTGTGGCACAGGTTGTAATTTCGCACTGTTTCGGGGCGCTCATTTTATTTAAGCCTGTCTACACTCTGCATTAAGCGTTCAGTTTTCTCTTATCTCGCTGAACTCAAAACTGGCATTACGTTTGCTTTATAAACGTTGGCCAATGCCACAGACAGGTTAAGCGCTTAAAAACGCTTCTATAACAATAAATTTCGCCACACAGGATCCATTATGAAAAAGACGATGATAGCCAGCCTGACCGCTGCAGGCATGTTGTTTGCCATAGCCGGTCAAGCCCATGCGGGAACGACTCTGGATGCCGTTAAAAAGAAAGGTTTTGTTCAATGCGGTATCAGCGACGGTCTGCCTGGCTTCTCTTATGCCGATGCGAACGGCAAATTTACCGGTATTGATGTGGATGTCTGCCGTGGCGTCGCAGCAGCGGTTTTTGGTGATGACAGCAAAGTAAAATACACCCCGCTGACGGCGAAAGAGCGCTTTACGGCGCTGCAGTCCGGCGAGGTTGACATGCTCTCGCGTAATACCACCTGGACCTCCTCCCGCGATGCAGGTATGGGGATGTCATTTACGGGCGTGACCTACTATGACGGCATCGGCTTCCTGACCCACAATAAAGCGGGCCTGAAAAGCGCCAAAGAACTGGATGGCGCCACCGTGTGTATCCAGGCGGGTACCGATACCGAGCTGAACGTCGCGGATTATTTCAAAGCAAATAAGATGAAATACACCCCTGTGACTTTCGACCGCTCGGATGAATCAGCCAAAGCGCTGGAATCCGGTCGCTGCGACACCCTGGCCTCTGACCAGTCACAGTTGTATGCCTTACGCATTAAGCTGAGCAATCCGGCGGAATGGATTGTCCTGCCTGAAGTGATCTCCAAAGAACCTCTCGGACCGGTTGTGCGTCGTGGCGATGAAGACTGGTTCTCTATCGTTCGCTGGACGCTGTTTGCCATGCTGAATGCAGAAGAGATGGGCATCAACTCGAAAAACGTTGATGAGAAAGCGGCGAATCCTTCCACCCCGGATATGGCGCACCTGCTCGGTAAAGAAGGTGATTTTGGCAAGGATCTGAAGCTGGATAACAAGTGGGCTTACAACATCATCAAACAGGTGGGTAACTACGCAGAGATCTTCGAGCGTAACGTGGGATCGGAAAGCCCGCTGAAGATCAAACGCGGCCAGAACAATCTCTGGAATAACGGCGGTATTCAGTACGCGCCACCAGTACGTTAAGTCATAGCTGTAACGGGCACTGCTCGGGCAGTGCCCACTCCAGAGTCATGGTTACTGAGGTTTCTTTATGTCCCATCGCCGCTCAGCCGTAAAAGGATCGCTATCCTTTTCTCATCCCGCGGTCCGCGCCTGGCTATTCCAGATTATTGCTATTGTTGCGGTTGTTCTTATCGCCGTGTATCTCATCCATAACACCATCACTAACCTGAATAATCGCGGTATCACCTCCGGTTTTGCGTTTCTGGATCGCAGCGCGGGCTTTGGGATTGTTCAGCACCTTATCGACTATCAGGAGGGTGACACGTACGGACGCGTGTTTGTGGTCGGTTTACTGAATACGCTGTTGGTATCGGCACTTTGTATTGTCTTCGCGTCCATCCTGGGCTTCTTTATTGGGCTGGCGCGTCTTTCTGAAAACTGGCTGCTGCGAAAGCTTTCCACCATCTATATTGAGACGTTTCGCAACATCCCACCGCTGCTGCAGATCTTCTTCTGGTATTTCGCGGTGCTGCGTAATCTTCCCGGTCCCCGCCAGGCCGTCGATGCGTTTGAGCTGTTTTTCCTGAGTAATCGTGGGTTATACATTCCCTCTCCGCAGGTGGCCGAAGGGATTTACGCCTTTATCGTCGCCATTATTGTTGCGCTCGCGATTTCCGTCGGCCTGTTCCGCTATAACCGTAAGCATCAGATTAAAACCGGACAGCTTCGTAAAACATGGCCAGTTGCCGCTGCGCTGATTGTTGGCTTACCGTTAGTTGCTCACTGGCTTTTTGGTGCAGCCTTGCACTGGGATATTCCTCACCTACGCGGATTCAACTTCCAGGGTGGTATGGTGTTAATTCCTGAACTGGCAGCACTCACGCTGGCGCTTTCAATTTATACCTCCGCGTTTATTGCGGAAATCATCCGCTCCGGGATCCAGGCCGTGCCTTACGGGCAGCACGAGGCGGCACGTTCACTCGGTTTGCCGAATACCGTGACGCTTCGCCAGGTTATTATTCCGCAGGCTTTACGGGTGATCATTCCGCCCCTGACCAGCCAGTATCTCAACATTGTCAAAAACTCATCGCTGGCAGCTGCCATTGGTTATCCGGATATGGTGTCTCTCTTCGCCGGAACCGTGCTTAACCAGACCGGACAGGCCATAGAAACCATTGCCATCACTATGTCCGTCTATCTAATCATCAGTCTGGCTATTTCGTTGCTGATGAACCTTTATAACCGTCGTATAGCACTGGTCGAGCGCTAAGGATCTATGATGACAAAAGCGATACTGTCGCACTCCTCGCGCCCTGCCAGCTCGACGGGTGGACGTTTTATTCTCTGGGCACGCAAGAATCTCTTCTCCAGCTGGAGTAATAGCCTGCTGACGATTGTCTGCCTGTGGCTAATGTGGGAATTGATTCCTCCCCTGCTGAACTGGGCGGTTCTACAGGCCAACTGGGTCGGTTCAACCCGAGCTGATTGCACAAAAGCCGGCGCTTGCTGGGTATTTATTCATGAGCGCTTCGGTCAGTTCATGTATGGATTGTATCCGCACGAACAGCGCTGGCGGATTAATCTGGCGCTGGTTATCGGCCTGCTCTCTGTTGCAGTCATGTTCTGGAAAAAGCTGCCTCACCGTGGGCGCTATATTGCCGTCTGGGCGGTGGTTTATCCGATTATTGTCTGGGTGCTGCTGTATGGCGGTTTTCTGGGGCTGGAACGCGTTGAAACACGCCAGTGGGGTGGTCTGACGCTGACATTGATTATCGCTTCAGTAGGGATCGCTGGCGCGCTACCGTTGGGCATTTTACTCGCCCTGGGTCGCCGTTCAAAAATGCCGGTCGTACGCGTGCTCTCCGTTATCTTTATTGAGTTCTGGCGCGGCGTACCGCTTATCACCGTACTGTTTATGTCGTCGGTCATGCTGCCACTGTTTATGGCGGAAGGTACAACGATCGACAAGCTGATCCGTGCCCTGGTCGGGGTGATTCTCTTCCAGTCCGCCTATGTCGCTGAAGTTGTACGCGGTGGCCTGCAGGCATTGCCTAAAGGCCAGTACGAAGCGGCGGAGTCGCTGGCGCTCGGTTACTGGAAAACGCAGGGGCTGGTGATCCTTCCGCAAGCGCTCAAGCTGGTTATCCCTGGGCTGGTCAATACGATCATTGCTCTCTTTAAAGATACCAGCCTGGTGATCATCATCGGATTGTTCGATCTCTTTAGCAGCGTGCAGCAGGCAACCGTTGACCCTGTCTGGCTGGGTATGTCCACCGAGGGATATGTCTTCGCCGCTCTGATCTACTGGATCTTTTGTTTTAGCATGTCGCGCTACAGCCAGCATCTGGAAAAGCGCTTTAACACCGGGCGTACACCGCACTGAGGAAATTATGAGCCAAATGACTATGACAACCGCCAACGCGATGATTACGCTGGAAAACGTCAATAAATGGTATGGACAGTTTCATGTCCTGAAGGACATCAATCTTAAGGTAAAGCAGGGCGAACGCATCGTCCTTTGCGGCCCTTCCGGTTCAGGTAAATCCACAACCATTCGCTGTATTAACCATCTTGAAGAGCATCAACAAGGGCGCATTGTGGTTGATGGTATTGAACTGAATGAAGATATCCGAAATATCGAACGCGTGCGGCAGGAAGTGGGAATGGTATTTCAGCACTTTAATCTGTTTCCACACCTGACCGTTCTGCAGAACTGTACGCTTGCGCCGATTTGGGTCCGAAAGATGCCGAAACAGGAAGCGGAGGCGCTGGCGATGCACTACCTTGAACGCGTACGTATCGCGGAGCATGCCAATAAGTTTCCAGGTCAGATCTCGGGCGGGCAACAGCAGCGCGTGGCTATCGCCCGTTCGCTGTGCATGAAACCCAAAATCATGCTGTTTGACGAACCGACATCTGCGCTGGATCCCGAAATGGTGAAAGAAGTACTGGATACCATGATTGGGCTGGCCCAATCCGGCATGACGATGCTGTGCGTAACGCATGAGATGGGTTTTGCCAGAACGGTAGCTGACAGGGTGATCTTTATGGACCGCGGCGAAATTGTTGAGCAGGCACCGCCGGATGAGTTCTTTGCGCATCCGAAGTCAGAACGTACGCGAGCATTTTTATCGCAGGTAATTCATTAGTCGTTTGCTCTGCCGGGTGGCGGCTTCGCCGTACCCGGCCTACGGTTTGTGCAGCGCAGAAACGCAAAAAGGCCATCCTTTCGGATGGCCTTTTCACTTATTTGATGTCTGGCAGTTCCCTACTCTCA
>NZ_JADBQM010000018.1:42999-43413 GCF_014895895.1 Enterobacter cloacae complex sp. P14RS
TACGGCGTTTCACTTCTGAGTTCGGCATGGGGTCAGGTGGGACCACCGCGCTAAAGCCGCCAGACAAATTCTTTTACTTCTTGCCGAACTTTAACCTAAGTATAAAGTGGTGCTGATACCCAGAGTCGAACTGGGGACCTCACCCTTACCAAGGGTGCGCTCTACCAACTGAGCCATATCAGCACGCTAAATTTGATGCCTGGCAGTTCCCTACTCTCACATGGGGAGACCCCACACTACCATCGGCGCTACGGCGTTTCACTTCTGAGTTCGGCATGGGGTCAGGTGGGACCACCGCGCTAAAGCCGCCAGGCAAATTCTGTTATCTCAATCAGGCTAAAAAACGTCTCTCTCACAGCCAAAACAGCATCGGCGTTGTAAGGTTAAGCCTCACGATAAATTAGAACCGGATAG